>JBIKXA010000004.1:0-47124 GCA_044356015.1 Roseomonas sp.
CTGCCGAGCAGCACGAAGAACAGAACGAAGGAAACCGCGACCCAGAATTTCGGATCGGCGAAAAAAGAAGAAGATCCTTCCATCACGCAATCCCCCTGGCAGCGGCTTCGCGCTGGACCGCCGCCTGAACCTTGCCGGCATCAGCCCCAGCGCCGAGCTTGGCAAGCAGGGCTTCCACAGTCTCCCCAGCCACTTGCCGCACCGCACCAAGCGCGGATTTGCGGCCCTGATCAATGCGGGCTTCCGCTTCGGAAATCTGCTTGGCGAGCGCCGCATTCAAGGCTTCCGCCTTGGCGTCCATTTCCTGCTGGGCGGCTTGCATGGCGGCATTCACTGCGGCTTGCGCTTCAGCACGGGCCGTTTGCGTCGCTTCACGTTGCGCAGCAATCGCCGCATCAGCGGATTGCATGGCAGCGCGGGCGGCTTCCAGATCACCTTCAATGCGCTGGCGGCGATTTTCGATCACCGCGCCGAGCTTCGGCAGGGCAACGAAGGCCATCAGCAGAAACAGTGCAAAGAAAATGATGACCTGCCAAACAATCTGACCGATCAGCAATGGCCCCTGGACCGGATGGCCAAAGGCAAGCTGAGGCATCCCTTCCACCGGCGGACCACCGGCGGAACTGGCGGCCCAGGCAAGTGCAGGCATGGCGCTGAGCGTCATTGCAAGCAGTATTCGGCGCATCGGCTTACCCTCTCGCGGCCAAAAAACGTCGGTCCGGGGCATGGCACGGAACCCGCCCCGCAACCAAACGGCCCCAGCCAGAAAAGGCCAGGGCGCCAGGCATCAGGCGAACAGGATAAGGAAGGCGATGAGCAGCGCGAAGAGCGCCACGGCTTCCGTCAGCGCGAAGCCCAGAATGCCGATCGGGAACACGGCATCACGCGCGGCCGGGTTGCGGGCGACGCTGGTGATCAGCGAGGAAAAGATATTGCCGATCCCGAGACCAACGCCGAACAGCGCGATAACGGCAATACCGGCACCAAGGGCCTTCGCAGCAGCAACTTCCATGACACATTCCTTCCGTTTGACTTCAACAGATTTCCGAAAAACACCCAGCGCCCGTCAGTGCAGATGCACCGCGTCGTGGAGATAGATGCTCGTCAAGATGGCGAACACATAGGCCTGGAGGAAAGCCACCAGGAACTCAAACCCGACAAGGGCGATATTCACGCTGAGGGGTAACACCGCCACGAAGGGACCAACCGCGCCAAGGCTGCCCAGCAGGACCACGAAGGTGGCAAACACCTTCAGCATCACATGCCCCGCCACCATATTCGCAAATAGGCGGACGGAAAGGCTGACCACGCGGGAGAAATAGGAAATCACCTCGACCGGGATGATGATCGGCGCCAGCCATACGGGCGCGCCTTCCGGGAAGAAGTAGCTGAAGAAATGCATGCCGTGGCGCATCAGCGCAATCACCGTCACGGTCACGAACACAATCACCGCAAGCGTCAATGTGACCGCGATGTGGGACGTGAAGGTGAAGGCATAGGGCAGCATGCCAAGCAGGTTGCCAAACAGCACGAACATGAAAATGGCAAAGACGAAGGGGAAATACTTCTTGCCCTCATCGCCGACCTGTTCGGTCACCATGCCTTGAATGAATTCATAACTGGCTTCACCGAGCGATTGCAGCCGCCCCGGAATCATCGCGCCGCGCGCGGCAGCTGCCATGATGAACAGCGTGATCAGGCCAAGGGCCAATAGCATGAATGCATTGGACTGGCTGAAACCGACAGACTGCCCGAAGAAGCCCAAAAAGGGCGTCAATTCGAACTGACTCAGCGCGTCAATCGTCTTGCCTTCCTTTGCCACCGGCAAACCCCTCGTCTATTGCATCATGTCACGCGCGAACCGCGACGCGGGTTGAAAAGCCGATAAACATTTAACACCCCGGCGACGCTGCCCATGACGAAAAACACCAGGAATAGCCAAGGCCAAGTGCCGAGCCAGCGATCGAGTGCCCACCCGATGCCAATCCCAACCGCAAGCGCCGAGACAACCTCAACCCCTGCACGCAGCCCGATTCCCCATGGCCCTGTCGGCAAGCCTTTTTGGCCGTTCGGGCCAATTTCAAGCCCTTCGCGGGCCCGCGCTTGCCTTAACCGTTCATGAAGGTCCGGCTGGTTAGTCACCTTATGCTCCCCGGGCGAACCTCGCCAGAAGCCGTCGCGCCTTTACGGGGGGGGGATGCCACTGTCAAGCATGTGCGGCGCAGCAAAAGACCATTTTCGCGACCTGTTACAAGCATAAATCGGCCTGCCGAGGTGCCGCTTAGCGTCGCGGCGAGGCGGTTGTCGGGCGGGGCGCTGGGCGCGCTGCGGGGCGGGACCTGGTGCTCGCCCGTGGCGGCGGTGGGGGCGGGGGCGGCGGGCGACGGATGGCAAAGCGCTGCTTGGCCGGCGGCAGGGCGGCCCATTGGCGCATGATCGCCTCCTCGCTCGACATGTCGTAGCCAAGACGCCGCATGGCGTCCCGCGCGCGGCGCTTCTGGTCCTCGTTCAGCCTGTCCCAGGCGATGGGGCCTGGGGCGAAAACCTGTTCGGGTTCTTCCACCAAGGGGGCAGTCGTGACCGGTGGCGCCTGCTGCGGCTCGGCGCAGGCGGCTGGCAAAAGGGCCAGCAGGAAAAGGCGACGTTTCATGGCTGAAGCTCTACCAAGACAGGGACATGATCGGAAGCTTGCGGCCAATCACGCGCATCCTTCAGCACCAAATGCCGCTTGAGCCCACCCGCCAGATCATCACTGACCCAAACATGATCGAGCCGCCGGCCACGATCCGCCGCGCGCCAATCCCGCGCGCGATAGGACCACCAAGTGTAGAGCTTTTCATCTTCGGGGACGAAATGGCGGAGCGCATCATGCCAGCCAGCGGCTTTCTGCCAACCCAAAAGCCCTTCAACTTCTATGGGTGTGTGGGAGACCACATCCAGCAATTGCTTGTGGGACCAGACATCATGTTCAAGCGGCGCGATGTTCAAATCCCCCACCAGCACGGCGCGGCGGGCACCTCGGCCCGCGAACCAGCGCGTGGCTTCGGCCACAAAATCAAGCTTATGGCCGAATTTCGGATTGGCTGCGCGGTCCGGGATATCGCCACCCGCCGGCACGTAGAAATTATGCAGCTCCACCGGCCCACCAGGCGCATCCAGCATCACGCCCAAATGCCGGCAATCGCCCTTGCCGCACCAATCGGGATCATCTTCGCGCAAGCTGATGGGCAGGCGGGAAAGCACCGCCACACCATTATAGCCCTTCATGCCGCGCACCAGCCGATGCGTGAAGCCGAGCGCTTCGATGCCCTCATGCGGAAACGCCTCATCCGGGCATTTGGTTTCCTGCAGGCAGATCACATCAGGCGCCAGATCAGTCACCAGGTTTTGCAGCAAGGGCAGGCGCAGCCGCACGCTATTGATATTCCAGGTCGCGATACGAAGAGCCTGCCGCGATGCGCCGCGTTTCGCCATGGGTTTTCCTGTCGTCACTTCTGGGAAAGGGTTTCGAAAACATCGCCCGAAGGTGCGGCGCCTTGGATGTGGCGCCGATGCCAGAGCGCATAGAACAGCAAATGCCAGGCGGCGAAGCCTTCGCGCTTGCCGCCCGCCGCGCGAAACAGCGGCAGGATGCGATCCGGCTTGGCGATTTCAGCAATGCCAGGCTGGCGCGCCACCAGCGGCGCCAGCTTGTCGGCCACATCCGCGATCCAGGCGCCCACCGGTACTGTAAAACCTTGCTTGGCGCGGAAGGGCTCGCTGGCTGGAAAATTCTTCGCGAGCCATTGGCGCAGCAGATACTTACCGCGCCCATCACGAATCTTCAGCTTATCCGGCAGGCGAAAGGCGGCAGCGGCCATGCCGGGGTCAAGGAAGGGCGTGCGGCCTTCAACCCCATGCGCCATCAGGCAACGATCAAGCTTGATCAGCAAATCATGCGCCAACCAATCGGCGCAATCGGTCGCTTGCGCCACTTGCAGGCGGGACCGGCCCGGCAGCGCGGCGGCGGCTTCCGCGGCGGCAATGCCATCGCGCCAGCCGGTGAGGGATTCGCGCAGCACATCCAGCCGATCAAAAGCGCCATGGCCGCGCATGGTTTTGCCACCCAGCCACCAGGGACGCATCGCGGCACGATACCGGCCATAGCCGCCGAACAGCTCATCGCCGCCTTCGCCACACAGCACCACCTTCACTTCCTGCCGCGCGGCGCGGGCCAGAAACCAGGTTGGGATGATGGCGTAATCGGCAGCGGGATCATCCATGCAGGCGACGATTTCCGGCAAATGCCGCCAAACCATATCGCGCGTGATGTCCACGCGTACATGCCGCGCGCCGGCAGCACGCGCCGCTATGGCGGCGGCTTCACGTTCATCCGCCGCACCGGGAACATCAAAGCCGGCCGTGAAAGCCAAAACGGGCGCAGTATTGATGCGCGCCATGGCCGCCAGCACGGCGGCGGAATCCGTCCCGCCCGAAAGGAACATGCCGTAGGGCACATCGCTCCGCTGATGCAGATCAACGCTTTCCATCAGCGCTGCATCCAACCGCGCGAGTGCCGCTTCTTCCGAGATAATTTCCGGCCCTTCCACCGGCAAGGCAGCGCGCCTTTCGCGCGCAATGATGCGGCCATCGGCGATGGTGATGGTCTCACCAGGCAGGACGCGGCTGATGCCTTGGAAAATGGTCTCGGCGCCCGTGGTGAATTGCAGTTGCAGCACTTCATGCAAAGCAGGGCGATGAAGTTGCGGCGTGACCAGACCGGTGGCGATCAGCGCCTGTGGTTCGGAGGCAAAGGCAATGCCATCACGGATTTCGGCGATATAGAGCGGCTTGATGCCGAAAGGGTCACGCGCCAGCAGCACCTGCCGCGCCGCGCGATCATGGATGGCGATGCCATACATGCCGCGCAGCAAATCCGCGAAACGCGCGCCATCGCGGCGATACAAATGCAAGGGTGGTTCACAATCCGAAGCCGTGGCCGCCGGCAGCGCGTGATCGCTGCGCAATTCGCGGTAGTTATAAACCTCGCCATTGGCCACCAGGGCGGCGGCGCCGGCAAAAAGCGGCTGATCACCAGTGGCAAGATCAATGATGGCAAGGCGGGTATGGGCGAGTGCAACACTACCGGAAACGTGATGCCCCGCCCCATCCGGCCCACGATGCGCAAGCGCGCGCGTGAGCGCTTCCAACACCGTGGCAGAGGGTGTGGCGCCTGCGCGGAGCGCAAGCCCTGCTATGCCGCACATGGCGCTACGCCCTTCCCACAGGCTTGAATTCGGCCAGCAAGCGCCGCCAGCGCGCCATCACCGGTGCTTCTGCAAATTCAGCGACAAAGCGCGCGCGCCCCGCCCCGCCAAGTTCTGCGGCTCGGACAGGGTTTTCAGCAAGCATACCAATGGCCGCCGCAAGCGCTGGCGCGTCTTCCTTCGGCACCAACAGCCCATCGGCGCCATCGTTGATCAATTCCGTTGGGCCTTGCGCTGCGGCGGCAATCACAGGCTTTGCCGCAGACCAGGCTTCCAGCACGATATTGCCGAGCGGTTCATGGCGCGATGAACAGATGAAGATATCGGCTGCGGCCAAAAGCGCACCGATATCGCGCCGCCAGCCGAGGAAACTCACACGCTCCGTGATGCCAAGTTCTACCGCCAAGGCGCGCAAGGCTGCTTCCTCTGGCCCCGCGCCTGCCAGATACACATGCCCGCGCGGCAGCAGCGCGATGGCGCGCAGCAGCACATCAAAACCCTTATTCGGGTGCAGCCGCCCCATGGCCAAAAGCTTCGGCGTGCTGGATGGCGCGGGCAGATCAGCGGGTACCGCGCCGGAGAAATCATCAGCGAAATTGGGCAAATAATGCACGCGCTCTGCCGACCAGCCCCGTGCTGCAATGTTGCGCACCAGATCATGCGTATTGGCCACCAGATGATCGCAATGGCGGAAATACTTCAGATCATAATAGCCACCGAACCGCCCCACCAAAACCCAGGGGCCTTCAGGCGTGAAGCGCGCGGCGCGCTGCATCCAGGCCATCACCACATCAGGCTTGAAATCCTGCAAGGCGCGCCGCAGCCGCGGCTTGGTGAGAAAATCAAACGCGCCACCAAAGGACAATTCAACTGACTGCAAGCCCGCCTTGCGCAGCCTAGCGGCACGTTCCGCGTCGCGCCGAATTACCGGCAGCACCTGGTCCCCAGCGCGATGCAAGGCGATGGTCGCGCGTTCGAAAAAAGCCTCAGCACCGCCAATCGGGGCGCCGGCCATGACCTGCGCAATCCTCATGGCTTCCGCCCGCCATGGCGTTCCGGTTCCAGCCGCGCCTTCAGATAGGACAGCAAGGGAAAGGCGCCAGTGCAAAAGGCCAGCACCACCCCCCAGGCGCCTTCACGATACCCCTTGCGGGAGACATAGGATTTGAAGGCGCGGCTCACGAACCGGCGCAGATTGGCGCTGAGCGTGCCGATATCGCCAGACGCAATCAGATCCGCCGCCTTGGCCGAGGAATACTTGTCCAGCCGGCGCAGCATGTCGGAAATATCGCGATCCACCAGATGCACCAGCGCGCCGGTCTTGATTGGCGGGCCTTGCTTGCCCTGCCAATCCAGCCCCGGATGCACACGCTGCGCGCGCCAGTGTTTCGCGCCGCGCTGAAAAAGGCGAGGAACCGATGTGGTGCCGAAACTCCCGGCCCAACCATAACGCAGCAGCCTTTCGCCCACGTAATTATCAACGGGCACCTGATGCCAGGCGAATGTGCTGGTCGCGATCACGCGGCGGATTTCTGCCGCAAGCGCGCCATCCACGCGTTCATCCGCATCCAATTCCAGAATCCAATCGCCGGTGCAGGCGGCGATGCCGGCATTGCGCCGATCACCCTCCAATTCCCAGGCGCCTTCCAGCACTTTGGCGCCCGATGCGCCCGCAAGGGCGGCGCTGCCATCCGTGGTGCGGTCCAGCACCACCACAATCTCATCAGCGAAAGCGGCCGAGGCGAGGCAATCGGGCAGCCGCGCTTCCTCATTCCGCGCGACGATCAGGATGGAGAGTTTCGGCGTCACGCCGGCACCTCAGCGGACAGGCCGAGCAGCGCCTTGGCGGCTTCCAATACCCGCGCCACGGGCAAATCTTCCATCGCGCCCTGGCCGGGTGGGCCATCGGCCAGCACGGCCTGCGCCTTGGGGCCGGCGGGGCCGTATTCATCGGAAGGGGTCGGTCCAAACAGGCCAAGCGTGGGCACGCCCGCGGCGGCGGCCAGATGCATCAGGCCAGAATCATTGCCAATGAACATCGCCGCACGCGCGAGCACCGCTGCCACTTCAGGCAGGTCCAGCTTGCCCACCAGGTCAAGCGCCTGGGGCAGCGCGGTCAGAACGGGGGTCGCCATGCTGCGTTCCTGATCCCCCGGCCCGCCCAGAATGGCAATCCCGGCGCCGGGCAGTGCCCCATCCGGCGCCGTCAGCCGCAGCGCCAATTCGGCAAAGCGTTCCGCCGGCCAGACCTTGCGGTGCCAATTGGCGGTCGGCCCCAGCACCAGCCAGGGGCGGCCTTCCGGCAGCAGCGCCGCCGCCCGCGCATTATCTTCCGGCGCGGTCCAGGTCACGGGCAAAGGCGGGGGGCTCACCCCCAACAATGCCGCCAGATGCGCCAGCCGATGGCCGGGCCGTCGCCCGCCCTGGATCACCCGGCGTTCGCGCGTCCAGAGCAGCCAGGCAATGGCGGAAGCGCGCAAATCAACCACCAAATCCCAACGCGTGAGGGCGAGCGCGCCCCAGATTTCCAGCCAATGCAGCGAATAGCGCCGCTTTTCCACCGCAATCAGCCGATCAAGCCGCGGCATGCGGCGAAACACGCCCTCCGCCACCCGCCCGCAGACAATGGTGAAGCGTGCCTCCGGGTGCTTTCGCGCCAGGTGATCAAGCAGCCCGGTGGACAGCACCGCATCGCCAATGCGGGTGGAGGAGATGAAAAGAATGCGCACGGGGCGCCCTTACCACTTCCCGCGCCCGAGGGGGAGGTTGCAGCGGCGCCCCTCCCGACACAGGTTTAGCCCATGAACATCGCGCTGCTGCCAGACCGTGCCGTTTTGGAGATCTCGGGGGAGGACCGTGTCGCCTTCCTGCAGGGGTTGATTTCGAATGATGTGACCAAGGCGCGGGCGGATCAGGCGCTCTGGGCCGCGCTGCTGACGCCGCAAGGCAAGTGGCTCGCGGATTTCTTCGTGATCGCCTCGGGCGATGTGCTGCTTTTGGATGTGGAAGCGGCGCAGCTTGCCATGCTGATCCAGCGGCTTTCACGTTTCAAACTACGCGCCAAGGTGGCTTTGCGTAATGGCTCGGCGGATTGGTGCGTTCATGCCGCCTGGGGCGAAGGCTCGCCACCTGAAGGGCTGGTCGCGCGCGACCCGCGCCTGCCTGAGGCTGGCTGGCGCGTGCTTTCGCCCGCTGGCCTGCCCACGAATGCCAGCGCCGAGGATTACGCCACCCATCGCCTGGCCCTTGGCCTGCCGGATGGGTCGAAGGATATGGAGGCCGAGAAATCCGTGCTGCTGGAAGGCGGCTTTGATGAACTCAACGGCATTTCCTGGACCAAGGGCTGCTATATGGGCCAGGAACTGACGGCGCGGACGCGCTATCGCGGCTTGCTCAAGCGCCGCCTGGTGCTGGTGGCGATTGAAGGCCTCGCGCCCGAACGCGGCACCCCCATTCTGACGCCGGATGGCGCTGAGGCCGGGGAGATGCGCTCCAGCCACGGCGCGCAGGGTATGGCGCTGCTGCGGTTGGAATGGCTGGATAAGGGGGCGCTGATGGCGGGCGGGGTGCGCGTTACGCCGCAACCACCCCCCTGGATGAAACTGCCGGAGGAAAAGCCATGACCGAAGCAGATCACGGCCCTGGCGTGCGCCTGCCGCCACCCGTGCTGGTGGGGGGCGTGTTGGCGCTGGCTTGGTTCGCGCATCTTTTCTTCCCGGTGCTGCTCGGCCCGCCTCTGCCCGATTACGGCGTGCTGGTGATTTTTCTGGGTGTGGCGCTGATCGGCTGGGCGTTGCTGGCGCTGGTCAAGGCGGGCAATGACCCAAGACCGGACAAGCCCGATGCGGCCATCGTGACCACCGGGCCGTTCCGCTTCAGCCGCAACCCGATCTATCTTGGCTTTCTGGTGGTGGTGCTGGGCTTTGCTCTGCGCTGGGGCGACTTATGGGGCTGGCTTGCGCTGCTGGTCTGCCATTTGGCGCTGGATCGGCTGGTGGTGACGAAGGAAGAAGCCTACCTGAGCACACGTTTTGGCGCCGCTTATGAGGGGTATCGCAAGCGCGTCAGGCGCTGGGTCTAATCGCGCGCCGCCAAAGCCCGCGCCAGCCGGTCGAATTCTGCCACTGTAAGCGTCTCCCCCCGCCGATCCCCGGCGATGCCGGCCCGGTCCAATAGCGCCTCAGCCCCGCCAAGCGTCTTCAGCGCCCCGCGCAGCATTTTGCGCCGCTGTCCGAACGCGGCGGCGGTGAGTTTTTCCATGGCGGCAAATAGCGCGGGCGGCGGGTCTTCCGCATGGGGCACAAAACCGACAACAGCGGACCAGACCTTGGGCGGCGGGCTGAAGGCGCCAGGTGGCAGGCGCATCAGCAAATCACAACGGCAGCGCCATTGGGAAAGCACCGCAAGCCGGCCATAGGCGGATGTGGCCGGGGCTGCCGTGATGCGTTCCGCCACTTCAAGCTGGAACATCAGCGTCATGCCTTCCAGCACCGCCGCGCCGCGCAACCAGCGTACCAGCAAGGGGCTGGCCACGTTATAGGGCAGGTTGGCGATGATACGACGCGGCGCGGGCAGGGCCTCGGCCGGGTCCACGCCAAGCGCATCGGCTTCCAGCACGCGAAGCCGCGTCGGATAGGCAGCGACCAATTCCTGCAAGGCGATGACGGCGCGCGAATCCAATTCCACCGCCAGCACAGAAGCCGCATCGGTGGCGAGTAAGGCGCGCGTCAGCCCGCCCGGCCCCGGCCCCACTTCCAGCACATGCCGGCCCCCGAGATCACCCGCCAGCCCCGCGATTCGCGCACAAATCGAAGGGTCCAGCAGGAAATGCTGGCCAAGTGCCTTGCGCGCATCCAACCCATGCCGCGCGATGGTATCGCTAAGGCTGGGTAGCTCAACTTTCGTCACGCCATCAGCCCGCGCGCGCGGCGTTGCTCGTGCGGATCTCAATCTGGGCGCGGCGGCGCAAATCACGCTGTAATTGGCGGGACAGCAACTCAACCCGATCCCGCAGCAGGATTTCGCGCGCCTGCTGGGGATTGGCTTCTGCCAAATTTCGGGTCTCACGCGCGCACACCATGAAAATCAGCGCGCCATCCACGGAGATGATCGGCTGAGTCGCGCGCCCGATCGGCAGGCTGCCCAGCAGATCGCGCAATTCGGGCGGGGTGATATTGTCCAGCCGCACCGGCCCAGGATCGGCTGGGCGTGGGCTGCCGCGCGCGGCGGCATCCATCGCCTCACAGCCGCGGGCCTGATCGGACAGCGTCTGGGCGCGCTGCAACTGCGCCAATTGCTGCGCGGTGGGCGCTTGCGGGTTCACCTGACCTTCAAAGGGCAGGAAGACCTGGCGCATGGTGAGAATGGTCGCCATGTCCCGGCCCAATGTGCGTTTGTCGCGCAGCTGCACAATCTCAAAACCGCCGGGGACGCGGATGGGGTTGCTGATGGCGCCCTCGGGCATCTGTCGAAGGATATTGGCGACCGCGGGGTCGAAACGATCAGCCGTCATCCAATCCATCGCGCCGCCCTGAATAGCGGATTGCGATTGGCTGAATTGCGCTGCAACCATGGCAAAGGGCACGCCCTGACGCAGGCGCTGGATGACATCGGTCACAAAGCGACGCACCTGCGCTTCCTGGCCCGGATTTTCAACCGGAATGAAGATTTCAGAGACCAGGAATTCCGGCTGACCAGTACGGGCGCGCTGGGCATTGAGGAATTCCTCAACCTCGGCATCGGGGATATTCGCCTGTTCGCCCAACATGCCGCGCAACAGCCGCGCCCAGCCGATTTGCGCGCGGATCTGATCATAAAGCACGCGCGGTTCAATGCCTGCGCGGCGCAGATTCTGGACCACGCCACCTGGCGGCAGGCCGTTGCGGCTTTCGATATTGGTGACCGAGCTTGCGATATCCTGATCTGTGACCGCAATGCGCCGACGGCTGAGTTCCTGAATGCGAAGCCGCTCATCAATCAACAGCCGCAGGATCTGATCTCCACCCTGCGCGCCGGCATCCCCGGTCATGCCGGCGGAAAGCGCCAGCAGGCGCCGACGGCTTTCGATTTCGCTTCGCGTCACAATATCGCCATTCACGACGGCGACGATGCTGTTCACGTTGCCGCGCGTGGCTTGCGCCAAGGCAGGCTTTGGGGCGCCGTGCACGAGCATGGCCGCCAGCAGCGCTAGCGCCAGAAGGAGTTTTCGGGAAAAGTTCAAGGAGAACATCCTTGCCTCCTTAAAGCATTTTCGAGCCAAGTGGAATCACTTGGCGCCTCAGAAAATGCGACCAAACAAAACTTCAGCCTGCGTTTTCGATGCGCGAGGGTGAGCGGAAAACGCACCAAATTTGCCGCCTGTGGCGAAGTGGGTGGCGCAATCGCTCATAGGGCCCTCAATCCGAAATCGCCGATGGTCTTGAAGCCAAAGCGGAACAGCAACACCGTGGCCCCGGGAAAGAGATCGCCGGTCGCCGGGTCTTCAGCATAGCGCTTGACGAAACGGGTTTCAAAAATAAAGCACTCATCCTCATACATTGCCGAAACACCAACGGATACCGGGCGATTGAGTTGGACATCCTGGCGGCCAAAGGCACTGAATTGCCAAAAGCCAAGACGCTGCCTTGCGCCCAGATAGATTTCCTCACGCTGCGTCACAGGGTTGAGGTAGGGCGTAGGCGGCGCCTGCAAATAGCCCAGGGTGAAGCCTGTATCATCGGTCGGTCGCAGCGTGGCACTGACATCATAGGCGCGGGCGGCGAAGCTCTCCCCACCGCGGCGGGCGCGACCCGTCAGATCAAACCAGGAACTTGGACGAAACGTCAGTCGGCTGACCCAATCGGAAGCGCGATTTTCCAGGCCACTATAGGGGTAGAAGGGACCGCCATCCTCCTGAACGCGGAAGGATCGCCCGACCACGGCTTCAAGCTGGCGATCTTCCGGCAGGAACCAGGCGCCACGCAGCGCCATATCCGCGCGCGTGCCGCCTTCCTGCCGATCACGCCCGGTGAAGCGGTTCAGCGAAAACAGATTGGCATCGGTGAAGTCGAACACGATGCTGTCCTCATTCGGGATCCGGTATTGGCTGCCAGTCATGGGGCCGGTCACCAATTGGACGCGCGGTTCAATCACTTGGCGGCCCCAATCGCCACCATCGCGCAGGAAGGGCATGCGCCAATCCAATGCCGCGCGGATATTCGCAGCAGTACTTTGCCCATTGGCAGCCCCCTTCGCGAAATTGGGGGCAAGGTTGATATCCTCAAAATCATAGGCCGCCAGATCGCTTTGGGCGCGCAGCGTCCAGATGCCGCCCAGATCATCCATGCGTGGCAGAGCATATCCGATACGCGTTGCTGCGCGGCGGGTGCTGGTGCCGGTACCGCGAAAGACAGCGAAATTCCACGTATCCAGGGTGAAACGCCCACCGAGCGAGTCTTCCGGTGATTCCCAATCGGCGTAAATATTGGGCAGCACGAGGGGGATGCGGCTGATATCATCGGTCCGCCGCAGCCCCTGATAGGCGCGGGCATCAAACCGCGCAAAACCCTCAGGCCCCCAAAAGCCTTCGGTGAAAAGCGTTGTTGGCAGAACGCGCTGTGCCCCGTAGCGATAGATGCGGAGGTATTGTTCGGAACTGGCGCGGTTGAGGTCGAACCCGGCGCGCCAGGTTTCATCGAGCGAAAAGCGGCCCTTGGCGAAGATGTGGCCAGCAAAGCCTTCTTCCGTACCGTCGCGACCATCCAGATAGCCGGCAGAACTCAACACCTCAACCTCACCAGTGTTGAATCGTCGCCGGTAATCCAGCCCAAGATTGGGCGCGACACGCGTCGAGATAGTGGGCCGCAGGACCAATTCCTGACTTTCATCAATGGCCCAGTAATAGGGCGTTTCGATGAATCCGCCGAGATATTTGGTGACGCCGAAGCTGGGACTGAGGAAGCCGGATTGTCGTGCGGCGGACCCATCCGGATGCTGGAAATAGGGCAGCCAGATCACCGGCACCCCGGCCATGTCGAGCGACGCTCCACGATAGCGTACTTGCTGTTCCGTGCGGTCCAAGGTGGCGGTACGCGCGCGCAATTGCCAAATGGGCGGCGCCAGAGGGTCATCCTTGCACGGGTCGCAAACCGTATAGACAACCCGCGCCAAATCGAAGATTGAACCATCGGTGCGGCGCGCGCCACTTGCCGCGATACGGCCGTTTTGCAGCAGATAGCCGCGCAATCCTTCCAAGACGCCATCACGCATCTGATTGGACAAGACCGCGTTTTCCGCGAAGAAAACCTGACCGTCCGCTTCAATCAACTGCACATTGCCGCGCGCCGTAGCCACCCCTGTGTTGCGATTATAGGTCAGCTCATCCGCGCGCAGGATGCGCCCACCCTGGAAGGCTTCTACCCGGCCGCGCGCCACCACCAGCGCGGCGTTTTGGTCGTATTGCACTTCATCGGCGGTGAAGGTGACCGGCGCATTCTGCGCCGGCGCGGCGGGTGCGGGCGCCGCTGCAGGGGCTCCCGAAGGCAGGCTCGGTTCAACAGGTGCGGGCGTGGTGATCGGCGGCAGCAGCGTTGCTTGCGCGAAGGCCTCGACCGGCGCAAAAGCGATCAAGAACACCCAAAAAATTGTAGGGACCCGGCGGAGCATCCTAACCATCCTCAAGATGCAACAGCAATGCTGCCGCCAACAGGAATCCTGCGCCTGCTGGCGCCCAAGCCGCCAATACCACAGGCAAAGTGCCAGCTTCACCAAATTCGCCGGTGATCTTGTCCAGCACAAAAAGTGCGAAGCCCGCGCTGACCCCGCCCGCGATCATGCGCGCCACACCGCCGCGCCGGGCCGAGCGCATGGAAAACCCAGCCGCCAGCAGCGCCATGGCGATGGCAAGCAGCGGTAAAGCCAGCAGGGATTGAAAATACAGCCGGTGGCGAATGGCGGAAAACCCAGCATTTTCCAGAACCGTAATGAATTCCGGCAAAGCCCAAAGACTGAGCGTATCGGGGCTTGCGAAGGAATTCTCGATCCTTTCTGGGGTCAATTCGGTCGGGAAATCCAGGCTTTGCGGCGCGCTCGCCACCCGATCTGCACCAAAAATCAAGGCGCCATCAAGCCGCCAACGTCCGGGTTGGAGCAAGGCGGCTGTCGCTTCGATGCGCGCCAAGGGGCGGTCTTCCGCCGAAAGCCGCCATACGCTGACCTCAGCGAGGCGCAGCGCCTCATCGGGGCGCGATTCGCGCGCTACAATCGGTCGGCCCGAAATAATGGCAACGCCTTGGGGTTGCAGCCCGTCATCGGCCTGCCGCAACCAAAGCCTGCCACCGGCCAAAGCCGTGATGCCGCCGACATTGCGAAGATAAAGCTGATCCAACCGTTCGGCGCGCGCCAACATCGCCGATGACAAGGGCGAAAGCGCCAGGCTTGCGCCAAGCCCGAGCAGCAGCGCCACCAGTACCGGCCCAGCCAGAAAGCCCCAGGCGGAAATGCCCGCCGCGCGCGCCACCACCAATTCGGAAAACCGCGTCAGCCGCCAAAACGCGATAATGCCGCCCAGCAGCACGGCAAAGGGCAGGATCTGCATGGCGACATAAGGAATGCGGAGTGCCGCGATCTGCGACACCAGCGCAAAATTCGCCTCAGGCCTGGTCGCTGCGCGGCGCAGCAATTCAATCAGGTCAAACAGCGCGACCAGCATGGAAAGCGCCAGCACCATCAGCAGCGCCATGCCGGCAAAACGCCGCGCCACATAGGCCATGAGCGTGATAGGCAAGGTCATGGCAGCGCCTCACGCGGGGGCGCCTTCCGCGGCAGGCCGGGGGCGCCGGCCAGCCACCAGGCGGACATCACGCCCGGCAGGATGGCATGCAGCCAGATCAGCCAGATCAGCCCGTCGCGCCGCGTTGCCGCATTGCTGATGGTCAGGCCAAGCGCCAGCAGCGCAACCATGATGCCGATGCCAAGCACCACGCCCACGCCGCCGCCATGGCGTCGGAATTGTCCGGTCAATGCCACAGCCAAGCCGACCAAGGCGAAGGAAAATGCCGTCAATGGGCTTGCGATGCGCTGATGTCCTTCTGCCCGGAAACGCCTGATATCGCGCGGGCGCAAGCCCTCCGTTGGGTCAGGGTAGAGCAGTTCCGTGATTGAACGCTCCCGGCTGTCGCGGCTCCGTGTTTCCTCACTGCGCGCGACACGCGCCAGATCAACGCTGTTTTCGGAAAAGCTCAACACGGTCAGCCGCGGCGGCGCGCCGGCGGCGCCTTTTTCCATCTGCTGGCGCACGCCATCATAAAGCGTCACGCGCGGCCCATCCGGCCCCTGCCCGATGCGCCCGGCTTGCGCCAGGATGGTCACTGCCCCGCCGGCTTCGCGTTGGTCATGCACCATAATGCCGCGCAGCGTGCCATCCGGATCGCGCTTGCGGGCATAGACGGTCAGATCACTGCCAACTGTGGAAAACACCCCTTCCTGCACCAGCACGCCGACCAGCTGATTGCGGATTTCAAACTGCCATTGCCGGAAGGCGGTGTGACTGAGCGGCACAAGCCAGAAATTCAACAAGGCCATGACGGCCACCACCAAAAGCCCAAGCGCCAAGGCGGGACGCGCGATTTGCCAATTGGACAGCCCGGCGGCGCGCATCACCACCAATTCGCGGTCGCCGGCCAGGCGCAAATGCACGAACAGCATCACAATAAAGGTCGTGATCGGCAGAATGACCGAAAAGAAGGACGGCAATAAAAGGCTGGTCAATTCGAAAAATACCGCAAGCGACAAGCCGCGATCCAGCACCAATTCAATGAAGCGGAGCGATTGCGTCAGCCAGACAAGCGCTGCCAGCCCCACCGTTACGGCAAGCAGGGCCAGCGCAAGCTGGCGGAACAAATAGCGGTCGAGCAGGGTCATCGGCATGGCTACCCTACCTGCTTGGCGCCAATGCCGAAAGCGGCTTCAGGGCAGCACCTTGCCGGGATTCATCAGCCCCTTGGGATCAAGCGCTGCCTTGATCTGCCGCATCACCGCAAGCTCCGCGCCCCCGCGCCATTCTTCCATCATATCGGTCTTGAGTTGCCCAATCCCGTGTTCCGCGCTGAAGGACCCATCCAATTCCCGCACCACTTCATTCACGCAATCCATGATGTCATGGCTGCGCGCCAGGAAACCCGCCGGATCGGCGCCTTCGGGCTGCACCAGATTCACATGGATATTGCCATCCCCCATATGGCCGAAGGGCATGGGGCGGATGCCTGGGATCAGCTTGCGGCAGGCTTCCGAAGCGCGTTCGATCAGCTCCGGCACGCGAGAGACGGGGACGGATACATCATTCTTCACCGAAGCCCCGGCCTTGCGCTGCGCTTCGGTGTGTTCTTCGCGAATCCGCCAAAGGGCGGCGCGCTGCGCTTCGCTTTCCGCCAGCACGGCATCCAGCACTTCGCCCTGCTCCATCGCTGGCGCCAGGACCTGTTCCGCAAGACCACGCAAATCCGCATCTGGCCTGGTGGAGGCCAGGTCAATCAGCGCGTAATGCTGCGCGCGTTCCGCCAGGGGCCGCGTCACGCCGGGGATCAATTGCACGGTCAGGTCAACGCCATCGCCGGACATGTATTCGAAGGCGCGGATCGCGCTTTCATCATTGTCGCGAAAGCGGCGAAACAGGCCAAGTGCCGCTTCGGCGTCCCGCACGGCGGCGAAAATCACCTCATTGGCGCGGGGGCGGGCGAAAAGCTTCAGGACGGCGGCGGTGATGATGCCAAGCGTGCCCTCGGCGCCCACAAAAACATGGCGCAAAGCATAGCCGGTATTGTCTTTGCGCAGGCGCCTCAGGCCATGCCAGATGCTGCCATCGGGCAGCACCACTTCCAGCCCCAGCATCAATTCGCGCGCATTGCCGTAGCGCACGGTATTGTTGCCGCCGGCATTGGTGGAGAGCACGCCGCCAATCATCGCCGTGCCTTCGCCACCGAAACTGAGGGGGAAAAGGCAGCCCGCAGCCGCAGCCGCTTCCTGCGCGGTTTTCACCACAACACCCGCTTCGGCTGTCATGGTCATATCCATCGGGTCGAGGTCGCGGATGCGGTTCATGCGCGCCAGTGAGACAATCACGGCCCGGCCCGAAGCATCCGGCGTGGCGCCGCCGACCATGGAGGTATTGCCCCCCTGCGGCACAATGGCGATGCCAGCGCCGGCGCAAAGCCTAACCGCTTCGGCCAATTCCGCCGTATTGGCAGGGCGAAGCAAAGCCAAGGCCCGGCCCTGATACAGGCTCCGCCAATCGGCCAAAGCGGGGGCCAGATCAGGCGGTTCGGTCAGCAGCCCGGCGGAGCCAAGCAGGCTGGCAAGGGCGGGGGGAAGCGGGGGTGAATCGGCCATGGGCCGTTGAAACGCCCCAGCCCCGCGCGGTCAAGCGCCAAACGGTTGGCGCCCTGATCCTTTCTGGCGATCAGTCATTCTCAATTTGGCGGTCAGGCCGGCGCGCTTCGTAGTCATGGACAGCCAATTGCTTGCCAAGCGGCGAGGCGCGGATGCCTTCTGCCTGCAGCAGCGTGGCCTGTCTTTCAACACCGCCAGGTAGCTTCGGGTTGAGAAAGCCGCCCTTGCGCAGCACGCGCCACCAGGGTGTGAGTTCTTCCGGCGGCACGCCAAGCGCGCGGCGTTCCTCGGCGGCACGGGCTGACATATTGGCGAAAATGGCAGTCGAGACCGGACAGGCCACCGCCACCTGATGGCGGCGCGCGAGTGCGGCGCGGAGATCATCCAGCGTGATGACCTCGCCCGAATGTAGCTTCCGGATGAGGGCATCCACCTCGGCGGGGCTGGAGACGACCATGGCGCCGCCCTTGGCTTCCGCATAGCCAGGCGCGCCGCGCGGAATCATATGAACGATATGCGGCACGCGTCCGCTATTCAGGTGATCAATCGCTGATTTTTTCTTGGGCATGCTGTTTTCTCCACTGATCCTGCGCACCCGCTCTCACCACTCGCTACCGTGGGATGGATTAGTTGGGAATAAGACGTATTTGTTCCTTATTTGTTCAATGCGGCGATGTGCTGTTTTCGAAGCCGGATTGGCGATGATGGCGACAGCAATTCTGATGGGAAGCAACTGTTTCTGCGACGCATATGCGGCCCAGGCCCAACCAGCTTGCGCTGCTTGACAGCCTTTCGCCGCCTGTCGAGGCTTTTGCCTTCCGACACACCCCGCCCCGGCAGGAGCCGAAGCCTATGCCGCTTGTGACAATCACGCTTGCGAAGAGAGAACCAACGACATCACCGGAAAAGAAAGCCGAACTCATCGCCGGGGTGACAGATTTGCTGGTGGCAACGCTCGGTAAACGTGCGGAGGATGTTGTTGTGCTCATTGAAGAACTTGATCCGGATAACTGGGGCCAGGGCGGCATCACCGCGACAGAGTTAAGGCGGCGACGCGCCACAAACAGCAATCGAAGGGATGCATGACCGTGACCGCTGCGCTGGATGGGCTGATTGTTCTGGACCTCACGAATTTCCTCTCCGGCCCCTATTGCGCCATGCTGCTGGGTGATTTGGGTGCGGATGTCATCAAGGTGGAACGCCCCGATGGCGGCGATGATGCGCGGCGCATGCCGCCCTTTGTGGATGGCCGCAGCCAGCCCTTCGCGGTTTGGAACCGCAACAAGCGCAGCATCACGGCGGATTTGAAACAGCCCGAGGATGTCGAACTGGTCCGCCAATTGGCGCTGCGCGCCGATGTGCTGGTGGAAAATTTCCGCCCCGGCACTTTGGCCCGGCTTGGGCTGGGGTGGGAGGCGCTGAGTGCTGCCAATCCCCGCCTGGTCTGGTGCGCGATTTCAGGCTTTGGCCAAACCGGGCCTTGGGCGGATCATGGGGGCCTCGATATGATGGCGCAGGGCATGTCGGGCCTGATGGCCGGCAATGGTCCGCCGGATGGTGAGCCCTATCGCCTGCCGATCGCCATTACCGATGTGACGGCGGGGATGTTTTCCGCCCTATCCGTGCTGGCCGCCTTGCAGGCGCGCGAAAAAACCGGGCAGGGCCAGCGCATTGATCAATCCCTGTTCGAAGCGGGCGTGGCGCTTGGCGTTTATGAAGCCGCGCATGTTTTCGCCCATGGCACCCGCCCTTCGCGGCTTGGGCAATTGCATCGCGGATCGGCACCCTATCGCGTGTTTCAGACCGCTGATGGCTATATCACGCTGGGCGCCTCCAAGGAGAAATTCTGGCAGGCGCTGTGTGGCATTATAGAACGCCCGGAACTGGCCACCGATCCGCGCTTCAAGACCAATGCCGATCGTGTCGCGAATAACGCGGCGCTGATCGGGATTTTGCAGGAAATTTTGGCAGCCCGCCCAAGCGCCCATTGGTTGGCGGCGCTTGGCAAGGCCGGCATCCCCTCAGAACCCGTGCTGTCCTACGATGAAGCCTTGGCGCATCCGCAGGGCCAGGCGCGCGGCCTGGCGCAGGTTTTCGAAGACCCCGAACGCGGGCCGATCCAGCATCTGGCGCCGCCCTTGCGGCTGGAGGGCACGCCGGCGCGCATCTCCCGCCGCGCCCCCGATCTGGGCGAGCATAATGTGGAAATCCGTGCCTGGCTTGCGCAAAAAGCTTGACGCGGCGGGGGTGAAAATTGTCTGGTTTTCATGGGATTTTCGTGCCGTGCCTTGCCGAGTGGTCGGCCTGCCGACCGCTATCGGGCCCGTCCGGGAAAACCGGAAAACGCGGTGGCGCCGCCGCCGCCATAACAAAGGGGCTCGCGTTATGCCGAATGGCACTGTGAAATGGTTCAATGCCACCAAGGGCTTTGGCTTCATCCTGCCCGATGGGGGCGGCAAGGATGTATTCGTGCATATCACCGCCGTGCAAAAGGCGGGAATGCAGGGGCTCAAGGAAAACCAGAAGGTCAGCTTTGATGTGGCCGAGGAACGCGGCAAGCCGACGGCGATCAATCTGAAGGCTCTATAAGGCTGGCGGCGTGTTGGAAACTGGCACTCGATGCGGAGTGGGGTTCTCAGCCCAATCCGTGCCGGCGAAGCTCCGCGCCCAGTCGCCCCGTGATGAAGAAGAAGAACATCCGAAAATCCGCGATCAGTGACCAAAGCGGATGGCGAAAGGTGGCGGGGCGGTTTTTCTCGACAAAATAATGCCCAATCCAGGCCGGGCCATAGCCGCAGATCAGCGCCACCAGCAGCAGCCAATAATTGCCCGAAATCAGTGAGACGAAAGCGAGGAAAAGCCCCGCACCGGTACCCGCGAAATGCAGCGCGCGCGTTACGGGCTTGGCGTGTTCGCTCAAGTAATAGGGCCAGAATTCGGCGAAGCTTTTGAAACCCTCGCTCATCCTATCGCCGCCTTCGCTTCTGTCTCCGGCGGCACCAGCGCCTTTTCCAGCGCGGCGCGCAACCCGGCGAGCTTGCGGTCATTTTCAACCTTCAGGCCGAAAACATCCTTCACATAGAACACGTCAATCGCGCGCACCCCATAGGTGGTGATATGGGCGGACGCAATCTGCATGCCCTGATCGCTCATCGCCGCGGTCACATCATGCAATAGCCCGGGCCGGTCGCGGCCATTCACCTCAATCACCGTATGCGTATTGGAAGCGTGATTGTCTATCACCACACGCGGCGGCACGGTCACGGCGCGCAGCCTTGCCGGTTCGCGCTTCAGTTTACGGATTTCATCACGGAGATTGAGGCTCCCCGAAAGTGCCTGTTCCACCAATACGGAAAGCCGCGCCAGGCGATGGGGCGCATCCAGGGCGCCACCCTGGAAATCCTGTACCCAGAAGGTATCCAGCGCCATGCCATCCGTCATGGTATGGATGCGCGCGTCAACAATACTGGCACCCGCAACCGCCAAGGCGCCGGCGATTTTGCTGAAAAGGCCGGGATGGTCCGTGCAATAGACCGTGACCTCAGTCACGGCACGATTCTCCAAAACGCGCGTCTGCACCGTCAGCGGTGCCTTGGTAACGCGCGCTTCTTCAATCATTGCCGCATGGCGCGCATGGGTCTCAGAATCAAAGGAAAGCCAATAGCCGGGATAACCAAGGCCAAGGTAGTGATCCACTGCCGCGCGCGAATGGCCAGCAAGTAATTTCGCCGCCGCATCCTTGGCGCGTGCCACGCGCACATCACGTTCCGGCACGGAAAGCCCGCCAGCCAGCACTTCGGCCACGCGCCAATAAAGTTCGCGCAGCAGGGTCGCCTTCCAGCCATTCCAGACCTTGGCGCTGACCGCGCGCATGTCAGCAACCGTCAACACCAGCAGCAGCCGAAGTCGTTCTGGGCTTTGCACAATCTCGGCAATGTCCAGGATGGTCTTGGGGTCTTCGATATCGCGGCGGAAGGCGGTTTCGCTGATCAGCAAATGATGCAGCACCAGCCAGGAAACCGTCTCAGTCTCCTCAGGCGTCAGGCCAAGGGCGGGGCAGACATGCAGCGCCAATTCAGCGCCCAATTCCGAATGATCACCCCCGCGGCCCTTCGCCGCATCATGCAGCAGCATCGCGACATAAAGCGCCCGGCGGGATTGCACCTGGCCGATCAATTCACTCGCGACCGGGGCAATTTCCGTGAGCTCACCGCGTTCCATCGCGCCCAAAACGCCAATGGCTTCGATGGTATGCTCATCCACGGTGAAGACATGATAGGTATCAAACTGCATCAGCCCGACCACGCGCTGCCAATCAGGCAAAAGCGCTGCGATCAACCCGGCTTCATTCAACATCCGCATCCAAATATGCGGGTCCTTGCCGGAGAGGATATCAAGGAATTCCGCACTCGCCGCCGGATCGCCGCGCAAGCGTGCGAGTTGCCGCGCATGGCGAATAATGGCGCGGAAGGCAAGCGGGTGGATATCCAAGCCGCGATCCCGAGCGAGGCGAAAGATGCGCAGCATCAGCACGGGTTCGATCGTGAAATCAAAACCCGGGGCGGCAATGATCTTGCCATCCGCCAAGGCAAAACCCGCTTCGGTCAGTGCCTTGTCAGGTGCGGGGAGCACGGCAGGGCGGCCAAGGGCGGCGCGCATGATGGCCGGTTCCAGAATGCGCGTGAAGCGCGCCACGTCCCGCACGGTCAGGAAGAAATGCTTCATGAAGCGTTCAACGCCATCCTGAAGCCCGCGCCGCGTATAGCCCATGCGGGCGCCCACCACCGGCTGCAAATCAAAGGTCAGGCGTTCTTCCGCGCGGCCTGTCACCAGATGCAAATGAAAGCGCACGGTCCACAGAAAATCCCAGGCGCGACGAATGGCACGCGCTTCACTCGCTGTCAGCAAACCTCCGCCTGGGCTGTCAGGCCCGACCAATTCCGGCATGCGCTGCACATTGAAGGCATAGCGCGCCAGCCAATAAAGCGTTTGCAAATCGCGCAGCGCGCCGCGCCCTTCCTTGACATGCGGTTCGACCACATAAGGGCTATCGCCATAGCGGCGATGGCGCTTTTGCCGTTCGGCAAGCTTCGCTTCCAGAAAAGGCTTCAGCCCGGCGCGCGCACGCGCGGTGCGAAACGCCTCATCAAAGCGGGCGAAAATCGCCGGATCGCCCGCGACCAGCCGCGCATCCAAAAGCGCGGTCATCACGGTCGCGTCGCGCTTCGCTTCCTGAAGACATTCACTGCGCGATCGCGTCGCATGCCCAACCTTCAGCCCCAGATCCCAGAGCAGATAGAGCATAAACTCAACCGCTTTCCGGCCCCGCGGACCCATGCTGTTGTCGGTCAGGAACAACAGATCAATATCAGAAAAAGGTGCGAGCACACCGCGGCCATAGCCGCCGGTCGCCACCAAGGCATGGGATTTCTCACCACGATCAGGCGGGTGCAACGCTTCGGCATAGCGGTGGATGCCAACCATCAACGTATCGGTCAGCGCAGCCAACCAGCGCGCGGCGGCAAGACCAGATAATTCACGCGCTTCAAAAGCTTCCTGCACACGCGCCTGAATGCGGCCCAAATGGCGGCGCAGCAGCGCCAGCGCCGCATCACGTGGGATGGGCTGCCCTTCCGGCAGCAATTCTGCGAGCAAATACGCCAGCACCAAGGGTTGTTCAGGAATAATGCCGGGGTGCGGCGATCCACGCCGATGCGGCAGGGAGGCGGTTTCGGGGGTTGCCTGGGTCAGACTCATCCCCCTCACACTAACTTGTCCGACGGCGCTGCGACAGTCTCCAAAAGCGATTTAACGCGGTAGAGAAACTCCTGCGCTTCTCGCGGGCTGAGTGTATCGGGATCGAGCCCTGCAAGCGCTTCCAGCGCCGGATGGGAAGGCGCGGCGACAGGTCCGGGGCGCGCGAAAAGCGGTAACTCCTCCGCCAGGGGGTCAAGCCCCTTGGCGCGGGCTTCGAGCGAGGTCAGCACAGCCTCAGCGCGGCGCAGCACCTCTCGCGGCACGCCAGCCAGCTTCGCCACATGCAGGCCCCAGGATTTCTCGGCGGCACCGGGGCCGACACTATGGCGGAAAATCACCTGCCCGCGCCATTCACGCACCTGCATGGTGGCGAGTGTCAGTTCCGGCAATTTTGCCGCGAGCGACGTCAATTCATGGAAATGCGTGGCGAAAATGGTGCGACAGCGGATACGGTCATGCAGGGCTTCCAGCACCGACCATGCAATCGCCAGCCCATCCCAGGTGGCGGTACCGCGCCCGACCTCGTCCAACACCACCAGGGATTGCGCGCTGGCCTGGTTCAATATCGCAGCGGTTTCGGCCATTTCCACCATGAAGGTGGATCGCCCGCCGGCAATGTCATCCGCCGCACCCACGCGGGAGAATAGCCGATCCACCAGACCAAGCCGCGCAGCTTCGGCGGGCAGGAAAAGCCCGGCCTGGGCCAGAATCACAAACAGCGCGTTTTGCCTCAGGTAGGTGGATTTGCCGGCCATATTGGGCCCGGTCAGCAGGCAAAGCCGCTGCCCCGCCGATAGATCGCAATCATTGGGCACAAAGGCCGGGCCGCGCGCGCGGGCAAGGGCGGCTTCCACCACCGGATGACGCCCGGCCTTGATGGCGAAATCAGGCTTCTCGGTGATTTCCGGCCGGCACCAACCGCCGCCTGCAGCCAGTTCGGCAGCGGCCGCATGCACATCCAATTCCGCCATCGCCGCTGCTGCCGCCGCGATGCTGGGCGCCCCATTCAGGCAAAGCCGGCGCAAATGCTGCGCGACCAAGCGTTCCCGCCGCGCGGCCTGATCGCCCGCTTCCGCCACCTTGCGGTCAAGCTCGGCCAAAGCAGGGCAGGTGAAGCGCATGGCATTGGACATGGTCTGGCGATGGATCGGGCAATTGGGGCCTTCGGGGATGGCGGCGCGGAGCAATTTCTCGCCCGCCGCCAAAGGCATTTCCGCAAGGAAGCCGAATTGCTGATGATGGCGGATACGCAAAGCCGCGACACCCCAGGCCTGCGCCAAATCCAATTGCAGCGCGGCAATGGCATCCCGCCCGCCATCACGGAGCCGCCTCAGCGCATCCAATTCGCCGTCATAGCCGGGCGCTATCAACCCGCCATCTTCCAGCCGTGCCGGCAGGGTTTCGGCCAAGGCGCGCTGCAATTCCGCTTGCGGTGAGGCTTCAGGCACCAGCGCGCCGCGTGCTGCCTCGATCAACGCGGGTTGCAGGCCGCCGGCGGCATCAAGTGCGGCTGCAATCGCCTCAGCCCGCGCCAGCCCATCGCGGATTGCGGCCAGATCACGCGGCGCGAAGCGATCCAACGATAGCCGCGCCAAGGCCCGCGCCATATCGGGCGAGCCCTTCAGGGCAGCGCGCAGTGCCGCCCGTTCGGAAGGTGCCGCGAGCATCCAGCCCACTGCCTCATGCCGCGCCAGAATGGGTGCGGCTTCGGCCAGCGGAGAGGCCAGCCGTGCCGCCAATTCCCGCGCCCCGGCGGCGGTCACGGTGCGATCCACAGCGGCAAGCAGGGAATGCCGCGCCTCCCCCCTTTCGCTTTTCAGGATTTCAAGGCTCCGGCGCGTCGCGGCATCCATTTGCAACAAGCCGCGCCCCCCCATGGGGCTGGGCGGTGCCAGGCGCGGCAAGGCGCCGGCCTGGGTGGCGCGCACATAATCAACCGCCATGGCTGCGGCGGCCATTTCTTCGGCGCTGAAGCTGCCAAAACCTTCCAGGGTTGAGACATCAAAAGCCTCGGCAAGGCGTCGGGCAGCATCGCGGGGCGGGTCAAGCGGGGTAATGCGCGCGGCCACTTCACCTTCAAAAACCCCTTCCGGCGCCAGGATTTCGGCGGGTTCCAGCCGCGCCAGCAGGGCCTGGATATCCGCGCGCGGCAGGGTTTCCGTGCCAAAAGCGCCGGTTGAAACATCAAGCCAAGCGGCGCCGATCCGATCTTCAAGGGGTGCCAAAGCCAAAAGCCAGGCGGGGCGCGCCGCTTCCAGCAGGGTTTCCTCCGTGACTGTACCCGCCGTCACCAACCGCGTGATATCGCGCCGGATGGTGGGCGCCTTGCGCGCCTTGGCCTGTTCCGGCGTTTCCATCTGATCGCAAATGGCAACCCGGAAACCCTGGCGGATCAGCCGCGCCAGATAGCTTTCATGCGCATGGGCGGGCACGCCGCACATGGCGACTTTCTGGCCGCGATGTTCCCCCCGGAAGGACAGCGCGATGTCGAGCGCGGCAGCGGCGGCTTCGGCATCGGCGAAGAAAAGCTCGTAAAAATCGCCCATGCGGAAAAATACCAGCGCATCCGGATGCGCGGCCTTGGCGGCGAACCATTGCGCCATGGCGGGTGTGGCACCGGCGGCATCCGGAATCGGGCCTGTTGGGACTTGGGCAGGGGGCATTGCGGGAAGGATACAGGCGGGCGGCGCCAGCGCCAAACGCGTGGGCTGGCGCATTGGCGCAAGAGGCTCCAGACTGCCCGAAACAAGACCTGACAGGGAGGAGATTCCAATGACAGCAACCGGTATCAGCCGCAGGTCCGTCCTGGCGATGGGCGCGGCGGCGGCGCTGCCCGCGCCCGTGGTGGCGCAAGATATGCGCGCACAAACGCTGCGCTTCGTCCCGCAAGCCAATCTGAGCGTGCTGGACCCGGTCTTCACCACCGCAACCGTGACCGGCAATCATGGCTGGCATGTCTTTGACACGCTTTATGGCGTGGACGCTGAATTGAAGCCAAAGCCGCAAATGGCCGAAGGGGCCGAGGTTTTGGATGACGGCAAGCGCTGGCGCATCACGCTGCGCACGGGGCTGCGCTTCCATGATGGCGAACCGGTCCGCGCGCGTGATTGCATCGCCAGCCTGAAGCGCTGGTGCGCGCGTGAGCCCTTCGGCCAATTGCTGATCCGCCAGGTGGATGAATGGCGCGCGGTGGATGACCGCACCATCGAAATCCGCCTGAAGCGCGCCTTTCCCTTGCTGCTGGATGCCTTGGCGAAGCCTGACTCATCCGTGCCCTTCATCATGCCCGAACGCCTGGCGGAGACCGATCCCAATCGCGGTGTTACGGAAATGATCGGCTCCGGCCCTTATCGCTTCATTGCCGGCGAATATAATTCCGGCAGCCGTGTGGTTTATGAGAAGTTTGACGCCTATCAGCCGCGCCAGGAAACGCCTTCCTGGACATCAGGGGCGAAGATCGCGCATTTCCGGCGCATTGAATGGCATATCCTGCCCGACCCCGCGACCGCAGCGGCAGCCTTGCAGAATGGCGAGGTTGATTGGTGGGAAAGGCCGCATCCGGATTTGCAGCCTTTGCTTGCCCGCGCGCGTGATGTGCGCCGAGAAGTGTCCGATACGGGCGGGCGGCTTGCCGTGATGCGGATGAACAACCTTCACCCGCCCTTTGATGATGTGCGCATCCGCCGCGCTGTCAGGCTTTCGGTCTTGCAGGAAGATTACATGCGTGCATCGCGTGGGGATGACCGCACCGATTGGGATCTCTGCCGCAGCCTTTGGCCGCGCGAAACACCCTATTACGAGGATTTGGGTGAGGCGATGATGCCGGGCAGCCTGGACCGCGCCCGCGCTGCGCTGCGCGAAGCGGGCTATGCCAATCAGCGCGTTGTCGTGATCAATCCCACGGATTTCCCGGATATCGGCCCGCTCGGCCAAGTGACTGCGGATCGGTTGAAGCGGATTGGCATGAATATCGAACTGGCGGAAAGCGATTGGGGCACGGTGGTGCAGCGCCGCAGCAATCGCGAATCAGTGGATCGCGGTGGTTGGTCCATCCTGCACACCACCGGCGGGGCAACGGCTTGGGCCAATCCCGCCGTTTCCTTCCTGGTGCGCGGCCAGGGCACGGGCGGTTGGTTTGGCTGGTGGAAAAGTGATCAGGCCGAAGCCATGGCGGAGTCATGGCTATTCTCGCCGAATGAGGCCGAGCAGAAGCGAATCGCCGCACAGCTTGGGCGTCATGCTTTGGAAGACGCTGCCTTCATTCCGCTCGGCCAATTCAGGATCAGAACCGCCTTCCGGCGCAATATCACGGGGATTCTGCAGGGCTCATCGCCCTATCCCTGGAATGTCCGGCGGGTCTAACGCGTAATTGCTGCGCCTGCGAAGCTGGGGCCTCGCGGCGCGCGGCACAAACCGGCATGATGGGGTTCAATTGAGGGGTAACGACAGGAATGGATGACGCGAAAAAAACGCCGGTTGAGGATACGCGCACGGCGCGCGTCACTGCCGAAGAAGCGCTGGCCATGCATCGGGAAGGCCGTCCCGGCAAGCTTGAAATCCGGCTCACCAAGCCGCTGATCACCGCGCGGGATTTGAGCCTGGCCTATTCGCCAGGGGTGGCGGAGCCCTGTTTGCATATTCATCGCGACCCGACCCTTGCTTATGACTATACCTCCAAGGGTAATTTTGTCGCGGTCATTTCCAATGGCACGGCGGTGTTGGGCCTTGGTAATCTGGGCGCGCTGGCTTCGAAGCCCGTGATGGAAGGCAAGGCCGCGCTATTCAAGCGCTTCGCCGATGTGGATTCCATGGATCTTTGCGTGGATACCGAAGACCCGGACGCTTTCATCAATGCCGTTCGCTATCTGGGCCCCACCTTTGGCGGGATCAATCTGGAAGACATCAAGGCGCCGGAATGCTTTGTGATCGAACAGCGCCTACGCGAATTGATGGATATTCCAGTCTTTCATGATGACCAACATGGCACGGCGATTGTCGCCGCCGCCGGCCTGATCAATGCCTGCCATTTGACCGGGCGCGATTTGAAAACGACCAAGCTTGTCATCAATGGCGCAGGTGCTGCTTCCATCGCCTGTGCCGAATTGGTGAAGGCGATGGGCATGCGGCCCGAGAATGTGATCCTGTGCGACACCAAGGGCGTGATCTGGCGTGGCCGTCAGGAAGGGATGAATCAGTGGAAATCCGCCCATGCGGTGACGACTTCCGCCCGCACCCTGACGCAGGCGCTTGATGGCGCGGATGTGTTCTTTGGCCTTTCGGTGAAGGGCGCGCTGACGCCGGAGATGATCCGCGCCATGGCGCCGAAGCCGATCATTTTCGCCATGGCCAATCCTGATCCGGAAATCACGCCGGATGAGGCGCGCGCCGCGCGGCCTGATTGCATCATCGCGACCGGGCGTTCGGATTACCCGAACCAGGTCAATAACGTGCTGGGCTTTCCCTTCATCTTCCGCGGCGCGCTGGATGTGCGCGCTTCCACCATCAATGACGCGATGAAGATCGCCGCTGCCGAATCGCTTGCGATGCTGGCGCGCGAAGATGTGCCGGAGGAAGTCTCCGGCGCGGGTGCCGGCATGGCGCTGCGCTTTGGGCCTGAATACATCATCCCCAATGCCTTTGACCCGCGGCTGATTTCGCGCGTTTCACCCGCCGTTGCCAAGGCCGCAATGGAAAGTGGCGTGGCTCGCAAACCCTTGCCCGATTTGCAGCGCTACGGGCGGGATTTGGCGAACCGCCTGGATGCGACTGTTGGTGCCTTGGAAGCCATTGCGGAAAGCGTGCGGCAGAACCCGAAGCGCGTGGTATTCGCGGAAGGCGAGGAAGAAAAGGTGATCCGCGCCGCGATTGGCTTTCGCAATGCGGGCTATGGTACGCCCATTCTGGTGGGACGGGAAGATCGTATCACGGCTGTCGCCAATGCCATCGGTATTCCCCTGCCCGATGGCATTGAAATTCAGAATGCGCGGATTTCTGAATCCACACGGCGCTATGCTGAGTTTCTCTACGGCAAGCGCCAGCGTGATGGCTTTTTGCAACGCGATTGCCAGCGCCTGGTCAATCAGGACCGCAATGTCTTTGCGGCCTGCATGGTCGCAACCGGTGAGGCAGATGCGGTGGTAACCGGCACCACGCGTTCCTATTCCGCCGCGCTTGAAGGCATCAGCATGGCGATAGACCCCGTGCCGGGGCGCGTTGCCTTTGGCGTTTCCATCATCATCTCGCGCCAAGCAGGCACGGTGCTGGTGGCTGATACCGCCATTCATGAAAGGCCGGATGCCGCCACACTCGCCGGCATTGCACGCGGGTCTGCGGCGGCGGCAAGGCGTTTGGGGATGGAACCGCGCGTGGCGTTTCTTTCCTTTTCAACCTTCGGCGATCCGCGCGGCACCATCCCGGGCAGCATTCGTGAAGCGGTGAAATTGCTGACCGAACGCGGCGCGGATTTTGAGTTTGACGGCGAAATGTCCGCCGATGTCGCGCTTGATCCTGCATTGCGGGCAGCGCTCTATCCCTTCTGCCGCCTGACCGGGCCGGCCAATGTGCTGATCATGCCCGGCATTCACGCTGCGCATATCCTCACGCGCGCCGTGCCGCGGCTTACCAGCAGCACGGTGATTGGGCCGCTGCTGACCGGGCTTTCGCATTCGGCGCAAATCGTCCCCATGCAAGCAGGCGTCAATCAAATCGTGGATGTGGCCTGCCTTGCCGCGCATGCTGCCGTGCCGCGCGGATAGGCATGCGGGCTGTCCATTTGCGCCGACGCTTTTGGGTGTGATGTGACGCAGCAGAACGAAGGGCCATCACACCCCCCCGAAAGGCTTGACCATTTCATGGCGCGCGCTGCTTCTGCCTATTACGCGGCGCAAGATCCGTTTCAGGATTTCGCCACATCGCCGGAAATATCTCAGGCTTTCGGTGAATGCCTGGGACTTTGGGCGGCAGTGACCTGGCAGGCCATGGGCCGACCTGACCCTGTATTGCTGGTGGAATGCGGGCCGGGGCGCGGTAGCCTAATGGCGGATGCGTTACGTGCGATTGTGGAAATGATGCCGGCGTTTCGCGCCGCCTTGCGCGTGCATCTGGTGGAGACATCGCCGCGTTTGCGCGCGGCGCAGGCCGCAAAGCTGGGTGCTGACGATGTAACCTGGCATGAAGATGTGGCAGCGCTGCCGGAAGCGCCAATGATTCTGCTGGCAAATGAATTTCTCGATGCGCTGCCCATCCGCCAATTCATTCGCCGAGGCGCTTCATGGTGCGAACGCTTTGTGATGAATGGCGACTTTATCGAACAACCATGCGATATCGCCCTGCTGGAAGACGCGCCGGAAGGCGTGGTGCGCGAAGTGAATGAAGCGGCGCTACGCTTCGCGGCTTGGCTTGGCGCCCGGCTTGCCCGCCATGGCGGCGCGGCGCTGTTGATTGATTACGGGCCGGCGGAAAGCGCTTTCGGCGATAGCCTCCAAGCCATGCGGGGCGGCGCGCCGGTTAATCCGCTCAGCACACCCGGTGAGGTGGACATCACCGCGCATGTGGATTTCGCGACCTTCGCTGCCGCTGCGCGCGCCGCTGGCGCCGTGGCCCACGGACCGCTGCCGCAAGGCGTGTTTCTGCAGCGGCTTGGCTTCATGACGCGGGCGGCGATGCTCGCCCGGCTTGATCCCGCCCGCGCCCAGGCGCAGCTTGCCGCGGCGCATAGGCTGACCGCGCCGGAAGCCATGGGGCGCCTGTTCAAGGCACTCGCTCTATGCGATTCAAGCCTGCCGATACCCGCTGGATTCGAAACCTCATGAGCGCCGAATTCCTGACTGCCGATCCCTTGCGCCTGCCGCGCCTGAGGCACGGTTTTTTCACGCGCAATGGCGGTGTTTCGACAGGCGCCTTTGCATCGCTGAATTGCTCGCTCTCCGGCAAGGATGATGCAGCGGCGGTGCGCGAAAACCGCAGCCGCGCCGCCGGAGCGCTTGGGCTTGAACACAGCATGCTTTGCGGGCTGACGCAGGTGCATGGCAAGCGTGTGGTGGTGGCGGAAGACGCCTGGCCGGAAGGCCAACGCCCAGAAGCGGATGGCGTAGTGACACGCCGCGCGGGCCTGGCGCTTGGCATCATCACCGGTGATTGCGCGCCGGTGCTTTTCGCGGATCATGCCGCCGGCGTGATTGGTGGCGCCCATGCTGGCTGGCGCGGCGCGGTAGCTGGCGTATTGGAAGAAACCGTGTTTGCCATGGAAGCGCTTGGCGCCGCGCGGCGCGATGTGATTGCCGTGGTCGGTCCCTGTATTCATCAACCATCTTATGAAGTCGCCGCCGATTTGCGCGACGCGGTGCTGGCGCATGATCCGGCCGATATGCGGTTTTTCGCGACCGGCAAACGCGAAGGGCGCTGGCACTTTGACCTGCCAGGCTATTGCGCGGCGCGGCTTGTGACACTTGGAGTTGCGGTCAATATCCTGGCGCATGACACGCTGGCGGATGAGGCGCGGTTTTTCAGCCATCGGCGCAATACCCTGGCCGGCGGAGGGCCGATCGGGCATCAATTATCGGCGATTGCACTGACTGATTGAAGGCGCCGACAGCACAGAGGAACGCCCATGGATCAAGCCTTCATTCCTGCCATTTTCATGCGCGGTGGTTCCAGCAAGGGGGTATTTTTCCACGCCCGCGATTTGCCGAAAGACCGCGCGAAGCAGGATGCGATTTTTCTGGCCGTGCTGGGCAGCCCCGATCCCTATGGCCGGCAATTGGATGGCATGGGCGGCGGCATTTCTTCGTTGTCCAAAGCCGTGATCATCGGCCCGCCAACGCATCCAGATGCCGATGTGGATTATCTGTTCGCGCAAGTCGCGGTGGATAAGCCAATCGTGGATTGGTCCAGCAATTGCGGCAATCTTTCCTCCGCTGTCGGCCCCTTTGCGGTGGATGAGGGGCTGGTGCGCCTGCAGGATGGGGAAGCGCTGGTGCGTATCCATCAGGTGAACACCAGGCGCATCATCCATGCGCGTTTTCCAGTACGTGGCGGCAAGGCGATGACTGCCGGCGATTTCACCATGGCCGGCGTTTCAGGTTCCGGCGCGCGGATCAGGTTGGATTTTCTGGCGCCCGGCGGCGGTGCGACAGGGCGGCTGCTGCCCACCGGCAATGCGCGCGATGTGCTGCATCACGCAGGGCGCACCTATGCCGCAAGCCTGATAGATGCCGCCAATGCCTGCGTTTTTCTTGATGCGCGTGATTTGAGCCTGACCGGCACCGAAAGCCCCGATGCAATTGAAGCGGATGCTGCGCGCATGGCGTTGCTTGATGCGCTGCGCCGTCAAGCTGGCGTGATGATGGGGCTGGCCGCAACGCCCGAAAAGGTTGGTCTTGCCTTGCCGAAAATCGCGGTGGTGGCGCGCCCTGCCTCCTATTGCGCCTTGGATGGTGCGACGCTTGGCGCTGACACGCATGATATCGCGGTGCGCATGATTTCCATGGAACGCGCCCATCGCGCCGTACCGCTGACCGGTGCCATGTGCCTTGGTGTTGCCAGCCGCATTTCAGGTAGTGTGGCACATCAATTGGCCGGGCCACCGGCGCGGGCGGATGAAACACGGGTTGCGAATCCTTCAGGCATTCTCTCGGTTGGTGCGGAGGTGCATGGGGCTGCCACTGGCTGGCATGCGGAAAGCGCTGTGGTCTATCGCAGTGCGCGGCGCCTGATGCAGGGTGCCGTCGCTGTGCCGGCGACGCTGGGTGATTAGGGAAATGATGCGCAAACCTGCCTACATTTTGCCGCGCGGTGCTTGCGATACGCATGTGCATATCTGGGGGCCTTTTGATCGCTTCCCATTGGCCAAGGCCGCACCCTATACGCCGCCAGAGCGCACCAGCGATGATTTGGCTGCCCTGCATGAAAGGCTTGGTGTGGATCGTGCGGTGATTGTGCAAACCACCGTCTATAAATCCGACAATCGCGCCATGCTGGACGGCATTGCGCGGAGTAATGGCCGCTGGCGCGGTGTGGCGCTGATTGATGAAGGCTTTGACGATGCCGCATTTCGCATCCTGCATGAAGGCGGTGTGCGCGGGGTGCGCTTTGGCTTTGTGAAGCATTTGGGCGGCGTGCCGGATTTGGCCCTGGTGCGACGCACCGCGGCGCGCAACGCGCCCATGGGCTGGCATTTGGTGCTGCATCTGGATGCCGGGAATATCCCGGGGTTTCTGGATTTTTTCGGTGAATTCTCCCTGCCGGTAGTGGTGGATCACATGGGGCGCGTGCCGGTGCGCGATGGCCTGGACCAGGCCCCGTTTCGCCTATTGCTGGAATTGCTGAAGCGCCCGAATTGGTGGGTGAAGGTGTCCGGGGCGGAGCGTATTTCCGAAACCGGACCGCCCTTCACGGATGCCATTCCCTTCGCGCAACGGCTCATCGCAGCGGCACCGGACAGGGTGCTATGGGGTACGGATTGGCCGCACCCCAATGTGCGCTGGGAGCCGGATGAGGCTGATCTGGTGGATTTGCTGCCGCGCTTCGCCGATGCTGCGGCCTTGCAGCAGGTTCTTGTTGAAAACCCTGCACGGCTTTATGGATTTTCATGACTGGAACACTGACAGTGCAGGACAGTATGAACGGACCACTCGCAGGTATTCGGGTGCTTGATCTTTCCTCGGTGGTGGTGGGGCCGGTCTGTACTGGTGTTCTCGCGGAACATGGTGCGGAGGTGATCAAGCTTGAAGGCCCCGGTGGTGATTTGCTGCGCCAGCTTGCCGGCAAGGGGCGTTCGCCCGGCATGAATGGGAAGTTCCTCAATTTCAATCGCGGCAAGAAATCCATCGCACTTGATCTGAAGGCACCTGCGGGGCTGGCAGCGTTGCATCGCCTGGCCGCGACCGTGGATGTGTTTGTCAGCAATATCCGCCCCGATGCACAGGCGCGGCTTGGTGTGGATGCCGCAAGCCTGCAGGCCATCGCGCCGCGATTGATCCATTGCGCCATCACGGGTTTTGGCTCAGGCGGGCCTTATGCGGGCAGGCCGGCCTATGATACGGTGATCCAAGGTGCTGCTGGTGTGGCCGGTTGTTTTGAAGCCTCAACCGGGGAGCCGCGCTATGTGCCGATGCTGGTTGCGGATCACACGGTTGGCTTGATTGCGGCGCAGATGATTGGCTTCGCGCTTTATCGGCGCGAAAAGACTGGTGTTGGTGAGGCGATTGAAGTGCCCATGTTTGAAAACATGGCGGCCTATGTGATGATGGAACATCTGGGGGCCATGTCTTTCCGCCCCGCACTAGGCCCGCCTGGTGATCACCGAGTTCTCAGCCCCGATGCGCGGCCCCTGCCAACTTCTGATGGCTATATCTGCGTCTCTGCCAATACGGATGCGCAGGCGCATGCGTTTTTTGATGCGATTGGCCGGCCCGAATTGAAGACCGATCCGCGCTTCGCCACCATCGCCGGGCGCACCGCCAATACGCGCGATTATTTCGCCATTCGCGCGGGCGGGCTGAAGGGCAGGACTTCGGCTGAATGGCTGGAGATTTTTGATCGGCTTGATGTGCCGGCCTCACCCTACAACACCATTGCGGGCTTGCTGGATGATCCACATTTGCGCGCGGTTGGCATGGTGCAGGAAGAAGACCACCCGACGGAGGGTGCAACTTACGCCATCGGTCAGCCCAATCGTTTTTCAGGCGGCAATGCGCCAACGGGTCGGCCAGCGCCCAGGCTTGGGCAGGATGGCGCGGCGCTATTGGCCGCTTCCGGCATGACCGAGGCCGAGATCAATGCACTCAAGCGCGACGGCGTTTTGCTTGAAGCGCCTTGATAAAAAACCAAGGAAACACCAATGACTCGTCCCTTTGAAGGCATCCGCATCATTGATGCAACCCATGTGCTGGCAGGCCCCTTCGCGGCCTATCAGCTTGGTTTGCTGGGTGCGGATGTGATCAAGATTGAGCATCCGAATGATCCCGACCAAAGCCGCGTCAATGGCAGCGATATGCTACTGAACGAAGCCGGTATGGGCTGCCAATACCTGACGCAGGGATCGAACAAGCGCAGCATGACGCTTGATTTGAAGCAGGAAGCAGCGCGCGAGATTTTTTGGAGGCTGATCGCAGGCGCTGATGTGCTGGTGGAGAATTTCCGCCCCGGCGCCTTCGCGGCTTTGGGCCTTGGCTATGAGGATTTGCTGAAGATCAATCCGCGCCTGATCTATTGCTCGATCTCGGCCTTTGGTCATGGCGGGCCGCGTGGGGAACAAACCGCTTATGATCACGTGATCCAAGCCACATCGGGCATCATGGCCTGCACCGGCACGCCCGAGGTGAACCCGATCAAATTCGGCGCGCCAGCGATTGATTACGCCACCGGCACCATGGGGGCCTTCGCGCTTTCAGCAGCGCTGTTTCAGCGTGAGAGAACCGGGCGCGGCCAGCATATTGACCTTGCCATGTTGGATGTCGCGATCATGATGATGGCAAGCCATGTCACATCCTATGCACGCAGTGGCAGACCCCCGCGTCCGCGCGGCAATGACCATGAATTTGCAACGAATAGCTGCTATGAAGCCGCCGATGGCCTGGTGATGATTGGTGCCAGCAATCTCCGCCAACAAAAGCGGTTATGGAATGCTCTGGGGCGGCCCGATATGGCGAAGGACAGCAATGAAGCGCGCCATGCTGATCGCGCGCATGAAGCCGCTACGCTGGCCGAATTGTTGAAGGCCAAGACGGCTGCCGAATGGGAAAGCTATTTGCAGGCGCGCCACGTGCCGGCGGGGCGTGTGCGTAACCTTGCTGAATCGCTCTCTGATCCGCAGGTGCAGGGGCGCGGCGTGGTGCATCACTTTGACGGCGCGGCGGGTGTGGCGGGATCGTTTTCCGTCCCTGTCGCCGCCTTCGGCTTTGCGCATGGCGGGCCGCGCGTGGATACGCCGCCGCCACCACTTGGGCGTGACAATGATGCCATCCTGGCCGAGCTTGGTTATGATGAAGCTGCGCGCCAAGAACTCCGCGCTGCTGGCGCCATTTGAAACAGGGGGAAACCATGGCCCAATTCACCTTCGACCACATCCATCTGCGCAGCCCCGATCCGGAAGCCACGGCGGTTTTCTATGAACGCATGTTCGGCGCCGAGGTGCTGCGTTCCTCGCAACAGGGCGAACCGCGCGTGGATATCAGGCTTGGCGGGCAGATTATTTTCATCGCACCGATCAAGGGCGATAACGTGGCCCCGCCGCCCAGCATGCCCTATCGTGGGTTGGAACATATCGGCCTTGCCGTCACAGGGCTTGATCAGGTGGTGACGGAGCTCAAGGCCAAAGGCGCGGATTTCACCATGGAGCCAACCGCGATCCGCCCCGGCATTCGCATTTGTTTTCTGCGCGGGCCGGAAAATGTCGCGATTGAATTGCTGGAACGCAGCGCCTGAGCATTCTGGTCATTGGCGCCGGCCCGGCCGGGCTGATGGCGGCGGAAGCTGCGGCGCAATCCGGTGCCGCGGTACTGGTGGCGGATCACATGCCATCGCCGGCGCGCAAGCTGTTGATTGCCGGGCGCGGCGGGCTGAACCTCACGCATTCGGAAGCCTTGCCCGGTTTTCTCACGCGCTACGGCAGCGCGGCGCCGCATCTGGCGCCCTTCATCCACGCCTTCCCGCCTGAGGCGCTGATCGCCTGGGCAGAGGCGCTGGGTCAGCCCTGCTTCATTGGCTCCTCCGGTCGCGTTTTTCCGCGCGCCATGAAGGCATCCCCGCTGCTGCGTGCGTGGATGGCGGGGCTTGGTGCGCTTGGTGTGCAATTGCTGACGCGCCATCGCTGGCTTGGCTTTGCGCCGGATGGCGCAGCGCGATTCGCGACGCCGGATGGCGAAACCCAAATTAAGGCCTCGGCGACCATTCTGGCACTTGGGGGTGCTTCCTGGCCAAGGCTTGGGTCGGATGGCGCCTGGCCCGCGCTGCTGCCCGGCATCGCGGCGCGTCCCTTCGCGCCATCCAATATGGGCTTTGCCATTGCCTGGTCTGATCATCTGCGCGCGCGTTTTGCCGGCACGCCGCTCAAGCGCATTGCGCTTTCCTTCGGCGGCATCACGCATCGTGGTGAGGCTATGATTACCGAGGCTGGTATTGAAGGCGGCGCGGTCTATGCGTTGAGTGCTGCCTTGCGCGATGCGTTGGCGGGTCAGCGTCGCGTTACGCTGCATCTCGATCTTCGGCCCGATCTCACTCAGGACGCAGTTGCGGCAAGCTTGGCGGGACGGCGCGGCAGCCTCTCCCTCTCCAATCATTTGCGGCGCAATGCGGGCTTGGCCCCCGTTGGCATTGCGCTGATCCAGGAAGCGCTGAAGGCCGGCGCCCCACAAGGCGATCTTGCAGGCCTCATCAAGGCTTTACCTCTGCACGTCATTGGCGCCTTTCCAATCGCGCGCGCGATAAGCTCGGCTGGTGGGCTGGCCTGGGCGGAATTGGACGAAAACCTGATGTTGCGCCACTTGCCGGGCGTTTTCGCCTGTGGCGAAATGCTGGATTGGGAAGCACCGACAGGTGGCTATCTGCTGCAAGCCTGTTTCAGCACGGGCCGTGCTGCTGGCTTGGCGGCTTCGCGCTTGGATGTTCTTCAAACGTGACAACAGGGGATGAGCATGGCGGAATTCGATCTGGTGGTACGTGGCGGAGAAGTTGCGACCGGTTTCGGCACGACCCGCTGCGATATCGGCGTGAAGGATGGGCGCATTGTGGCGCTTGGCGAAAAGCTTGCCGATGGCGCACGCGTTGTGGATGCTGCCGGCACGCTTGTGCTTCCTGGTGGTGTGGATAGCCATTGCCATATCGAAGAACCCTCTCGCGGTGGCTATGCCAGCACTGGCCTGGCGGAACCGCCCATTACGGTGAATGAGGAAAGCTTCGCCACCGCCTCCAGCGCCGCCTTCGCCGGTGGCACAACTTCCGTCGTGTGTTTCATTCCGCAATGGAAAGGCTATGGCGTCTGGGAACGCTACACGGATTACCGGGCGCGGGCCGCGCGCGGCATGATTGACCATTCCTTCCACCAGATCATCAGCGACCCGACCGATGCGGTAATGGATGAGGAAGTGCCGCGGCTTGTGGCGGAAGGGGTGCGGAGCCTCAAGGTCTTTCTGACCTATGAACCTTTGCATTTGAATGATGCGCAATATCTCCGTGTCCTGACCAAAGCGCGCATGCTGGGTTGCTTGGTGACGGTGCATTGCGAAAATTATGAGGCGATCAATTGGCGCACCCATGAATTGCTGAAGCATGGCATGACAGCGCCGAAATATCACGCCTGGGCGCGCCCGCCGGTGGTAGAGCGTGAAGCGACGCACCGCGCCATTGCGCTTGCCGAGTTGGTGGATCAGCCGATCCAGATCTTCCACGTCTCCTGCGAAGAAGCCGCCGAAGAAATCGCGCGCGCCCAGGCGCGTGGTGTGAAGGTATGGGGGGAGACCTGCCCGCAATATGTCAGCCTGACCGCCGCCGATATGGATCGCCCCGGTTTTGAGGGCGCGAAATTCATGTGCAGCCCGGCCCCGCGCAGCCGCGCGGAACATGAGCGTGTTTGGGAAATGATCCGGCGCGGCACCTTGGATGTGATCTCATCCGATCACTGCGCCTTTTCCTTCGAAGGGGATCGCGGCAAGCGGCAGAATGGTTCGGATGCGGTGTTCCGCGATATCCCGAATGGCATTCCGGGCTTCACCGCACGCCTGCCGATCATTTTCAGCGAAGGTGTTTCCAAGGGCCGCATTACTTTGGATGAATTCGTGCGCCTCACCAGCACCAACCCGGCACGGCTGATGGGATTGGCGCCGCGCAAAGGCGCCATTGCGATTAGCGCGGATGCAGATCTCGCGCTGTGGGATCCGAAGAAGAAAGTCACCATCACCAATGCGCTGATGCAGCACGCGATTGACTATACACCCTATGAGGGAATGGAGGTCACGGGCTGGCCCGTCATGACCATCCGTCGCGGAGAAGTTGTGATGCGCGATGGCAAGGTGCAGGCGGAACCCGGCACCGGGCGCTTCCTGCCGCGCGGGCCCTACGCCATGATCAAGCCGCGCGGCATTACGCCTGATGGGTTCGATCCGGCACCGCCGCCTGCGGGCTAACGCCTGAAGCATTTTCAAGCCGCGTGGCTGCACCCGGCGTGAAAATGCATCAATCCACAATAAACAGCTTGGCGCCTGTGGCGGTGCGCGACATATGCGGCTCTGCCCCATCCGCCACCTGATAAGACATGCCGGGCTTCAGCACGAATACGCGCCCATCCGCGAGCGTGGTTTCCAATTCGCCTTCCAGCACCAGCAGCACATGGCCCTTCTGGCACCAATGATCCGCGACATAGCCGGGCGTATATTCCACCATGCGCACCCGGATCGGGTTTTCCGCCGGCCCAACATGGCGCGTGCGCCAAAGCGCTTCACCGGTCACGCCTGCATGGCGTGTGGGTTCCACCTCCGCCCAATCAGTGGTGTCGAAAGGAATGGCCGACATCTGCATGGCTCAATAACCCTCACGCATGGCCGGCAGCCGAAGACAGCCAGGCCGGATGCACCTTCAATTTCGCAAGTGCCGCATGCCACGCGGTGCTGGCATCCTGATGAAACAGCAGCGCCTCATCTGCCGGCACGCTCAGCCAGGAATTGCGCTGGATTTCCTCTTCCAATTGCCCGGGCGCCCAGCCGGCATAGCCAAGCGCCAGCAGGCCCTCGCGCGGGCCACCGCCGCTGGCTATGGCGCTCAAGATATCCACGCTGGCCGTCAGCGCGAAGCCAGCGCTGAAGCCAAGGCTTCCTTCCGCAGACCAATCATCCGTATGCAGCACAAAGCCGCGCCCAGCCTCCACGGGCCCGCCGGAGACCAGCCGGATCTGACGTTGTGACGGCACGGGCTTCAGCCCAAGCTGTTTCAGCAATTTGTCAAAGGGCAGGCCATCAATGGGGCGGTTCACCATCAGCCCCATGGCACCTTCGGCGGAATGGTTGCACAGGCAGACCACGCTCTGCGCAAAACGCGGGTCTTCCATGCCAGGCATCGCAATCAGCAAATGCCCGGTGAGATAATCGCCAGCCTTGGCGGCGGCAGCTTTGCCCTTTCTAGCCATAAGAGAAATGTGGCGCTGCCCGCGCCACCCTGCAACCCTTGTCTTTCGGGGCTTGACCAGGGGATCATTCCGGCGCATCGCGATTTTCGGCAGAGCGCCAAGCTTGGCCGCAGCCCCCGCAACCCAGAGTTTAGATGAGGTCCCTTGCTCGCCCTTCGTGTCATTCCCTGCCTGGATGTTAAGGATGGTCGCGTCGTCAAGGGCGTGAACTTCGTGGAATTGCGCGACGCCGGGGACCCGGTGGAACAGGCGCGCAAATATGATCAGGAAGGTGCGGATGAGATCACCTTCCTGGATATCACCGCGTCATCCGATAACCGCGATACGATCCTGGATGTGGTGGCGCGCACGGCGGCTGAGGTCTTCATTCCTCTCACCGTCGGTGGCGGCGTACGCAGCGTGGAAGATGTGCGGCGATTGTTGCTGGCGGGCGCCGATAAGGTTTCCATCAATTCCGCCGCGGTTGCGGAGCCTGATCTGGTGCGCCGTGCGGCCGAGGCTTTCGGCAGCCAAGCGATCGTGGTCGCGATTGATGCCCGCCGACGCGAAATGGGTGGCGGGTTTGAGGTTTTCACCCATGGCGGACGCCGCGGCACGGGGATGGATGCCATTGCCTGGGCCAGGCAAGTTGAAGCCCTCGGCGCGGGGGAAATCCTGCTGACCTCCATGGATCGTGATGGCACCAAGCAGGGTTTTGATCTTGAATTGACGGCGGCAGTGCGCGCCGCCACGCGCCTGCCGATTGTGGCATCCGGCGGTGTCGGGGAATTGCATCATTTTGTTGATGGCGCGAAAGCAGGTGCTACGGGCCTGCTCGCCGCCAGTGTTTTCCATTACGGGGTTTTCCGTATTGCCCAGGCCAAGGCCGCGCTCGCCGCTGCTGGCCTGCCGATCCGCCCCGTTCCCCATGTGCAGGAGGCCGCATAGATGGCCAAGGCGACAAAACCCGGCAAGGCAAAGCCCGCCAAGGCGAAACCCGCCGAAAAGGCGAAGAAGAAGCCCAGCGTGAAAAAGAAAATCGCCAAGAAGAAGGCGGCGCTGCCGTTGCCCGGTGGGCTCAAGCTGAAGGGTGCCAAACTCCCCAAACGCATTCGCAAGGTGGAAGCGCGGGTGCTGGAACCGCTGAGCGTTTCGCCCAACGGGGCGGAGGCGATGATCCTTGATCGGCTCTGGGAAACGGTGGAACAGCGTCGGCTTGCGGGCGATATTGCCACATCCCATTCCGCGCGGCTGATCGCGCGCGGCACGGCCAAGGTCGCGCAAAAATTCGGCGAAGAAGCGGTGGAATGCGTCATTGAAGCAACCATCGGCAATCGTGCCGCGACAGTGCTGGAATCAGCCGATGTGCTGTATCATTTGATGGTAATTTGGGTGGATGCGGGCATCCGGCCGGCCGAGGTCTGGGCCGAATTGGCCCGTCGCCAAGGAATCAGCGGCATTGCGGAAAAAGCGGCGCGGCCCGGAGGCATTATCCGCGCCGCCGGCACCACCAAGCTGCCGTAAAAAACCGGCCGATTACCCAAGCGTCTTGGCAGCGGCCAGCACCTCAGCCGCATGGGCTTCCGGCTTCACCTTGCGCCAGATTTTCACGATCTTGCCATCGGCGCCAACCAGAAAGCTTGAACGCTCCATGCCCATATATTTCTTGCCATACATGGATTTTTCGACCCAAACACCATAGGCCTCGGCGGTCTTGTGTTCGGCGTCTGACGCCAGCGGAAATTCCAGCCCGTATTTCTTGGCGAATTTTTCAATGGGCGTCATGGCATCGGGCGAAACACCAATCACGGTCAGGCCAAGCTTGCCAAGCTGGGGCAGCGCTTCCTGCACGCCGCAAGCCTGCTTGGTGCAGCCAGGCGTATCCGCCTTGGGATAAAAATACAGCAGAAAAGGCTTGCCCTTGAGGCTGGCTGAGGAAACCTCCCGCCCGCCGCTTGCTGCCATTTTGAAGGCGGGTGCCTTTTTGCCTTCGGCCAATTCGCTCATGAAAGATTCCCCTGATCCAGCCGGCCAAGCCGGGCTTCGAAAACCTGGCGCACCAAGGCGGCGCTCGCTTCCATCTGTGCGCGCAGGCCCGGAAGGTCAACGGGTGGGGAGGCGCAAAGCGGCCCCGCCACGCGCAACACGGCGGAGGCTGCCGGCTCGGGCAAGCTAGCCTCTCGCCACGGACCAAGCGTCAGGCGCAGAATGCCGCTGATGCCGCGCCAAAGCCGCTCGGCGGCGATCAGCATTTCGGCCTCAGCGCTGTCCAACGCGCCAATCTTGGCCAGATTGGCAATGGCGATGCGCGTGGTGGTGGCCAGCACTTCGGGGTGGCGTGGCGCATGGTGCAATTGCAAAGCCTGGGCGATGAATTCCACCTCCACCAGCCCACCGGCACTGAGTTTCACATCCCATGGCCCATCGCCCGGCAATTCGCGCAGCATGCGCTGACGCATGGCAAGCGCATCGGGAATGGCCGTCTTGGCCTTTTCGGGGTTGGAAAGTGCCGCGCGAATGGCCGCGCCAATACGGCGTGACAGCGCTGTCGGTCCGGCCACCACGCGGGCGCGGGTCAGCGCCATGCGTTCCCAGCTCCAGGCATCTTCCGCCTGATAGCGCTGGAAGGCACCAAGCGAGACCGCCACCGGCCCCTTCGATCCGGAAGGCCTTAGGCGCATATCCACCTCATATAATTTGCCCTCGGCGCCCGGCGCGGTGATGGCGCCGACCATCTGATGCGCGAGCCGCGTGAAATACTGGCTGGCGGGCAAGGGGCGGATCGCGGGTGCGCCGCGCTTGGCCTTGGCCTCGCTGGTTTCGGCCTGCGCTGCGTGATCATAAACCAGGATCAGATCAAGATCAGACCCAGGCAGCATTTCGCGACCGCCGAGCTTGCCCAAAGCGACAACGGCAAGCTGACCACCCTTCACCACGCCATGGCGCGCGGCGAATTCAGCCGTCACATGCGGCAGCAGCGCCGCAATGGCGGCATCGGCCAGGGCGCTGCGTGCCTCCCCCGCCGCATCGGGGTCAATGCTGCCTTCCAGGGTCGCGGCGTCAATATCGAATTTGCCTTCCTGCACCAGGCGGCGGGAGGCTTCCATCGCCTCTTCGAAATAGCGCGCTTCCTTGACCAGCGCCGGCAAGGCAGACGCAGCGCTGCCAATGCCGCCGCCCGCCCCCACCAGCAGCCCCTCAAGCGCTGCCGTGTGATGCGCCAAATGATCCGCCAATTGCGGCGCGGCGCCCAGAATGCCGGCAAGGCGTTCCAGCATGGGCAGATTGCGATGCAATAGGCTGAGCACCTGCACACCTGTCGTCAGCCGGCCAAACAGCGCATCAAGACGCAACAAAGCCGCATCGGGGTCACGCTGCTTGCCAAAGGCCGCCAGCAGGCTTGGCATCAAGGCGGTCAGCAATTCGCGCGCGCGTTCGCTGCGAATGGCACGCGCATGGCCGTGATGCCAGCCGCGCACGGTGGCGGCGATGCTGGCCGGATTGGCGTAGCCCATGGCGCGCAAAGTCGCGATGGTGGCGGGATCATCCTCCACCCCCGTGAACACCAGATCGCCCTGCACCGCATCGGCGGCGAGTGTCGGTTCCGCTTCAAACATGCGCCCGTAATGCTTCTCAACACGGCGCAAATGAAAGGCGAAATCCTCGGCAAAACCGGCGGTATCGGCGTAGCCAAGGAAGGAGGCGATGCGCGCTATCCCTTCCTCATCTTCCGGCAGGCGATGCGTCTGGCGATCCGCCACCATTTGCAGCCGATGTTCAAGGCGCCGCAGAAAGCCGTAAGCATCCGCCAGATCAGCGGCGGCGCGACGTTCGATCTTGCCCGCACCCGCCAAGGCGGAAAGCGCGCCGAGTGTGGTCGGGTCCCGCAAGGCAGGATCGCGCCCGCCCCAGATCAATTGCAGCACCTGCGCGGTGAATTCAATTTCGCGAATGCCGCCCCGGCCAAGCTTCACATCATGCCCGGCCAATTGCACCGTATCATGCGCGCCCTTCGCACCCTTATGCGCATGGATTTGCCGCTTGATGGAATGGATATCCGCCACCGCCGCGAAATCCAGATAGCGCCGCCAGACAAAGGGCCGGATTTCGCGCAAAAATGCGTCACCCGCGGCACGATCCGCCGCCACGGGCCGCGCCTTGATCATGGCGGCGCGTTCCCAATTCTGGCCCATGCTTTCGTAATAGGCGATAGCGGCGGGGATGGAGACCGCCAAGGGAGTCGCCGCCGGATCGGGTCTCAGGCGCAGATCGGTGCGAAAGACATAACCATCGGCGGTGCGTTCTTCCATCAGCCGCACCAGATCGCGCGCAATGCGCACATAAATCGCCTGGGCGCGATCCGGGTCCTGCACGGCGGCCGGATCGTAAAGCACCATCAGATCCACATCGGATGAGTAATTCAGCTCCCGCGCGCCAAGCTTGCCCATGCCCAGAATGACCAGGCCAGATTGCCGCCCGATGGATTTCGCGTCCGTCCGGCTGCCACCTGTGTGGCGCAAATCGCCCCGCGCCGCAGCATCGCGCAGCAAATGGGCGCAGGCAGTGTCTATGCTGAGCTCCGCCAATTCGGACAAGGCGCCGGTCACGCGATCCAGCCCCCAAAGCCCACGAATATCGGCAAGCCCCGCCACCAGCGCGCCCTGGCGCTTGGCCTGGCGGAGCAGCGCCGCCAAGGCCGGGCGCGGTGTCGCGGGGTCCAGGCGCAGCAGCGGGTCTATGGCGCGCGCGAAAGCCTCATCCGGGCCACGTTCGGCCATGAAAAGCAGGGTGGGTGACTCGCGGACCGCCAAATCGGCTAGATAGGGGCTATGACCACCAAGCGCTTCCAGTATCGCAACACCTTCCGCGCTTTCGGCAAAGCGGCGTTCCGCTTCCCCCTTCTCGGCGAAATGTGCCTGGGCGAGGGCGGCGGCGGCCTTGTCGAATCCGCGTGGCAGGGTGAAAGCTGCTGGGGCAAGGGTCATGAGGGAATAGGGAAAGGGTGAGGCGGGTCGCAGGTCAAGCGGGGCGAGGGCTGAAGCTGCTCGCCAGGGTCTGCCTGACCCTCGCGCTACTGGCCGGGCTGGCGCTTGGCGGGGTGGTCTGGCGGCTGGAACAGGGGCCGATCAGCCTGCCTTGGTTGGCCCGTCAGGCCGAGAGCCTAGCCAATCAGGCGCTGGCCGATCAAAGCATCGAGATTGGCGCGGCTGAAATTTCCTGGGCGGGCTGGCGGGAAGGGCATCGCTCGCCGATTGCGGTGCGGTTTTCCGATATAAGGCTGTCTGACAAGGCGGATGGGCTGATTGCCGTGCTGCCGCGGGTGGATGCCTCGCTTTCGGCGGGCAGCCTGCTGCGCGGGCATATCGCTTTGCGCGGGCTGGAATTGCGCGGGCTTGGATTGCTCGCGAACCGGGACAAGGCCGGGGCGCTTTCGCTTGGGCTGGCCGGCGCGCCAAAGGCCGAGGGCGCGGCGCAGCCAGGGGCCGAACTGAACGCGCTGGCCGAGATCATCACCGCCTGGCTGGCGCCGCCCAATGAAGAAACCGCGCTATCGCCCATCAGGCGCATCGCCCTGTTGGATACCAGGCTGGCACTGGCCGATGAGGCTTCCGGGCGGGTGGTGAGCGCCAATCTTGCTTCCCTGGTGCTGCAACGCCGCGCTGCCGGCGGCTTGGAAGTGGCCGGGCGCGCCATGCTGGAATTGGCCGATCAGCGCATCCCGGTGGAGATTGCCGGCAATCTGGAGCGCGCGCTTTGGCGCGGGGAGGCATCGCTCTCCGCGCGCGGTATTCGCCCGGCCGTATTGGCCAAAGCCAGTGCGGAATTGGCGCCTTTGGCCGCGCTGGATGCCGAAGCGGAAATCACCCTGATCGCGCGCTTCGCCGGGGCGCCAAGGCCTGATTTGCTGATGGGGCGCCTGCGAACCGGGGCAGGCATGCTGCATTTGCCCAATGGTCGCGGGGATTTGCCCTTCGCTTCCCTTCTGCTGGATGCGACCCTGGCTGAGGAAGTGGTGCGTGTTGAACGCCTGGCCTTCGCGCCGCAGCCATCGCCGCGCCCGGGTGCCACCCCGCCGCCGGTAATGCGTGCAAGTGGCGAGGCCCGCTTGCAGGATGGCATTTGGCAGACCGAAGCTGAGATCAATTTGCGCGGCTTGGATATCGCTGATCTGCCGCATTACTGGCCGCCCAGTGTCGCCCCCAAACCCCGCGAATGGTTGGCCGAAAATCTGACAGCCGGCATGTTGCGCGAAGGCAATTGGCGGATTGCAGCAAAGATCGACGCCGATGGCGGCGGTGCGGAGGTCACTGAGCTTTCCGGCATAGCGCGGGCGGATGGCGTAACTGTTCATTGGTTGCGCCCCATCCCGCCCTTTGAAGGTGCTGGCGGGGAAGCACGTTTTTCCTTGGACAAGATTGAAATTTCGGCAACCGGTGGCTTGCAATCCGGCACCGGCATTGTGGCTGATGGCGCCACGGTTTCGATCAGCTTCGCGACCGATCCTGAAATTACGCGTGTTGAGGCCAGGCTGCGCGGCCCGCTGGCCGATGGTTGGGCCGTTCTGCGCCATCCTCGGCTGAAGATTTTCGAAAAACGCCCGCCACCGATCAATGACCCGACCGGTATGCTGGAAACTGCCACGCTGAAACTTACCTTCCCGCT
>JBIKXA010000239.1:0-4493 GCA_044356015.1 Roseomonas sp.
TGTCATGTCGCCGCTCTCAGTCGGCTAACAGCATAATATCACAATTGATGATGCGCTGCCGGTCCCATCACCGCTTCGCGCATGCGCGCCTGCAACAGCGCGCCTTCGCGCGGCGGCAGCACCAAGGGCTTGCTGGCGGCATCAATCTTCGCCACCGCAAAGAAAGGGCCCTTGCCGGCATGGATCGCCTTATGCAGCGCCGGCACTTCATCGGGCTTGGTGACGAACATGGTGTTCGCAATACCGGCACCCTTCGCCATCATCACCAGATCAACGCCATGGCGTGTCGCGGTTTCCTGCATGCCGGTTTCGCCGTAATGCTCATTATCTTGCACCACGATAGAAAGATTGGCCGGCTTTTGCACCGCGATTGTCGCCAAGGCGCCAATGCCCATCAGCATCTCGCCATCACCGGTGATCACCAGCACCTTGCGCTTGGGCTGCGCGAGCGCAAGGCCAAGGCCGATCATGGCAGCGCCGCCCATGCCGCCCCAAAGCGGCAGGTTTTCCGCGCAATCACCAATGGCGGTAATATCCCAGGCCGGCGCACCAAGCCCGGCAATCACCAGCATCTCACCGCGGTCTGCCAGCAGCGCGCGGGTCAATTCACGGCGATCAAGTTTTCCGGAAGCAGCAAGCATCTCTCAGTCCTTCCCGAAGGTCTTGGCGCCAAGCACGCGCTGGCCGATCAGGGTTGCGGTGGGGCGGAAGGTATTGAAGGCGAGGCGGATGGTGGCATTCACCGTGGGCGCGATATCCTCCGGCGTTTCGGCGCGGCGCACCAGCGTGCCCATGGCTTCCAGCACGGTTTGCGTCGCATTGCCCATCGGCACCTGCGCCGGGTTGAATTCACCGAAATCGCCACGCATCGTCACCAGCATCGGCAGCGGGCAGCGATGCATGATGGAAAGCGAGAGCATATTGATACAATTGCCAACCCCGGAGGATTGCATCAGCAGCACGCCCTTTGCGCCACCAAGCCAAGCGCCTTGCAACAGGGCGATGCCTTCTTCTTCAGTGGTCAGTGTCACCACCTTCATTTCATTATCGGCGAGGCACCGGCGGATCAGCCGGGAATGCCCGGCATCCGGCACCAAGGCCACTTGCGTGATATTATGCGTCTTGAGCAGAGAATAGATCTGATCCGGCCAATCGGCGGCGGCGTCGGGCGCCTTGTCTATTGAATGTTCGTCCATGGTTTCCCGTTCCTTGATGGCCTCAACATCCTGCGCCTGGGCCTCTATGGCAAGACAGGCGGGGCCGTGATGTTCTATGAAATCCTCATGATCCGCATCACCCCCGCCATCGCCATCGCCGAGCAGGAGCTGAAGGAGAGCTTTTTGCGCGCCTCAGGCCCGGGCGGGCAGAATGTGAATAAGCTGGAAACCGCGGTGCAGCTTCGCTTCGCGGCCATGGCATCGCCCAATTTACCTGATGCCGTGAAGGAAAGGCTGGTGGCCCTGGCGGGGCGCCGGATGACGCAGGATGGCGTGCTGATCATCACCGCGGAACGCCACCGTATGCGCGAAGCCAATCGCGAAGAAGCGCGCCAGAAGCTGGTGCTGCTATTGCGCAAGGCGGCGCTGCCGCCACCGCCACCGCGCAAGGCCACCAAACCAACCCTGGGTTCAAAGGTGCGGCGGCTTGAATCGAAAACCAGGCGCGGCGCGGTCAAACGGCTGCGCGGCGGGGCGATTGACGAATAAGGCAACCAAGAAAAACGGCACAAAAAAAGGCGATGTCCCATCGGAACACCGCCTTTACTGGAAAGCGAAAAATCAGGCCTTGGCCTTGCGCTTGCCCTTCTTCACGCCGGAAAGCGCGGCGGCTTTCAGCGCCGGGCTCGCCTTGAAGCGGACAGTGGCGCCGGCCTTGATCTGCACTTTTTCACCGGTCTTGGGGTTCAAGCCCGTGCGCTTCGGGGTTTCGCGCACAGCGAAAGCACCGAAATCAGGAATGGTGAAACGGCCAGAGCTGACAATTTCTGCCTTGATCGCGTCAATGATATCAGCGGCAAGCTTGCCCGCCGCAACGGCAGACATATCGCCGGATTTGGCGATCACATCAGTGAGGAACTTCTTCGACATGGTTCGATTCTCCCTTAAGGATGGCTTGGCATAGCCGAGGATTCGGGGCTTGTCAGCAGGTGCAAAGGATTTTTTTGCGTCCTTCAGAAGAAAATTTCACAGTATCAGGCGAATGATTCGCAAACCCTTGCCCCGGCACCGCAAACCCGCTGAATTTGGCGCGAAATCCTGCGTCCTCATCAGTTGATGGAAGCGCCCGATGCCCTGACAATCGGCGTCCATTTCGCGGTCTCGGTACGCATGAAGCCGGCCAATTCCTCAGGTGTGCTGGGGGCGGCTTCCAGGCCATGGCGGGCCAGATGCGCGACAATCTCCGGATCGCGCAGCGCTTCAACCAGGGCTTCATTGACCCTGGTTACAATCGGGCGCGCCAGATTGCGCGGGCCCATCAGCGCATACCAATTCGCCACTTCGTAACCTGGCAGGGGTCCGGCTTCGGCAATGGTGGGCGTATCGGGCAAAAGCCGGCTGCGCTGCGGCAGCGGCACCGCCAGGGCGCGCAGCTTGCCGGCTTCAATCTGCGGCAGCACGGTGGCGGCGGTGGCCACCGAGAAATCCACCTTCCCCGAGATCAGATCAGTGATCAATTGCCCGCCACCGCGATAGGGCACATGCACTGTGCTGATCTTCGCCATGAAATCAAGTAAGGCGCCGCCCAAATGCCCTGCACTACCGACGCCCGATGATCCATAGGTCAATTGATCCGGCTTGGCGCGTGCCGCCGCGATCAATTCCGGCAGGCTGCGCCAGGGGCGATCCATTGGCACAACAAGGATATTGGTGACCTCAACCGAACGCGAAATCGGTGTCAGATCGGTCATGACATCAAAAGGCAGCTTTGCCATAATCGGGTTCAGCACCAGGGAGGCAATGGTGCCCATCATCAGCGTATGGCCATCGGATGGTGAATTCACTGTCGCTTCGGACGCCAGATTTCCGCCTGCACCGGGGCGGTTTTCCACAATGATCGGTTGGCCCAAAAGCGCTTGCAGTTTGTTGGTGAGTGTCCGCGTGGTGATATCCGTCCCGCCACCGGGCGCGAAGCCAACCAGGATGCGGATTGGGCGTTGCGGGTTCCACACGCCCTGTGCGGCAAGCGGCGCGGCGGCCAGCAAGGCGGGCGCGGCCAAAAGGCTACGGCGGTACAACATGGACTCTCTCCCTTCGCTGGCCTTGCGCTGTCATGCGGACACAAGCCATGCTGACTGATTGATGGATTCATAGCCGGGCGCGTTGCGCCGCGCCAGTCAGGGGGAAAGCATGTCAGGAATAAAGATCACGCGTCGTCCGATTCTTGTTGCTGGTTTGGCGGGGCTTGCCGCGCCGCGCCTGGCGCGCGCCAGCACCTATCCGGATCGGCCGATCCGGCTGGTGATTCCCTTTGGTGGCGGCGGGCAGACGGATATTGTCTCCCGTGTTACCGCCGAAGCCTTGCAGCAACGGCTTGGCCAGCCCGTGCTTGCGGATAACCGCCCCGGCGGCGCGGGGAATCTGGCCGCCGAAATGGTCGCACGCGCCCCGGGTGATGGCTATACCGTGCTGGTCGCCACCATGGGCACGAATAGCGGGCTGAATGCGCTGCTTTATAAATCTGTGGGCTATGACGCGCAGCGGGATTTCACGCCGGTTGGCATGTTCTGCACCACGTCCAACCTACTTGTGGTGCATAATTCCATCCCCGGCCGGGATTTCAATGAAGTTACGGCCTGGATCAAGGCCAATCCCGGCAAGTTCACCTTTGCATCCGCCGGTGTTGGCGCCATTACGCATCTGATCATGGAAGATATGGGGGCACGGCTTGGCCTCGATATGGTGCATGTGCCTTATCGCCAGACCACCAATGCCATGACGGATTTGATCGCCGGGCGCGTGCATGCGCGCTGCCTTGGCCTGCCGGAAGGCGAACCGCTGCGCCAGGTGCAAAGCGTGCGTCCCGTGGCGGTCACCACCGTTGCACCGCGCCCCGAATGGCCGGGCGTGCCCACCATGGGCCAGACCATCCCCGGCTTTGAAGGTTCCAGCTATTTCGGCCTGGCCGTCCCGTCCCAAACCCCGCGCGAGATTGTGGTCCGGCTGAATACGGCGCTGCGGGAGGCCTTGGCGGATGAGAAGGTGCGCGCGGCCTATAAGCGCGTGGGCGCTGACCCGGCTGAGCCTGCCTCGCCAGAGGATTTCGCGGCGCGCGCCAAGCGTGATGGCGAACGCTGGGCGCCACTGATCCGCCGGCTGAAGCTGGTCGCCGAATAAGGGGGCTGTCTGAGCGGCGCGGCTGCGCTAAAATAAGGGCGTGAATATCCTGGCACCCCTCCAGCCGCGGCTGGATATCGAAGTCGCCTTCGACCTGATCTGCCCCTGGTGCTATCTGGGCGTCAGGCGTCTGCGTCGTGCCTTGCGGGCAAGGCCCGA
>JBIKXA010000089.1:0-15150 GCA_044356015.1 Roseomonas sp.
GGGCCTGCGTTCAGCAGAATAGGGCCGCACCGGTTGCACCGGGGGCGGCTTCGCGCTACCGCCCCTGCGTGCTGGCTCAACCACCTCCTTTGCGGCTGGATGATTATGATTTCATCCTGCCTGAACACCTGATCGCGCAGGCGCCCCTCCGCCCGCGCGATGCCGCGCGCATGCTGGTGGTGCGCCCGGATGGGCTTGCGGATTGTGGTGTGCGCGATCTGCCATCCTTGCTTGGCCCCGGCGATGTCATGGTGGTAAATGACACACGCGTGATCCCCGCGCGGCTCCATGCAAGGCGCGGCCAGGCGCGGGTTGAAATCATGCTGAACCGGCATGAGGAAGCGGGCATTTGGCATGCGCTGATTCGCAATGCGCGTCGGCTCAAGGCTGGGGATGAAATCGCGATCGAAGATGCCGAAGACTGCACCGCGCGCGTGCTGGATGACCCCGAAGGCGGCGCCGCGCGGCTGGATTTCGGCCCGGATCAGGCGCGGCTAGCCGCGGCTTTGGAGAAGGCGGGGGAGATTCCCCTGCCGCCCTATATCACCCGCCCGGATGGCCCAAGGGCCGAAGACGCCAGCGATTACCAAACGATTTTCGCCCGCCGTCCCGGCGCTGTCGCGGCCCCCACGGCAAGCCTGCATTTCACCGAAGCCCTGCTGGCTGCTTTGGATGCGCGCGGCGTGGCGCGCGTGACGGTCACGCTGCATGTCGGCGCCGGCACCTTCCTTCCAGTGCGCACCAATGATGCGCGCGCGCACAAACTCCATGAGGAATGGGGCGAAATCACCCCGGAAGCCGCCGCGCGATTGAATGCGGTGCGGGCAGCGGGCGGGCGCATCATCGCCATCGGCACGACTGCCTTGCGGCTATTGGAAAGCGCGGTGCTGCCAGATGGTAGCATCGCGCCCTTTCGCGGCCTGACGGATCTATATCTGCTGCCAGGCCACGCGTTTCGCAGCGCCGATGCGCTGATGACAAATTTTCACCTGCCGCGCAGTACGCTGTTCATGCTGGTCTGCGCCTTTGCGGGTGATCATCGCATGCGCGCCGCCTATGCCCATGCCATCGGGCAGCATTATCGCTTCTATTCCTATGGCGATTCATCGCTGCTGTTTCGCGCGAGTGACGCGCCATGACGCTTTCCTGGCAGCATGAAGCACAAGATGGCGCAGCGCGGGCGGGTGTTTTGCACACGGCCCATGGCACGGTACCAACGCCGGTCTTCATGCCGGTGGGCACCGCCGGCACGGTCAAGGCCATGACCGCGGATTCGGTACGCGCCACGGGTGCGCGCATGGTGCTGGGCAATACCTATCACCTCATGCTGCGTCCCGGCGCTGAACGCATCGCGCGGCTTGGCGGCCTGCATCGCTTCATGGATTGGCACGGGCCCATCCTGACGGATTCCGGCGGCTTCCAGGTCATGTCGCTTTCTGGTTTGCGCAAGATGGATGCGGATGGCGTCACCTTCCAAAGCCATGTGGATGGGTCTCGCCATCGCCTGACCCCCGAACGCAGCGTTGAAATCCAGCATCTGCTCGGCGCTGATGTGACGATTTGTTTTGATGAATGCACGCCCTTTCCCGCGACGCATGAACAGGCCGCGACTTCCATGCGCCTTTCCATGCGCTGGGCGGCGCGCAGCCGCGAAGCCTTTGTGCCGCGCGCGGGCCATGGCTTGTTCGGCATTGTGCAGGGCAGCGTTTTCCCTGATCTCCGCGCGGAAAGTGTCGCGGCGCTGACGGATATTGGCTTTGAAGGCTATGCGGTTGGCGGGCTTGCGGTGGGTGAGGGGCAGGACGCCATGTTCACCACTTTGGAATGCACCACGCCGCTGCTACCTGCCGATAAGCCGCGTTATCTGATGGGTGTAGGCACACCTTCCGATCTGATCGGCGCGGTGCAACGTGGCATTGATATGTTCGATTGCGTCATACCAACCCGTTCCGGGCGCACGGGCCGCGCCTATACGCGGGGCGGCGTGATCAATATCCGCAATGCCCGCCATGCCGAGGATAACCGCCCGCTTGATCCCGATTGCACCTGCCCCGCTTGTCGCAGCCATTCGCGTGCCTATCTGCATCATCTGTTCAAGGCGAATGAAATGCTGGGGCCCATGCTGCTGACGTGGCACAATATCCAATACTACCAGGATCTGATGTCGGAACTGCGCGCTGGCATCCTGGCGGGTGATCTCGCCGGCACTGCCGCGCGCATCGAAGCCGGCTGGCGGGCGGAAAAGGAAAATGCAGCATGAGCGATCTTTCCCATCTGACACAGCTTGGCCAGGCCGCCACGCAACCGCAAAGCCCCGAACAGGCGGTGCTGGAACGTGTCGGCAATCCGCATCCTGCGCTGCGTTATTGCATCCGCTTTACCGCGCCGGAATTCACCTCGCTCTGCCCACTGACGGGCCAGCCGGATTTCGCGCATCTGGTGATTGATTACGTGCCGGATGCTTGGATTGTGGAAAGCAAATCGCTGAAGCTCTATTTGGCGTCCTTCCGCAATCACGGCGCCTTTCATGAAGCCTGCACGCTGGATATCGCGCAACGCCTGATGGGGCTGCTTTCCCCGCATTGGCTCCGCATCGGTGGCTATTGGTATCCGCGCGGCGGCATCCCCATTGATGTCTTCTGGCAAAGTGGCGCGCCGCCGGAAGCGGTCTGGATTCCGGCGCAGGAAGTGCAGCCCTATCGTGGGCGCGGCTGACGCCATCAGGGCTGAGGCAACGCGCCTCGGCTTCGATGCCATTGGCTTCGCGCCCGCGCGCCTCGGGCCGGAAATACGCGAAAGGCTTCAGGAATTCCTCGCCGCCGGCATGCATGGCGGCATGGGCTGGATGGAAACCCGCGCCGACCAGCGCGCCGACCCGCGTGCATTATGGCCGCAAGCACGCAGCGTGATTGCGCTTGGCCTTTCCTACGCGCCTGAGGCCGATCCGCTGGAAAGCCTGGCTTGGCGGGACCGCGCCACCATCAGCGTTTATGCGCGCAATCGCGATTATCATGATGTGGTCAAGAAACGCTTGAAGGCGCTGGCGCGCTGGATCGTCGCGCAATATGCCGATGCCGGTGTGAAGGTCTTCGTGGATACCGCGCCGGTGATGGAAAAACCCTTGGCGCAGCAGGCGGGTTTGGGCTGGCAGGGCAAGCATACGAATCTTGTCTCCCGCGCGCATGGTTCCTGGCTGTTCCTGGGTGAAATTTACACGACGCTCGATCTCAGCCCCGATGCGCCTGAGGTTGATCATTGCGGTTCCTGCACACGCTGCCTTGATATCTGCCCAACCCGCGCCTTTCCCGCGCCGTATCGGCTGGATGCACGGCGCTGCATTTCCTATCTGACGATTGAACATCACGGCCCGATCCCGGAGGAATTTCGCAAGCCGATCGGCAATCGCATCTATGGGTGTGATGATTGCCTGGCGGTTTGTCCCTGGAATAAATTCGCCGCCGCACATCAGGAACCGGCCTTCGCGCCGCGCGCTGAACTCTCCGCGCCCAAGCTGGCGGATTTCGCGACACTGGATGATGCTGCCTTTCGCGCGTTGTTTTCCGGCAGCCCCATCAAGCGCATCGGGCGCAATCGCTTCATCCGCAATGTGCTGATCGCCATCGGCAATTCTGGCGATCCCAACTTGCAGGAAACCGCGCAAGCGCTGTGCGCCGATGCTGACCCGGTGGTGGCGGAAGCCGCAGCTTGGGCCCTGGCGGAATTGGATCAAACTGCATGACGCAAGAAAAAGCCCTTGTTCTTTTCAGCGGCGGTCAGGATTCAGCGACCTGCCTCGCCTGGGCCTTGGATCGTTTCGCAGCGGTCGAGACCATCGGCTTCGATTACGGCCAACGCCACAAAATCGAACTGGACATCCGCGATGGCTTTCGCGCGGCCTTGCTGAAGGCGTGGCCTGAAAGTGGCGCAAAGCTCGGCACAGACCACCTGATCCGCCTGGATGCGCTTGGGCAGGTTTCCGATACCGCGTTGACTTCAGAAGCCACCATCGCCTTCAACGCCGATGGCCTGCCCAACACTTTCGTCCCAGGCCGCAACATTATTTTCCTGAGCTTCGCCGCCGCCATCGCCTATCGTCGCGGCATCAAGCATATTGTGGGCGGCATGTGTGAAACGGATTACTCCGGCTACCCGGATTGCCGCGATGACACGATCAAGGCGCTGCAAGTTGCGCTCAACCTTGGCATGGATCGGCGCTTTGTCTTGGAAACGCCGCTGATGTGGCTCGACAAGGCCGCGACCTGGCGTCTGGCGAAAGCCCTGGGCGGCGCGCCTTTGGTGGAAGCGCTGCTGGAACACACGCATAGCTGCTATCTGGGGGACCGCAGCCAGCGCCACCCTTGGGGCTATGGCTGTGGCACTTGCCCGGCCTGCGACTTGCGCGCCAAGGGCTGGGCGGCCTATTCAGCCGCAGAAATCCCATGAACATCTCCCCGCGCCTTCAAGGCTTTGCCTTCCTGATCGGCTTCGCCCTTTGCATTCCTGCCGCCAATTGGATGATCGGGAATCTCGGCACTTTCTGTGTGCCGAATGGCCCCTGCCTGATCCCCGTCGCCCCCGGCATCATGGCGCCATCTGGTGTGCTGATGATCGGCTTGGCGCTGGTGCTGAGGGATTTGGTGCAGCGCCGCCTTGGGCTCACTTGGGCCTTCGCCGCCATTGCGATTGGTGTGGTGCTTTCGGCAGCCTTGGCGCCGCCCGCTTTGGTTCTGGCCTCGGCGGTGGCTTTCCTGCTGAGTGAAACCGCTGACCTCGCCGTCTATACGCCCTTGCAGAAGCGTGGCCTGGTGTTGGCGGTGGCCGCCAGCGGCGCTGTGGGCCTGGTGGTGGATAGCGTGGTATTTTTGCTTCTTGCCTTTGGCAGCCTGGATTTTCTGGCAGGTCAAATACTGGGCAAGGCCTGGATGGTATTGCTGGCCTTGCCCTTCATTCACTGGCTGCGCCGGCATGATGCGCGGCGCGGGATTCAACCCGCCTGATCAATCAGCGCGGATATTGAATTCCTTCACAACGCCACCCCATTTCGCCACTTCCCCATCCAGGAAGCGCGCCAGCCCTGCCGGGTCAGACAGCACCAGCCGCGCCTGCTGCGTCTGCGTCATTTGCGTGCGGGCACGTTCTTCCGAAAGAGTCTCCCGCAGCGCCGTATTCATGCGCGTCACCAATTCCGCCGGCGTGCCGGCTGGCGCGAAAACGCCCCACCAGGCTTCCGCCTGCAAGCCGGGAAAGCCGCTTTCTTCTGCGGTTGGCAAATCACTCAGCGCCGGCAAACGCGCCGGGCCGAATTGCGACAGGGCGCGGAAAGTGCCGGCGGCGATTTGCGATGCCACCAGCGCGGCAGAGCCAATCATCATATCCACTGTGCCCGCCAGGGTATCATTCACCGCAAGCCCGCCGCTGCGATAGGGAATATGCGTCATGCGTGTGCCACTGCGGGACTGCAATTGGATCATGGCCAAATGCCCAATCGTGCCATTACCGGTGGAAGCGAAGGAAACGCCATCCGGCTTCGCCTTGGCCGCGTTCAGCACATCCGCGAGCGACCGGAAGGGCTTATCCGCGCGGCAGGCAATCACGTAAGGCGCGCCGCCGATCAGCATCACCGGGTCAAGATCACGCGTCAGGTTGAAGGGCAGGCTTGGCAGCAGCGCTGGCATGGTGGCGTGGCTGTCAAAAGTCAGCAGCCAAGTCTGCCCATCGGGTCGCGCCTTGGCCACCGCATCGCTGCCAATGGACCCCGCCGCGCCGGGCCGGTTTTCCACAATGATGGGCGCACCAAGCCTTTGCATCAGCCCAGGCGAAACAAGGCGCGCCACCGCATCCGTGGACCCGCCCGGCCCGAAGGGCACCACAATGCGAATGGCATTGCCCTGTGCCTTTGCCGGCGCAATGCTGGCCGCTGCAATACCCCCAAGAACCAGGCGACGTGAAATCTGCATGACGCATACTCCCTCAATTTTGTGTGACAAACTGATCCAGGCATATTCCAAGGGGGTGGATTGATCAAACCCGGAGCGCGCTGACCGCACCAAGTATACGATATGACCGCACTCCCTTCGCCTAATCCGCGATCCATCCGGGGGAGGGCAAAGCGCGATAGGCCTCGCGCAGGCTATCGGACCAGCGCTGGCTGACCTGTCGGAAATAGGCATCTTCTTCCGTAATGCGCCGGCTGAGCGAGACCTTCTGTTCGCCTTCGCGATAGACCATCAGATCAATTGGCAAGCCAACGGAAAGATTGGAACGCAGCGTACTGTCCATGCTGATCAGCACCAGCTTCACCCCATCGGCGAGCGACGTGTCGCTTTTCACCACGCGGTCCAGAATGGGCTTGCCGTATTTATGCTCACCGATTTGCAGGAAGGGCGTATCTGCCGTGGCTTCAATGAAATTGCCCGCAGCATAAATCAGGAACAGCCGCATTGGCCCGCCGGCAATCTGCCCGCCCAGCAGGAATGAAGCCTCAAATGCCACACTCTGCGCCTTCATCGCCGGGCCATCGGTTTCAAATACATCGCGTACCGCGCCGCCGACCAATTGTGCGGCGCGGAACATGCTTGGCACATCGCGCAGCGTGTGGATTTCCTCACCCAGCGGGAAGCCTTCCTGCACGCGATTCCACACCGCCTGCGTGATGGCCAAATTACCCGCCGACATCAGCGCCAGCATACGTTCACCGGGCTGTTCCACGACATGCATCTTGGAAAAGCTGGAAATATGATCCAGCCCCGCATTGGTGCGGGTATCGGAAAGCAGAACAAGCCCATCCTTCAGGAACAGGCCGACGCAATAGGTCATGGCAAGCGCTCCGCGCCCTATCAGTTGTGCAGGTAAAATTCGGCGATTTGACCGCCAAGATCAATATTGCGCGCCATCATCTCATTCAGGAAGGTCTCAAGCCCCTGAGAGAAGATATCCTCCACCCGGCCAAAGCGCAGCCGCGCATGGATTTCCCCCGCACGCCGATGGCATTCCCCGCGTCGCCCGCCATGGGCGGTCGCGATTTCTTCCAGCACGCCCTCAATCCGGGCATGGCAGGCAATCATGGAGCGCGGCAATTCACCGCGCAGGATCAGCAATTCAGCAATGCGCCGCGGTTCGATCCGCCCGTGATAGACCCATTGATACGCACGCAGCGCCGTGAAGTTCCGTAAAATCGCCTGCCAATTCAAATAATCCTCGGCCGTACCGGCCCCTGCGATGCTGAGCGCCCCGGCATGGGCATGCAGCACGCGCGCGGTATTGTCGGCGCGTTCCAGCATGGTGCCCAGGCGCACAAAGCGCCAGGCCTCATCGCGCAGCATCGTGTCATCATAAGCGCCATTGAACAGGATGGTCTGGCGCTTCACCCAATCAAGAAAACCTGGCAGATCATCCGCATTCGGCATGGTGTTATCCATGCGCCGCATCTGCCCCCAGGTGTCATTTACCGCTTCCCACATATCAACCGTCAGCGCCGTGCGCACCTGCCGCGCATTCTGCCGAGAAGCCTCGATGCAGGATTGGATGGAAGACGGATTGGCGCGATCCATCACCAGATGCTGGATGATTTGCGCCACATCGGGTGCCGCGCCAAAACCCTGCAATAAGCCGATATCACCGCTGGTCAGCAGCAAAGCGCGCCAGGCTTCGCCGCGCGCAGGCCGCCCGCCGCCCATCCCGGCCTCTCGCAAAGCCACTTGCAGCGCGCGCGCCGTATTGCCGGCGCGTTCCATATAGCGCCCGAGCCAATAGAGGCTATCTGCCGTGCGGCTCAGCATGGCGCATCCGGGGCCAGAATCCAGGTATCCTTGGTGCCGCCGCCTTGCGATGAATTCACGACAAGCGATCCTTCCCGCAAGGCAACGCGCGTGAGGCCGCCCGGCACGATGCGTGTTTCAGCCCCCGAAAGCACAAAGGGCCGCAAATCCACATGGCGTGGCGCGGTGCCGCTGCCCGTGAAAGTCGGCACGGTGGAAAGTGCCAGCGTCGGCTGCGCGATGTAATCCGCTGGATTGGCCCTAATGCGCGCAGCAAATTCGGCGCGCTGTTCGGCGCTGCTATGTGGCCCGACCAGCATGCCATAGCCGCCGGAACCCTTGGTCAGTTTCACCACCAATTCATGCAAATGCTCAAGCACATAAGCGCAATCATCCGGCCTTTCACACAAATAGGTCGGCACATTCGCCAGGATCGGTTCTTCGCCAAGGTAGAAGCGCACCATTTCCGGCACGTAAGGATAAACCGCCTTGTCATCGGCAATGCCGCCGCCCGGAGCATTGGCAAGTGCTACATTCCCGGCGCGATAGGCATCCATCAGCCCGCGCACGCCAAGCATGGAATCAGCACGAAACACCGCAGGGTCCAGGTAATCATCGTCAATGCGGCGATAGATCACATCCACGCGCTGCGGCCCTGCGGTGGTGCGCATATACACAACACGATCTTCGACGAATAAATCCTGGCCCTCCACCACTTCCACGCCCATTTCATCAGCCAGGAAGCAATGTTCGTAATAGGCGCTATTGAAAGCGCCGGGGGTCAGCAGCACCACGCGCGGTAGGCCACGGCAGGCGGGCGGCGCCACTGACATCAGTGTTTCCAGCAAATCGCTCGGGTAATGGCTGACGGGGGCAATGCGATGCGCCGCGCAAAGCCCGGGGAATAGCCGCAGCATGGCTTCGCGGCCTTCCAGCATATAGGAAACGCCAGAAGGCGTGCGGCAATTATCTTCCAGCACATGGAATTGCGCCGCATCCGTGCGCACCACATCAATGCCCGCGATGTGCACGTAAATCCCGCCAGGTGGCGTGATGCCACGCATTTCCGGGCGATAGGCTTCATTCTGCAGAATCAGCGCTTCCGGAATGCGCCCGGCCTTGAGGATTTCCCCTGGCCCATAAACATCCGCCAGAAACATATTGAGCGCGCGCACCCGCTGCGTCAGGCCGCGCGACAGAAGGTCCCATTCCCCCCAGGCCAGGATGCGCGGGATAATGTCAAAAGGGATCAGCCTTTCAGGATCGCCGCCGTCACCATAAACCGCGAAAGTCACGCCAATGCGGCGAAACAGAAGCTCGGCTTCCTGGCGCTTGCGTTCCAATTGCGCGGCCGGCGTTGCCGCCAGCCAGCGCGCAATTTCGGCATAGGCCGCCCGCGCCGCGCTTGGCGCGCCCATTTCGTCAAAGGCCATGATGGGTTCCGCCATCGCCTGACCGACCTCCTGTTTTCCAGAAGATCGGGGGAAACGCTGCGCTACACAAGCGGGTGATGCCCAAAAACTGGGCCGGGCGGCACCTTATTGCCCGCCGGGTAGCCTGACGCGCCCATTTGCTGGGCAGCGCCCCGCCTTCAAAGAGCAGGAACGCGCTTATGCCAATCCGTCACCCGCTGGAAGGCATCTGCCACCGCCAGCACCCGCGCCTCGGCAAAGGGCCGCGCGGCCAATTGCAGGCCAATCGGCAGGCCGCGATCGTCAAAGCCACATGGCACGCTGATGGTCGGCAGGCCCAGATAGTTGAAAGGCCGCGTATTGGCCGAAACCGCCATGAAGCGAGACCAATTTGCCGCATCGGCATCAATATCCGTCTCGGCCAATGTGGGCACGCGGGTGCGCAGCGCCGGGGTCGCAACAATGTGATGCCCTGTCATGGCCTCGGCGCAGAATTGGCGCAGCAGCGGCCCACGGCGCGACAGCGCTTCAATGTAGAGATGCGCCGGAATGGGATAGCCGCCATAAAGCCTGGAAGAGAGATGAATGGAATAATCCGCGGCCCTTTCGCGCATCCATTCGGCATGGATCGCCGCCCCTTCGGCCCGGCTGATCATGGCGGTATAGGCCGCAATGGCGCGGAGTGATGGGCAGGAAAGCCGCGTGATTTTCGCCCCGCGATCGCGCATGGCATCAAGCGCGGCATCAAACGCCTTCACCACCACATCATCGGCGCCGTCGAAGAAATATTCCTGCGGGATGGCGATGGAAATGCCGCGCAAATCGCCGGTCAAGGCGGCTTCATAATCCGGCACGGCTTCGCGCGCGCTGGTGGCATCGCGCGGGTCATGGCCGGAAATAATCCGCATGAAGCGCGCCGCATCGCGCGCCGTTTGCACCAAGGGCCCGACATTATCGGCGGAAAAGGACAACGGCATAACGCCCGCACGCGAAACCCGCGTTTGCGTGCCCTTGATCCCCGTCACGCCGCAAATGGTTGCCGGCAGGCGGATGGAACCGCCCGTATCCGACCCAAGCGCGCCATAGAAAAACCGCGCCGCGATCCCAGCGCCAGAACCGGAAGAAGACCCGCCCGTGCAATACCCATGCTGCCACGGATTATGGCAATGCCCGAAATGCGCATTATGCCCGGTTGGATTCTGGGCGAATTCCGCCATATTCAGCGTGCCCATATCAATCGCACCCGCCGCATCCAGCTTTTCAAGCACGGTCGCGGTCACCTTGGGCACAAAATCCCGCCGGATTTTTGACCCGCAGGTAGTGACCTTGCCGGCGCGGTAATACATATCCTTATGCATCATCGGCACGCCACCAAGTGGGCCGAGCGCCTTGCCCGCCTTGCGCGCGGCATCCACCGCGGCGGCCTGTTCCAAGGCGCTGTCGCGATCAAGCCGGATCACGGAATTCACCTTGCCATCATGCGCGGCAATGCGCGCGAGGCAGCTTTCCGTCAGCGCGGTCGCGGTCACCTCACCACGCGCCACAGCATCGGCGGCTTCCGTCATGGAAAGCTCATGCAAAGCGCTCATGCGTCCTTCTCCTGCTCGGCGCGGAGAGCCGCTTCAAAGCTGGAAGGCTCATCTTCAAATGCCATGGTGCCGCGCAAGGCCGCCAATTCCTTGAGCAAGCCAATGTGATCGGCCAGGCCAAGCCGCGCGGCCTCATTCGGGCATTCAACGCCACTCCAAAGGCGGATGGCTTCCATGCTGGGGGGGATGGGATCGGGTTTCATGCCTGTTTCTCCTGCGGTCGCTCATGCTGCGACGGTCAACCAGGCTTTGCAAATGCCCTGCCACGGTGGCAGGCTGCCCCCCAGCAAGCATGAGGATCGCCGCATGAAAATCGTGGACATCAAGGCATTCCCAACCTCCTTCCCGCTGCCGCCCAATGCCGGGCCGCGGCTTGGGATTGGCCAGGCGGTGAAGCGCGATGCGGTGATGGTGAAGGTCATCACGGAAGATGGCATTGTCGGCTGGGGCGAAAGCCATCATGGCCGCGCGCATACCGCCATCGCCAAGCTGCTCGAAACCACGCTGAAGCAATTGGTGCTGGGCATGGATGCCTTCGACACCACCGGCATCTGGGCGCGCATCTACAAGTATCAATTGGCGAGCCACGGCATGGGGGCGGCCACCGCCATGGCGATGTCGGGGCTCGACATGGCGCTATGGGATGCCAAGGGCAAGGCGCTGAACCTGCCACTTTACAAGCTGCTCGGTGGCTCGGCCCGTCCCGTGCCGGCTTATGCCGGCGGTGTGGCACTTGGCTATCAGCCGCCGGCGCAGCTGATTGATGAAGCGGCACCGCATATGGAAGCGGGCTACAAGGCCGTGAAGCTTCGCGTGGGTGATACCGTGCGCGATGATGTTGCCCGCATGGAAGCGGTGCGCGATGCCTTCGGGCATGAATTGGAAATCCTGACCGATGCCAATATCGGCTATAACATTGCGCAGGTGCGGCAAGTGCTGCCCGAGATGGACCGGCTGAATATCGGCTGGCTGGAAGAACCCTTCCCCGCGCATGACCATCGCTCCTACGCGGAAGCGCATGGGCTTGGAAATACGCCCTTGGCGGCCGGCGAAAATCACTTCACGCGCTTTGAATTCACCCGCGTTCTGGAAGATGACGTCATCCGCATCTGGCAGCCCGATCTTTCCAAATGCGGCGGCGTGACGGAGACCATGCGCATCGCCGCCATGGCCTCGGCCTTTAAGATCCCGATCCACCCGCATTCATCCATGACGGGCGTCAATCAAGCGGCGTCCATCCATCTGCTGGCTGCGATTGATAATGGCGGTTATTTCGAAGCCGATGTCTCGCGCGCCAATAAGTTCCGCGATGAATTGGGCAGCGAGCCCTGGCGCATCGGCAAGGATGGCTGCGTGCGCCCACTGGAAGTGCCCGGCATTGGCGTTGAGGTTGATGAAGCCTTCCTGAAGGCGCACCCGGCCATTGAAGGCCCGGGCTATGTGTAACCCGGCGCGGTTGCCCACGCCGGAGCATTTTCAAGCCAAACGGAATCGTTTGGCGGCTCGGAAAATGCGACCATCTAAGGCTTCTGGGGCGTGACCCGCGCGAGCGGATCACGCCACAAGACTTAGATGTAATGTTCCTTCAGCGGCGCAAAGCCGTTGAAGAATTGCGCGGCGTAGGAGGTGACATAAGCCCCCGTCGCCAGCAGCTCCACCCGATCCCCGCACGCCAGTTTCAGCGGCATGCGATAATTGGATTTTTCATAGAGCGTATCGGTGCTGTCGCAGGTCGGCCCCGCGATGGTCACAGGACCATCCTCAGTGCCATCATGCGGCGTGCGGATTTCGTAGCGAATGGCTTCGCCTTCCGTTTCCGCTAGGCCACCAAAGCGACCGATATCCAGATACACCCAGCGCACCGGATCGGTGGCACCCTTGCGGGATACCAGCACCACTTCGCTCGCAACCAAGCCGGCATCACCCACCATGAAGCGGCCAGGTTCCACCACCATCTCGGGCAGGTCATTGCCGAAATGCTTGGTCATGGCGCCCATGATGGCCATGCCGAAATCATCAATCTCCGGCACTTCCGCGCGGTAGCGCACCGGATAGCCGCCGCCCAGATTGACCATGCGGAGCTTCACGCCCGCTTCCTTCAAATCCGTGAACAGCATCGCGACCCGCGCAATGGCGCCTTCATAGGCCGCGGTCTTGGTCTGCTGGCTGCCGACATGGAAGGAAATGCCATAGGGGTCGAGCCCCATATCGCCGGCCTTCAGCATCAGGTCACGCGCCATTTCCAATTCGCAGCCGAATTTGCGCGAAAGCGGCCATTCCGCGCCTTCATTCTGCACCAGGATGCGGCAATAAACCCGCGCGCCGGGCGCATGGCGCGCCAGCTTTTCCAATTCCTCAATGCTGTCGAAGGCGAACATGGAAACACCAGCCTTATGGGCGGCAGCGATGGCCGACACCTTCTTGATGGTATTGCCATAGGAAATCACTTCCGGCCGTGCGCCGGCGGCAAGGCAGGCCTGCACTTCTTCCCAGGACGCCGCATCAAAGCTGGAGCCAAGCTTCACCAGCCGCTCAAGGATCGGCGCGCCAGGATTGGCCTTCACGGCGTAATAGATGCGCGCCAAGGGCAACGCCGCGCGCATGGCGCGGTATTTTTCCTCGACACGATCCACATCCAGCACAAGGCATGGCGTGGCAGGCGCGTTGTCGCGCAAAAAGCGTGCGATTTTTGGTGTCATCGCAGCACCCTCCAGGCTCCAAAAGGGCCACCTGTAACGGCGATGGCCCAAGGTTAACGAAACGGTCGAACGAACCAGCGACCAGAAGAAAGCCGCCCGAGGAGACCCGGACGGGGTTGCCAGAACGCTTGACGTCGTTGCGTAAACCCTTTGGCCGGAAAGGCCGGGGGCCAGAGGCACGTGCGTACTGCGTCTGAGGAGGCTCTACGCCTGAATGCGGGGCATGGCAAGAAAAAAATTGCCTCACACCCGGTTTTTTTCCTCAAAGCCCCTAGGGGTGCCCGGAATCATGCCCGAAACCACATCGAAGGCCGGGTAATTCCGCCTGCAAGGCAGCGCTTTGGCAGGAAGCTTACCGGGGAGCGCTACGCGAATCCGCCCCGCGCCCCAGCCAGCGCAGCACGGCAAACGCCGCCAGCATGATGAAAGCCACGTGCCCAAAGGCGATGCCCCAGGCGGCCACACCCTCTCCGCCGGCCCAATCCAGCAGCACGCCGGCCAGCAAAGGCCCAACAAAGCCGCCCGCATAGCCCAGCATGCTGTGCAGCCCCATGGTGGCGCCGCGCAACGCCGGGTCTGCCGCCTGCACCGTGCCCGCCGTCAGCGCCGAACTATCCAGATAGATCGCCGCATTCCACAAAAACACCAAAAGCAGCACCACAAAGGGCGAGGCACCAAAGCCAAACCCCGCCACCAGCGAAAGCGCCGCGCCAGACAGCATGGCAATCGCCACAATCCTATCCCGCCCCAGGGTCTCGGCCAGGCGGTTCCCAAGCAATGAGCTTGCAATGCCGACCAGACCGGCCAGGGTAAAAAGTATCGTCGGGCCGGGCAGCCATGCCGGAGGCGCCTGGATCAGGAAGCTCGCGGTCAGGAAGGCGACTGCCCAGGCGCGCAGCACGGCCATCTCAAGCGTGTGCACCGTATAGCCCGCAATCCAGGCCATGGCGCGGCGATTGGCGAAAACCGGGCGGAAATCCAGCAAGCCGCGCGGCGCGGCGCTTTTGGGCGGCGGCGCATCGGGCAGGTTCAGCATGGCAATGGCAAAGGCGCCACTGGCGGCCAGCCCCGCCACCAGAAAGGCAAAACCTGGCCCCACCAGCGCATCACAAAGCCCGGCAAGCGCGAAGGAAGCCGCCCCCGCAATCCCCACCCCCGCCGCATGCCAGGCAACAGCGCGCGATTGCGCCACGCCGGTCAGCGGATCCGCGATGGCTTTCAGGCCGGGCATATAGGCCCCCGCCCAGCCAATCCCCGCGAGTGCCCGAAAGAACAGCCCGCCCCAAAAGCCACCGGCGAAAAAGGCAAAGCCCAGATGCGCCAGCGCTGTCGCCCCGGTACCCACCAGATAAATGCGGCGCGCCGGCAAGCGGTCCGTCAGCGAAAGCAGCACCGGCACCGCCGGCACATAGGCCGCGAAAAAAATGCCAATCAGCCAGCCGGCCTCGGTGGCGGAAAGCGACCAGCGCGCCATCATTTCCGGCAATAACGCGGGCAGGGTGAAGGCGCCGATTTGCGTCAGGATTTGCGCCGTGACCATGGCCACCACGAAACCCCGGCTGCCGAGAAGCAAGGTCATGGCCCGATTAGGCCGCAATTCGCCCGCTTCCGATAGCCCGGCTTGATCCCCGCCGCGCCGCGCCCGATGTTACGACGAAGTGATTGAGGGAGGACGCGATGCGTATGGTCGAAA
>JBIKXA010000240.1:0-4458 GCA_044356015.1 Roseomonas sp.
GATGGCCGCGCCGCCGCCAATCGCTTCCCGCAGGGGCCGGCCAAGGGCGGGGTGCAGAATGGCCGCGCCATGTTCCAATTCCCCCGCCGCGCCCACAATGGCGCCCTTGCCGTAGGAAACCGCCGGCCCGCCCAAAAGCTTCAGCAAATCCGGCGCGACGCGGGCCGAAAGCGCGGGGCCGATTTCCACCAGGGGAGACAAATCCTCCTGATAGCGCCCGGCGAAGGGATTGCCGATCAGGATCAGCGCAACCGCGCGGATGATGGGCCGAGGCGCGGGGCGCCCGGCCTCGGCGAAGCTTTCCTCTCGCAGGTAAACAAGTTTGCGAATATCGGGCATGGCGGCTCTCCCCTGAACGGCTTCCAGCGCCAAGCCTTGCAGTTTTGCAGCACTTCAGGAAGCCGGGCGCCCCCTCTGGCAGAAACCGCCGTCGCGTTGCATCCTGCGGCCATCAGGGCTTGTCTGGTTCGCCTCCGCTCACCAGAACCGCCCTGGATTTGTGTTTGCTCGCATTTTCCGAGTCGCCAAGTGAGTCCACTTGGCTTGAAAATGCTCAGGTCAAGGGAATACCGCCATGGTCCATGCTCCGAACCGTCCGCCGCCAGGTGCGCCGCCTGTGCGCATCAACCTCTATTCCGATACGCAAACCCGCCCGACGCCGGCGATGAAGGAAGCCATGATGCGCGCCGAAGTGGGCGATGAGCAGCATGGCGATGACCCGACCGTGCATGAACTATGCGACCGCATGGCCGCGCTGATGGGCAAGGAAGCGGCGATGTATTTGCCATCCGGCACCATGTGCAATGTGGTCGCGATCCTGACGCATTGCCAAAAGGGTGATGAGGTGGTGGCGCATGAAACCAGCCATATCCTGCATAGCGAAGGCGGCACCCATGCGGCGCTGACCGGCGTACAGATCATGCCGATGCGCGGGCCGAAGGGCATGTTCTCCGCGGATGATCTTCGCGGCGCGATCCGCCCGAAAACCCGCTACACCCCGCCGCAAAGGCTGTTGGAAGTGGAACAGACCGCCAATATCGGTGGCGGAGCCGTTTGGCCGCTGGAACAACTGAACGCGGTGGCCGCCGTGGCGCATGGCGAAGGCTGGGCGACGCATATGGATGGCGCGCGGCTGATGAATGCCTGTGTCGCTGCCGGCATTGCGCCCAAGGATATGGTCGCGTCCTATGACAGCGTCTGGCTGGATTTCACCAAGGGGCTGGGTGCGCCTTTGGGTGCCGTGCTGTGCGGCAGCAATGAGTTTATTGGCCGCGCCTGGCGTTGGAAGCAGCGCCTGGGCGGTTCCATGCGCCAGGGCGGCATTTGCGCCGCCGCCTGCATCTATGCGCTGGATCACAATATTGATCGGCTGGCGGAAGACCATGCCAATGCCAAGGCGCTGGCCCGCGGCCTGGCGCAGATTGAAGGCGTGAAGGTGGAAGACCCGGAAACCAATCTGGTATTCTTCGACATCAGCGGCACGGGCATGGATGTCGCGCGCTTGCAGGAAAAGCTGCAAATGCGCGGCATTGCCGTGAGTGGCCTGGGCGGGCGTGTGCGGGCGTGTACGCATCTGGATGTCACCGCCGCGATGATTGATGATGCGGTCAGTGAAATCCGCACCGCGCTGAAGGCGGCTTAAGCGCGTGCCATGATGCGCAAGCGGCGATACTGGGGCCTCGCCGCTTGCCTTTGCGCGCTTCTGCTCGCCCCCTTCGCGCTGGACCGGCTCTTCCCGCCGAACCTCACGCGCCTGCACTCTGTGGGCGCGGAGGTGCAGGATCGTGACGGGCGCATCCTTTCTGTCCTGCACGCGCCGGGCGGTTTCCGGCGGCTGGCGACCGCGCCCGATGATGTGGCGCCGGTGCTGCTGGATCTGCTGATTGCGGCGGAGGATCGGCGTTTCTACCAACATTTTGGCGTTGATCCCCTCGCACTTGGGCGCGCGGCGGGGCAATGGTTGCGCGCGGGGAGGGTGGTCTCGGGCGGGTCCACCATCACCATGCAGGCGGCGCGCTTGCTGGAACCGCGCCCGCGCGGGCTGCGCGCCAAGGCGATTGAAATCTTCCGTGCCTTTCAATTGGAAGCCCGCTTCAGCAAGCGGGAAATTCTGGGCATTTGGCTCACGTTGGCACCGCAAGGCGGCAATATCGAAGGCATGCGCGCCGGGGCTTTGGCTTGGTTTGGCCGCCCCGCCCAGCGGCTGGATGCTGCGGAAGCGGCGCTGCTGATTGCATTGGCTCGCCGCCCGGCAAGCCTCAGCCCGGATCGCCATGCCGAAGCGGCGCGCACGGCGCGGGATGATGTGCTGAAGCGGCGAGGTGCCGCGATGCTCTCCCCCGAAGACCAGGCGCTGGCGCTGGCGGCACCTCTGCCCAGCACTCGCCTGCCCATGCCCGCCCTGGCGCCGCATCTGGCGCGGGAATTGGCGCGGCAGGGCGATTCCCCCATCCGCAGCAGCCTGGATGCCGGGTTGCAGCGCGCCGGCGAAAGACTGGCCAATGAGGCTCTGCTGCGGCTCCCGGAACGCGCCAGTGTGGCGCTGATCATCGCTGATCTTCGCACCCGCGAAACCCGCGCCTTGGTGGGCGGCGTCTTTGGTGCCGAAAGCCGCGCCGGCGCGCTGGATTTGACTCGCGCCACCCGTTCGCCCGGTTCGGCGCTAAAACCCTTTCTCTACGGCATGGCGTTTGAACAAGGGCTGGTGCGACCCGATACGCTGCTTTCCGATCTGCCGCGCCGCTTTGGCGCCTATGCGCCGGAGAATTTCGATCGCGGCTTTGTGGGCCGCATCACGGCGGCGGAGGCTTTGCGGCTTTCGCTCAACCTGCCCGCGGTCGCGCTTCTGGATGGGGTGGGGCCGGCGCGCTTCGCGGCATCGCTCCGTTCTGCTGGGGCGGCGCCGGTGTTGCCCAAAGGGGTGGATGCGTCCCTGCCATTGGCGCTCGGCGGCGCGGGGACGACGCTTCGTGACATGGTCGCGCTTTACGCCGCGCTTGGTGATGGCGGGCGCGCGGGGGCGCTGCGCTTCACGCCAGGGGATGCCGCCGGGGAGCCAGTACTGGAAGCCCGCGCGGCGGCGGCGGTGGCGGGGGTGCTGGTGCAGGATTTTCCCGGCGGCGGGCCGCGCGGGGTGGCGTGGAAAACCGGCACATCCTGGGGTGGGCGCGATGCCTGGGCGCTTGGTTTTGATGGCCGGCATGTGGCGGGGGTTTGGGTGGGGCGGCCCGATGGCACGCCGATCCCGGGCCTCAGCGGGCGGGATGCGGCGCTGCCTTTACTCGCGCGGGCATTCGCCCTGCTGCCGGAAGCGCCGCTGGAACGCGCGCCAAGCCGCCCCGATACGCCGGTGGCTGCCTTGGGGCGTGATCCGCTGCGCCTGATCTTCCCCCCACCAGGCGCGGTACTCGCCGAAGGCGCGGGGCCGGTGGTGCTACGCGTGGCGGGCGGGCGGCGGCCGCTGACCTTTCTGGTAGATGGCGCCCCCATCGCCCGGGGTGCGGCGCGGCGCGAATTGGGCTGGACCCCGCCCGGCCCAGGCTTTTACCGGATTGCGGTGATGGATGCCGAGGGCGCGCTTGTTGCCGCCGATGTACGGGTTGCGCCCCCCGGCGCCCCGCGCGCGGAGGGGGCCGTTTTGCGCCTGACCCCCGCCGAGTGAATCTGGGGCTTGCGCATCAGGATGGCTCGCCCGACCATAAGGGCCAGAAAGACGGAGCAGAGCGTGGCGCAGTTCAAAGGCACAGAAAGATACGTCGCAACGCGGGAGCTGGAGGTCGCGGTGAATGCCGCGGTCGCCCTGGAACGCCCGCTGCTGATCAAGGGCGAACCCGGCACGGGCAAGACCGTGCTGGCGCAGGAAATCGCCAAGGCCTTGGGTTATCCGCTGATTGAATGGCACATCAAATCCACCACCAAGGCGCAGCAGGGCCTGTATGAATATGATGCCGTCAGCCGCCTGCGTGATGGCCAGCTTGGTGACCCGCGCGTGCATGACATTGCGAACTACATTGTGCGCGGCAAGCTGTGGGAAGCTTTTGAAGCTGACCATCCTGTCGTGCTGCTGATTGATGAAATAGACAAGGCCGATATTGAATTTCCGAACGATCTGCTGTTGGAGCTCGATCGGATGGAATTCTATGTCTATGAGCTAAGGCGCAATGTGAAGGCGCGGCATCGGCCCGTGGTGATTATTACCTCCAACAATGAAAAGGAATTGCCGGACGCCTTTCTGCGCCGCTGCTTTTTCCATTACATCCGCTTCCCGGATCGGGAGACGATGGAAAAAATCGTGCAGACGCATTTCCCGAATATCCGCCAGGATTTGCTGCGGGAAGCGCTGACAGTGTTCTTTGATGTGCGCGGGGTGAATGAATTGAAGAAAAAGCCAGCCACATCGGAATTGCTGGATTGGCTGAAGCTGCTGACGATTGAAGACATGCCGCCCGAAGCGCTGCG
>JBIKXA010000090.1:0-14816 GCA_044356015.1 Roseomonas sp.
TTTCGCTGCCAAGGTCAGACCGGCAGGCAACAATCGCGGTCTTGTCAGGGCTGCGCGCCACGGCGCGATCCAGATGATGCAGCAGCGTTTCATCGCGCCAGAAGCCTTGCGCACGCATGGCGGGGCCACGAATGGCGATATCATTGCCCTGAACGGTCATGGTTTCCTCCTGCTTTTGAAGCGGGCGTCTTTGCGCCCTTCGCTTCACCCCTTGCGGGCATATTGCACGGCAAGGCGCCCGGCTTTCTCGCGCGCCACGATCAGCTTCATGATTTGCGCCGTGCCATCGCCGATCTCAAGCCCCATGACATCACGCAAACGCTGCTGATGCGGCAGATCGAGCGACCAACCATAATGCCCATGCGTCAACAGGCATTGATGGATCACATCCACCGCAGTTTTCGGCCCGAGCCATTTGCACATGGCGGCCTCAGACGTATGCGCCTCATCCGCGTCGCGCAGGCGCAGCGTGTGGTAGCAAAGCTGGCGAATGGCCGCGATCATGCCTTCGCCCTCGGCCAGCGGGAAGCTCACACCCTGATATTGCGCAAGCGGCGCGCCGAAAGCCTGGCGTTCCGTGATATAGGACCAGCTTTCATCGAGCGAGGCTTGCGCGGTGGCGCAGCATTGCAGGCCGATCAACGCGCGGCTATAATCGAAACCCTGCATCACCTGCACAAAACCCATGCCTTCTTCGCCGAGAAGATGGCTGGCGGGGATGCGCACCTCATCAAAAAAGATCGAACCGCGTCCGATGGCATGGCTACCCAAATCCCTGAAGCGCGTGACGCTAATGCCAGGCGTATTCATGGGTACCAGAAAGGCTGAAACGCCACGCGCGCCGGCTTCAACAGGCCCGGTACGCGCAAAAACTACAGCCGCATCGGCCTGATCCGCCATACTGATCGAGGATTTTTCGCCCTTGATCACATAGGAATCCCCATCGCGCCGCGCGGAAAGTGCCAAATTTGCAGCATCAGACCCGCCGCGCGGTTCGGTCAGTGCAATGCAGAACAGCGCTTCGCCCGCGACAATGCGCGGAATCCAATGCCCAGCGATTTCCGGTGCCGCATGGCGCGCAATGATCTGGCCATTGAGCGAGGCCAATAAAGGCACGTAAGACACGTTGATATCGCCATAGGCGAGCGCTTCAATCGCAAGCCCCGCCGTGACGCTTGGTTCGCCAAGCCCGCCATAGCGTTCCGGCAAATCAGCGCCAATCAAGCCAAGCGCGCCCATTTCCAGCAGCAGGGAGCGGTCCAGCCGCGCCTCCGCCTCACGCTTCATATAGCCAGGCGCGATCTTCTCCCGTGTGAAGCGCTGCGCGGTTTCTTGAAAGGCGCGCTGATCATCTGTCAAAGGGCGGGTCATGGCGAGACTACTTCTGATACTTGCGGAAATTGGGTTTGCGCTTTTCGTTGAAGGCACGCACACCTTCCTTTGATTCCTCGGTATCGTAATACATGGAAAGCGCTTGCATCCCCATGCCACCGATGCCGCGAATATTCTCACTATCCGCATTGAAGGAACGCTTGGCGATAGCGATCGCCGTCGGGCTCCGTTCCAGGAGTTCCGCGCACCAGCGCGCCACTTCCGCATCCAATTGATCATGCGGCACCACAACATTGACCAGACCCATGCGTTCAGCCTCGGCAGCCGTATAGCGACGGCAGAGATACCACATCTCGCGCGCTTTTTTCTCACCCACAATGCGCGCCAGATAGGCGGTGCCAAAGCCCGGATCCACGGAACCAACCTTCGGCCCCACCTGGCCGAATTGCGCCTTCTCCGATGCGATGGTCAGGTCACACAATGTCGCCAGCACATTGCCGCCGCCAATGGCATAGCCCTGCACACGCGCGATCACGGGCTTTGGCACATCGCGGATCAGGCTTTGTAATTCCTCGACCGGCAGGCCGATCATCCCGCGGCCATCATATTGCCCATCATGCGCGCTTTGGTCGCCACCAGTGCAAAAGGCGCGATCGCCCGCGCCAGTCAGCACAATCACGCCAATGGATTTATCCCAGCCCGCGCGATTGAATGCATGGATCAATTCTTCGCAGGTTTGGCCACGAAAGGCGTTCATCACCTGCGGACGATTGATGGTGATGGTGGCCACACCATCCCGCGCTTCAAACAGAATATCCTGATAGGTCATGATGCTTCCCTCAGCCCGCCATGGTCAGGCCGCCAGAGACACTCAGCACCTGGCCAGTGACATAGGCGGCATCATCACTCGCGAAAAACAGAATGGCGCCCGGCAGGTCTTCCGGTTCGCCGATGCGGCCCATGGGTGTGGCGCGGCGGAAGGCTTCTTCCAGCTTTTCCGGATTGCCCGCACCTTTCTTGTAGTCATCGAAAAGTGCTGTGTTGGTCGCGCCGGGGCAAACGACATTCACGCTAATGCCATGGCGCGCATGTTCGCGCGCGATGGTTTTGGAAAAGCCAACCAGCCCGGCCTTGCAAGCTGCGTAAACCGCTTCACCGGAAGACCCGACGCGCGCTGCGTCTGAGGCGATGTTCACAATCCGCCCATGGCGGCGTTCCAGCATGCCGGGCAGCACCGCGTGATGCATATTGAGCGCACCGGTCAGGTTGATGGCGATCAGCTTCTGCCAATCCGCCGGCGTCGTGTCCTTGAACAGGCGGAAAACATCCCAGCCCGCGTTATTCACCAGGATGCTGATGGGGCCGAGTGCGGCTTCCGCCGCTGCCACGGCGGTCTTCACGCCTTCATGGTCCGTGATGTCGCACCGAAAGGCCTGAGCGACGCCGCCGGCTTGGGTGATGTCAGCCGCGGTCTGCTCAGCGCTTTCCATGTTGATATCAAACACCGCCACGCGACTGCCCGCTTCCCCAAAGCGCCGGCAGGTGGCCCCGCCAATTCCACCGCCGCCACCGGTGACGATGACCGTTTTGTTCTGAAGGCCGCGCATGTTTCCCCCTGGTTCGGTTCAAACAAGATTTGACTGGCAGGACCAGAATAACAATACTATGATATATTAAATCTAATATGGCAATTCATTGATGCAATTATCCATCGCCACCCCGGAAAGCCAAGCCCTGCGCGAAGATGACGCGGCGCGTTTTGACGTGGCAAACCGGCTGTTTCTTAGGCTTTATCAAGCTTCTAACCTGCTGCACAAAACCGGCACCCGGGCTGTTTCAGGCTTTGGCGCCACCACGCAGCAATGGGCGGTGATGGGGGCGCTGGCCCGCCCCGCCAGCCGAGAATCGGGGCTGACAGTGAAGGAATTGATCGCCTTCCTGATGGTGAGCCGGCAGAACCTGACCGCTGTGATTGATAGGCTGGCAGCGGCGGGCTTGGTCGAAAGGCTGCGCGCGGGTGGCGATGGGCGGCTGCGCCATGTGCGCCTGACGGAAGAAGGCAATCGGCAATGGGCCGCGATGGGGCCGGCCATACGCGCCTATTACCAAGCGGCCCTTGCCGATTTCTCGACCGAGGAAGCTGTGCAGCTTTTTCGCTTGCTGGATCGGCTGCGGGGTAGTCTCAACCGGATCGCCGAGCCGGAATAGCCGCCCCAGGCTTATTGGTGCGCCCCGATTTCACCTGGGCGCAAACTGTTCTATGAGCGGCGTTCGAAACCCCCTAACCGCATCAGGTCCCCCGCCCCATGGCCGCCTATCAATACGTCTATGTCATGAAGAACCTCACCAAGGCCTATCCGGGCGGGCGAGAAGTCTTCAAGGGCATCACGCTCTCCTTCCTGCCGACCGCCAAGATCGGCGTGCTGGGGCCGAATGGCGCGGGTAAATCCACGCTCATGCGCATCATGTCTGGGCAGGATAAGGAGTTCGGCGGAGAGGCCTGGTCGGCGGAAGGGGCCAAGGTTGGCTATCTGCCGCAGGAACCGCAGCTCGATCCCAATCTGACGGTCGGTGAGAATGTGCGCGCGGCCTTTGCCGAGCTTTCAGCGAACCTCGCCCGCTTCAACGAAATCTCCGAAAAATTCGCCGAGGAAATGAGCGAGGAGGAGATGAACAACCTGCTCGCCGAACAGGCGGAATTGCAGGAACAGATTGATGCGGTGAATGGCTGGGAAGTGGATCGGCAGGTGGATATTGCGCTGGATGCGCTGCGTTGCCCGCCGGCGGATTTGGCTGTCACGAATCTTTCAGGTGGTGAGCGGCGCCGGGTCGCGCTTTGCCGCTTGTTGCTTGAAAAGCCCGATCTGCTGCTGCTTGACGAACCGACCAACCATTTGGATGCGGAAAGCGTCGCCTGGCTGGAAAAGACGCTGCGCGAATATCAGGGCGCGGTGCTGATCGTAACCCATGACCGCTACTTCCTGGACAATGTCACGAACTGGATTCTGGAAGTGGATCGCGGCCGCGGCATTCCTTATGAGGGGAATTACTCGGCCTATCTGGAAGCCAAGCGCAAGCGCCTTTCGCAGGAAGAACGCGAAGAAAGCGCGCGCCAGCGGCAATTGGCCGAAGAACAGGAATGGATCGGGCGTTCACCCGCGGCACGGCAGGCGAAATCCAAGGCGCGTATCGCGGCCTATGAGGATTTGCTGCGCCGCAGCCAGGATAAGGCGCCGGACCCGACCGAAATCACCATCCCGCCCGCGCCGCGCCTCGGCAATACCGTCATTGTCGCGGAAAATCTCTCCAAGGGTTTTGGTGATCGGCTGCTGATTGACAATCTTTCCTTCAAGCTGCCGCCGGGTGGCATTGTCGGCGTCATCGGCCCCAATGGCGCGGGTAAATCCACGCTGTTCAAAATGATCACCGGTGGCGAAACGCCTGATTCTGGCAGCCTTGTGGTGGGCGATAGTGTGCAGCTTGGCTATGTGGATCAAAGCCGCGACAGCCTTAATGATACGCGCAGCGTCTGGGAAGAAATCTCGGATGGGATGGATATGATCACCATCGGCAAGCGGAGTGTCCCTTCGCGCGCCTATGTTGCCGCCTTCAACTTCAAGGGCGGAGATCAGCAGAAGCGCGTTGGCGTGCTGTCAGGCGGTGAACGCAATCGCGTGCATCTGGCGAAGATGTTGAAGCGCGAACACAATGTCATTCTGCTTGACGAACCGACCAATGATTTGGATGTGGATACGCTCCGGTCTTTGGAAGAAGCGCTGATGGATTTCGCCGGCTGCGCGGTGATCATCAGCCACGATCGCTTCTTTTTGGATCGGCTTGCCACACATATCCTGGCTTTCGAAGGCGATAGCCATGTGGAATGGTTTGAGGGCAATTTCCAAGCCTATGAGGAAGACAAGCGCCGGCGCCTAGGTGCGGATGCGACCGAACCGCACCGCATCAAATACCGGCCCTTGCAACGGTGAGCCAAACGCTCGGCGCGCTGCATACGCCGCGCGGCATCACCACCGCGCGGCTTTCCCTGCTGCCGCCAGCGCCGGAGCAATTGCCCGATCTTATCCGCCTGAAGGCGGATGAGCGCGTCTTTGGCTTCATGCTGCATGGCACCCGCAGCGCTGAACGCACGCGGGAAGAATTGGAAGATGATATCGATTTCTGGGCAGTGCGGGGTTATGGCACCTGGTCTGTCTTTGTGCGCGGCAGCGGTGAGTTTCTGGGCATTTGCGGCCTGATGGAACGCCCCGATGGGCGCGGGGTTGCGCTGCGTTATGCGTTGTGGCCGGAATGCCGCGGCAAGGGCTATGCGCGCGAAGCCGCGCGGGCCGCGCTTGATTTCGGCCATGCGGCAGGGCTTTCGCGCATCATCGCCGTAGCGCGCGAAACAAATGAGGCATCACGCGAGGTGATGGAAGATATCGGCATGCGCCCGGCGGGCGGCTTCACCCATAAGGGGCAGGCGATGGTGGTCTATGAAAGCGTCAAGGCTGATTGATCAGCCGCCCTCACGCGCTGCCAATTGGGCAATCTGCCCACGCATGGCGTCCAAAAGTGCGGCGATGCGCCCACCATTACGCTGAATGACAGCGGCATATTCGCTGCGCGTTGTCAGGCGGAGCGAGGTGCCTTCTGCAATCACATCCACCACTTTGGGCTGGCCATTGATCTCGGCCACGCGCCAATCCAGCGTGAAGGCTGGCGTATTTGGGCGTTCGACCAGGGTGCTTACCAGCGCATCTTCTTCGGTGCGTTGTTGTGAACGGCCAAGCGAAAATTTCACGCCGCGATATTCGCCGAAGCGGGCGGAAAGATTCCTGATGATGATTTCATCAAATAGCTTAAGGTAATCCTGCAATTCGGCGGGCGATGCCTGGCGCACATAACGGCCCAGGATGAAGCGGCCGGTGCCTTCAATATCAATCGCGCTCCGCAGAATGCCCGCCACGCGATCACGCCGCTGGGTCTGGTTCAGGCGCTGATCGTTGATGGCATTCACCAAATCCTGCCCCGCCTTGTTCACAAAGGCGGTGGCGCGGGCGATATCCATTTGCTGCGCTTGGGCTGGCTGGATGGCCAACCCTGCAAGACTACCAAGCAGAGCGCGCCGTGAAAGCAAAAAGGGCAACATCATTGGGGCTCCGTGACACCCTGGCCAAAGCCGACACCACCAGCAGGTGCCACCGCGCCGCCAGGGCCTTCCCTGTTTTCAATTTCAAACATGCGGCGCTGCCGATAGGCGGATCGCAAGGTCGCGTAAGGGTCCAATGAGGTCTTGCGCACCATGTCAAAAGGTTCCAGCAGGGCTTCGCGCGTATCCACGACTGTCATGCCGATACGGGTATAGTTCCATACATCCAATATCTGTCCCTGGCCGATCAAGGATTGTGGGTTGGTGTAGATATCCACCGCAAACCCTGCCAGATCGCGCGCCGTGGTCGGTCCAAGCAGCGGGACAAACATGTAAAAGCCTTCGCCCATACCCCAAACTGCGAAGGTCTGGCCCATATCCTCGGAATGGCCATGCACATCATAGCGGCGGCCCACATCCACAATGCCGCCTATCCCGATTGTGGAGTTCACGATGAAGCGCCCAAGGGTTTCACGCGCCCGTGTCACATTTCCCTGCAATAAATCGCCGGTCAGGATGGTGGGTGTGCGCAAATTGCCGAGCACATTCCGGATGCCCGAACGGATGGGCTTGGGCAGCACATCCCGATAGGCTTCCGCAATGGGTTGCAAAACGGCCTTGTCTATCGCCTCATTCACTTCAAACATGAAGCGGTTCGTCGGCTCAAAGGGGTCGTTGTTTTCGCGGAATTCCTGCAGCGCCTCCGGATCATCGGCGGGCGGGGGCGCGGCGCAGCCCGCCAGCAGCAGGAGGGCGAGCGCGGCGCAGCCGAGGAGGCGGGTTGGGAAGGCGTTCATCAAAATTGTCTTAGCGCAAAAAACCAGGTTTCAGGAACCGACTAAAGCAAAATCGGCGCCCTTGCCAAGATGGCCGTGATGGGCAAAGGGGGCGCGGTTGCGGAAGGCCCAAGGCCTCACCATTTCGGGATATGTCATGAACAACCTCACCCCTGGCCCCTTGGCCCGCTGGCTGACCGGCCCGCGTTTCAGCGCCCTGCCAGCCCCGGCAGCCCTGCCGGCGCCGCGGCTTTCCTTTGAATTCTTCCCCCCCAAGACAGACAAGCTGGAAGAACAGCTTTGGGCCTGTATTCGGCGCTTGGAACCGCTTGGCCCGCGCTTTGTCTCGGTGACTTATGGGGCAGGGGGCAGCACGCAGGAACGCACCCATGCGACCGTGGCCCGGCTGGTCGCGGAAACCAGCCTGACCCCGGCGGCGCATCTGACCTGTGTGGGGGCCACGCGCGATGAGGTAGATGAGGTCGCGCGGCGCTATTGGGCAGCCGGCGTGCGCCATATCGTGGCCTTGCGGGGTGATCCGCCGGCGGGCGCATCGGAATATGTCCCGCATCCGGGCGGTTATGCCCAGGCCGAGGATTTGGTGCGCGGCCTGAAGCGGATCGGTGATTTTGAGATCAGCGTCGGCGCCTATCCGGAAACCCATCCGGCAGCGCTTTCGGCTGATGCGGATCTGGATTTCCTGAAGCGCAAGATTGATGCGGGGGCGACGCGCGCCATTACCCAGTATTTCTTTGAAGCCGAGACCTTCCTCCGTTTCATTGATCGCTGCCATGCCAAGGGCATTACGGTGCCTATCGTGCCGGGCATCCTGCCGGTCTCCAATTTCCAGCAGGTGGTGAAGTTCTCGGCCATGTGTGGCGCGTCTGTCCCTGCCTGGATGGGCCAGTTGTTTGAGGGGCTGGAGGAGGATGCGGAAACCCGCCGCATGGTGGCGGCTGTGGTGGCGGCTGAGCAGGTGCGTCTTTTGCAGGCCAATGGCGTTGATGAGTTCCACTTCTACACCCTGAACCGCCCCGATTTGACCTATGCCATCGCCCATATCCTGGGCGCCCGCCCCCAAAAGGCTTGATGACGTCGCGGCGGGCGGGCGGCGGCAGCGCCCCCGCTTCTGCCCATGGTTTGCGTTGTAGGTTATAGTCATCCCATGCAGACCCTTTTCACCCCCACCCAATTGGCCGACCCGGATATTGCCGAAAGCAACCGCATTCTGCGGAGCTGTGTCCATTGCGGGATGTGCACCGCGACCTGCCCCACGTTTTTGTTGCGCGGTGATGAATTGGATTCGCCGCGGGGCAGGATTTACCTGATCAAGGACATGCTGGAATCGGGCCGCCCGGCGAGTGAGCTGGAGGTCCGGCATATTGATCGTTGCCTGTCCTGCCTGTCCTGCATGACGACCTGCCCTTCCGGGGTGCATTACATGCATCTGGTGGATCATGCGCGGGCCTATATTGAAAAGACCTATCAGCGCCCGGCGGCGGAGCGTTTCTTGCGGCGATTGCTGTCGGCGATCTTGCCCTATCCCTTCCGGTTTCGGGTGGCTTTGGTCGGCGCCGGTTTGGCGCGTCCATTTGCGCGCCTGGTGCCGGGCAAGTCCATGATGGCGGAAAGGCTGCGCGCGATGCTCCGGCTGGCGCCCAAGCACGTACCGTCACCTTCGGCGATGGAACGGCCGGGTGTTTTCAAGGCTGAGGGCGAAAGGCGTGGACGCGTTGGGTTGCTGACAGGTTGCGCGCAACAGGTGCTGGCCCCTTCGATCAATGAGGCGACGATCAGGTTGCTGACGCGCATGGGGATAGAGGTGGTGGTGACCAAGGGCCAGGGCTGCTGTGGCGCGCTGGATCATCACATGGGTCATCATGACCCCGCCATGCGCCTCGCGCGCGCGAATATCGCCGCCTGGTCGGCGGAGATCGAGGGGCAGGGGCTGGATGCGATTGTGGTGAATGCGTCCGGATGCGGCACCACGCTCAAGGATTACGGCTTCATGTTCCGAGAGGAAGCGGCACCCTGGCGGGAGAAGGCTGAGAAGGTCGCCGCTTTGGCTACGGATATTTCGGAAGTGCTGACGCGCTTTGGCTATGCGCCAAGCCGGGCCGCGCCGGGGCTGACGGTGGCTTACCATTCGGCCTGTTCCTTGCAGCACGGCCAGAAGATCACGGCGGAGCCCAAGGCGCTTTTAGTGAAGGCCGGCTTCACGGTGAAGGAACCGGCAGAGGGCCATATCTGCTGCGGCTCCGCGGGCACTTACAATCTGATGCAGCCGGAAATTGCGGGGCAATTGAAGGGGCGCAAGCTCGGCAATCTGGAACGCACTGGCGCGGCGGTGATTGCCGCTGGGAATATCGGCTGCCTGACGCAATTGGGGGATGGCGCGATGCCGGCCATTCATACCGTGGAATTGCTCGATTGGATGGCGGGCGGGCCGGAGCCTGAGGGCATCGCGAAGGCGCGCGCGACGGCCACATGAAGCGCCGCGCCGCCTTGCTGCTGTGCCTTGCCCTGCCAGCCGCAGCGCTGGCGCAGGGCGCACCACGCGCGGCGGAACTTGATCAGCTTTTTGCCGTGCTGCGTGACAGCCAGGACGCGGCGCAAATCGCCATGGCGGAAGCGCGCATTCGGCAATTATGGATCGAGGCGGCATCGCCCGCCGCGCGGCTTTTGCTCCAGCGCGGTACGCGCAATCTGAATGCACGCCTGCCGGAAGAGGCGATTGAGGATTTCGATGCGGCGGTGACGCTGGCCCCCAATGCGGCGAGCTCCTGGCATTTGCGCGCCGAAGCCTTGGCCGCCCTTGGCCAGACGCGCGAAGCCGCGCGCGATCTGGCCGAGGCCTTGCGCCTGGAACCGCGCCATTTCATCGCCTTGCAAAGCCTGTCGCGCTTGCAAGCGGAAACGGGGGATTCAGCGGGTGCCTTGCGCAGCCTGGAAGCGGCATTGGCACTCTATCCCGCGCTGCCCGGCGGGGCTGAGGCGCTCCGGCGATTGAAGACAGCGACAGAAGGTCAGGCGCTATAGGGGTTACTGCTTCGGGCGGTGATCCTTGAAGGCTTCTCGGAGCTTCGTTTTCAATATCTTCCCTGTCGCGGTATGGGGAATTTCATCCACCACCACCAGATCATCCGGCAGCCACCATTTCGCGACCTTATCAGCGAGGAAGGCATTCATCGCGGCCAGATCAGGCGCGGCCGCACCCGGCTTCATCACCAGGATCATCAGTGGGCGTTCATCCCATTTCGGATCATGCATGGCGACAACTGCGGCTTCCGCGACACCCGGATAACCGACCGCAGCGTTTTCAAGCGCGATGGAGGAAATCCACTCGCCACCGGATTTGATGACATCCTTGGAACGGTCTGTCACTTCCATGAAGCCGTTTGTATCAATGGTCGCGACATCACCCGTATCGAAGAAGCCATCGGCATCCAAAACGGCTTCATCATCGCGCTTGAAGTAATTGCGCGTGATAGAAGGGCCACGCACTTTCAGGCGGCCGAAAACCTCGCCATTCCAGGGCAGGTCATGGCCCGCATCATCAGTGATTTTCATCTCCACAGTGAAGGGCGGGCAACCCTGCTTGGCTTGCAGGGCAAGTGCTGCTTCGGGATCGAGCCCGCTGATTTCGGGTTTGCGCTGATAGGTGGTGCCAACGGGCGACATTTCCGTCATGCCCCAGGCATGGATGACACGCACGCCGTATTTTTCCTGATAGGTTTGCGTAATGGCGGCGGGGCAGGCTGAACCGCCAATCACCACGCGCTTCAGGCTATCAATGCGCGCCCCCGTCGCTTCCATATGTTGCAGCAGCATCATCCAAACCGTCGGCACGGCGGCGGAGAAATTCACCTCAGCTTCGGTGATGATTTCATGCACTGAAGCACCATCCAGCTTGGCACCCGGCAGCACCAGCGTGGCGCCGGCCATGGGGGCAGAGATCGGCAAGGACCAGCCATTGGCATGGAACATCGGCACCACGGGCATGACGCGGTCCGCGACACCAAGCCCCAGGCAATCCACCTGATTGCAGGCCAGCGCATGCAGGATATTGGATCGGTGCGAATAGAGCACGCCCTTGGGATCGCCCGTGGTGCCGGATGTATAGCAAAGACCGGCGGCGGTTTTTTCATCAAAGCTCACCCAGGCGAAATCGCCATCGGCTTCCGCCAGCCAATCCTCATAAGCGACCGCATTGCGAAGACCCGTTGCGGGCAGATGCGCGCCATCGGTCAGGATGATGAAACGTTCGATATGCTCAAGCTTGGCGGCAATCTGCTGGATGAGGGGGATGAAGGTCAGGTCCAGCATCAGCACGCGCGAACCTGCATGGTTCAGAATCCAGACGATCTGATCAGGAAAAAGTCGCGGATTGACCGTGTGGTAAATGGCGCCAATGCCGGTGATGCCATACCAGGCTTCCACATGCCGCCAGGTATTCCAGGCAAGGGTCGCCACCCGATCGCCCAATACGATCCCATCACGCTGCAGGCGCTGGGCGACACGCAGCGCGCGGAGCCGGACTTCGTGGTAATTCGTATGATGGAAAGGCCCTTCCACGGAACGGCTGATGATCTCCCGCCCCGGATGCTGGATGGCGGCGTGGTCCAACACCTTATGCATCAATAAGGGCCAATCCTGCATCAATCCCAACATGGCTTCCCCCTTTATCTGGGCGGGCTGCGCCCAAGCTTCTCAGGAAACCCTACACGGAAAGCCCCAGCCTGTGGCAAGATGGAGCGTGAAGCCAGGAACAGGAGACTTCGCCATGCCCGCCGTGCCAGATATCAGCCCCAAGGATACCTGGAATGCCTTGGCCGCCGATCAGGATGCCGTGCTGATTGATGTGCGCACTGATGCGGAATGGAATTTCGTCGGCCTGCCGGATTTGATGGCACTCGGCAAGCAGGTGGTGCTGATTCCCTGGCAGCTTTATCCTTCGATGCAGGTGAATGACGGCTTTGCCGAGGATTTGCAGGCGGCGGGGCTGACGCCGGGGCAGAAGATTTATTTCATCTGCCGGTCCGGCGCGCGGTCTCAATCGGCGGGGCAGGCGGCGCAGGCGGCGGGCTTCCCGCATGCCTTCAATGTCGCGGATGGGTTTGAAGGCCCGGTGGATGGCGCCGGGCATCGCGGCAGTGCCGCCGGGTGGAAGGCTTCCGGCCTGCCTTGGCGGCAGCGCTGAGCGAATGCTTATCTGCTAAAAGGCAAAGAGGCTCAGGATCTCCTCAAGGCTGGCCATGCCAGAGAAGACTATATCGGCTCCCGCGCCGCCGAAAACCGTATCATCGCCTCCCCAGACGGTGATCGTGTCATGCCCATCATCGCCCCAAACCAGGTCCCGATCATCCCAGGCGTCAATCACGTCATTACCCGCACCGCCTGCCAGCGTGTCATCTCCATCGCCGCCGATCAGCGTATCCGCGCCATCGCCACCTGACAGACTGTCATTCCCGCGGTCGCTCAGCAGCCAATCATCGCCTTCCTGGCCTGACAGCGTATCATCACCATCCTCGGCGGTAACGCTGTCATTGCCCGAGCCCCCAAAGACCTGGTTATCGCCGGCCCCGCCCAAAAGGCTATCGGCGCCATCCCCGCCATCCAGCCAATCCTGTCCCTCGCCGCCGAGCAGGGTTTCCTGAGCGGCACCAGACAATAAGGTGTCATCGCCCGCGCCACCATCAGCGGCGCCGAGCATAACGCCGAGCCGTCCGTCAAAAAGGTCATTGCCGTCCGCCAGCAGCACGGCGCCTTCGATCCATCCAGCATTATGCACCTCATCCGCATAGGCGCTGCCCGTGATGGCGTAACGCCCATCAGTGGCATGGCCGCCTTCGGCAAGAGTGACGAAAAGGCGATTGATGATGGTGCCCTGGTTGTAAAGTTCAAAACGCCAATCGGCTGAAATGGCAGTATCGGCCGCGCTGACCACCCCCTCCTGCCACAAGATGCTTGGCGCAATTTCAGGCAAGGCTTGAGCGTCAGTATGACGCATAAGGGCTTGCGGTGCCGCGAAATGAATGGCTCTGCCGTAATTCCAATCGCTTTCAAATACACCTGAAAGCGCGTTGGTTTGCCCCGGAAAGATAAGCAGCCGCGCGAAATTGATCATGGAGGACCCGCATGCCAGACGGCTCGTCCCGAACCGGGGTGGCGGCCTTGAATGGGCGGGGGCAGGATTGTCACGCTTGGCTTCTCTACCGTGATGTTCAGATGTTGTTCATATTCTTTCAGAAAAGATAAAAAACAAGTCCAAAACTCAATGTAATGTTAAATATTTTCTAACAATAAACCCTAAGTTGAAAATATTTTCTGTATCTCGACTTTGGCGTTTTTCGGCGCTTGATGCGGTGTCCCGCCCTGGCAAAGCGAAGGGCGCCGAGGCATCATCCCCTTCGAAGGAGAAACGCCCATGACCCCATTGCCCCTGCAATCCGAATACCTGTTCCGCATGACGCTGGGTGTCGGCACGCCGCAAATGATCGGCACCACACGCAATGGCGAACTCCGCATCGTGCCGGTCACCGGCGGCACCGTGGTGGGTCCCAAGCTCACTGGCGAAATCATGCCGGGCTCGGCCGCGGATTGGCTGCGGGTGGACCCGGATGGATCAGCGCAGATTGATGTGCGGCTGACCATTCGCGCCGCTTCCGGCAGCATGGTTTATCTCGCCTATAATGGCATTCGCCATGGCTCACCGGCGGCACTCGCAAAGCTCGCGGCGGGTGAGACCCTTGACCCGTCAGAGATCTATTTCCGCACGCTGATCCGCTTTGAAACCGGTGCGGCTGATCTTGCCTGGATGAACAAGATCGTCGCGGTGGGGGTCGGTCAGCGCCCGCCAAGCGGGCCTTGCTATGATGTCTATGCGGTGAAGTAGGCGGCGGGGCGTCAGCGCCGCGCCGCCAATTGCTTATTTTCAAGCCGACTGAGCAAACGCACCACAGGCCAAAGCAGGATGAAATACATGATCGCCGCCGCCACAATGGGCGATGCGTTATAGGTGACACTTTGCGCCTGGCGCGCCTGGAACAGCAATTCAGGCAGCGCCACCACTGACGCGATGGAGGTGAGCTTCACCACCTCCAGCGTATTCGAAATCAGATCAGGCAGCACATTGCGCACGGCCTGCGGCAGCACAATGAAGCGCATGGTCTGCGCCGAAGTCAGCCCCGTGCTGCGCGCGGCTTCCACCTGGCCGCGGGGGACACTTTCAATGCCGGCACGCAGAATCTCGCCGTAATAGGCGCCAGTATTCAGGAAAAACCCGATCGCAACCGCGGTCCAGGCGCTGATCTCCAAGCCCAGAAACGGCAGGCCAGCGAAGATGAAAATCAGCAGCACCAAAGGCGGCAAGGCGCGGAACGTGTCCACCCAGATGCGGAGCGGCCAGCGCAACCAGGGGGAAGGCAGGGTGGACAGCACCGCCAGAATAATCCCCCCCAAAAGCCCAAGCGGCACCACCAATAGGGAAAGCAATAGCGTCGCGCGCAGCCCGGCCCAAAGAATGGGGGAGGCTTCGCGCATGATCTCCCAATTCAGGAAGG
>JBIKXA010000005.1:0-45910 GCA_044356015.1 Roseomonas sp.
CTGGCGGCGCGCGGGCTTGGCTTGCTCCGCACCGCGGTCGGTGATCGCTATGTGGGTGAGAAGATGCGCGAAGCCGGCTGCAATCTGGGTGGCGAGCAATCCGGCCATATGATCATGCCGGAATTTGGCACCACCGGGGATGGGCTGATTGCGGCGCTGCAAGTGCTTTCCGTGCTGGTGGAAGATAAGCGCCCCGCGAGTGAAGTGCTGCGTTGCTTCGCGCCCTTGCCGCAGCGGCTTGTTAATGTGCGCTATGCCGGTGCCTCGCCGCTTGCGAAGCCGGTGGTGGCCCAGGCGATTGCGGCCGAAGAAGCCGCCCTTGGCGCGCGGGGCCGCGTGCTGATCCGCGCCAGCGGCACCGAACCCGTGATCCGCGTGATGGCGGAGGCCGAGGAAGAAACCCTGGTGGAAGGCGTGGTGGGCCGCCTGGCTGACCTGATCAAGGCCGAGGCACGCGCCGCATGAAAGGGCGTGTGCTGATCATCGCCGGGTCCGATTCCGGCGGCGGGGCAGGCATTCAGGCGGACTTGAAGGCCGTGACGGCGCTGGGTGCCTTTGGCATGACAGCGATCACGGCGCTCACGGCGCAAAATACGCTTGGCGTGCATGGGGTGCTGCCGGTGCCGCTGGATTTCCTGCGCCAGCAAATCGCCGTGGTGATGGATGATATCGGCGCCGATGCCATCAAAACCGGCATGTTGGCCGATAGCGCCACCATTGATGCCGTGTGCGATGAAATCACCACCCGCGCGCCCGATGTGCCGCTGGTGGCGGACCCGGTGATGGTCGCCAAGGGCGGCCACCCTTTGCTGGCGCCCGAAGCCGCCGAGACCTTGAAGCGCCGCCTGCTGCCGATCGCTTCCGTGCTGACCCCCAATTTGCCGGAAGCCGAGGCGCTATGCGGCTTCGCCATCCCCGATGTCGGCGCCATGCACCAGGCGGCCAAGGCGTTGCTGGCGCTCGGCGCCAAGGCCGTGCTGCTGAAGGGCGGGCATTTGCCGGGGGATGAGGTGGTGGATTTGCTCGCCACTGGCACGCGGATGGAAATCTTCCGCGACCGGCGGATTCAAACGCGCCACACCCATGGCACGGGCTGCACCTTGGCGAGTGCGGTGGCGGCAGGCTTGGCGCAGGGGCTGTCGCTCAGGGATTCCGTGATCCGCGCGCGGGCTTATGTGCGCGCGGCGATTGCGGCGGCGCCGGGGTATGGGGCCGGGCATGGGCCTTTGGATCATGCGGTCACCTGTGATCCGGATATTTTGCGCTGATTTCACCCGCTGGATCGTTTTTCTTCAGGATTTGTTAATCTTTTCCGGCGCAGTTTGCGACCATGGCTATCAATATGAGTGCCACTCTTCTAGCGGGGTTGTTTGGCCAACAAGGTCAAAACGCGCTGATGCTTCCCTTCGGTAACGCAGCCCCTGTGGCCAGCGCCGGGGACGCCGTGGTCGCCTTCCGACGCGTGACCAAAGCCGGTGAGGAAGAAAAAGGCCTTGCCCGTGAGCGGAAAGACACGGTCACGCTCACGGCTTTGGCGCAGTTCCGCCAAGCCTTGGATAAGGCGCCGAATATTGATCGGGCGCTGTCAGATCCGCGCGTCTTGAAGGTATTGATGCCGGCGCTTGGCCTGCCGGATCAGGTGGGCAATCCTGGGCTGGTGCGGCGGGCATTGCTGTCTGATCCGAACGACCCCAAAGGGGTTGCGGCGCAGCTTGGCACCACCTGGAAGAATGCCGCCGCCACGCTCAATCTCAAGGCAAGCACCACGCCAAAAACCGCCGCCTTTGAAGGCCTGACCGATCGGGAAACCACGGCGGTGGCCCAGCAATTGCGCATTGGTGAAGCGGTGCTGACCGCCCCCGCCAGCCGTGCGGCCGCACCGAAACTCAGGGCCTTTGATGGTTTGCAGGACAAGGCCACCAGCGCCCTGATCACGCGGCTGCGCCCCGGTGAGGAATTGGTCGCGGATCGCGCTCGGCGAGAGGTGGAGCAGGTCGCCACCCTGACGGCAGTGGCCATCAGGCAGGCGGAAGTACCGGCGGAAGATTTGCCGGTCATTGCCAAGGACGCGCTGAAGCAGATGGCGGGCCTGATGCAGGGCGGGTCCTTCGATGCGGCGCTTGCTGTCGTGGATGATACGCTGATCACCCTCAATAGTGCTGGGGGGCTTACACCGGAACAATTGCGCCAGGCCCGCATCGTATTGATGGAAGGCGGCATCTCGCTTGAACAGATGCGCCGCGATGCATCCGGCGTGGCGAAGCGCGTTGAACAGCTGATTGCCATTGATTGGCCAAGCGGCGCCGCATGGGCGCCCGCCTACAAGACCAGGCTTGATGCCTTCCACAAGGAAGGTGTGGACAAGAATGTGAATTTCTCGCTTGAAGTGGCTGTTGCCATGGCCAAGCGCATGGAAAACGCCGCGGCAAATGCCGACGAAGTTGATTTGGCGAAGATTTATGCCAATACTTCCCAGACCGTGCTGAATACGCGGGATGGTCGCCCGACCGCTTCACCCATTGAAGGTGTGCCGCCAGCGCGCATTACCCAGGCGGATGCGACGAAGCTTTTGGACAGCATGAAGAATGCGGCGCCGCCCAATATCCCGCGTGCGCAAATTGAGGTGAACTACGCCGCCGGTGCGGCGCTCAGCGCCATCACGCTTGCGGAAACACCGGTTTTTGGCATGCCGACACTCGCGAGTCAGGCCCTGAAGGATATAGCACGGCTGACACGGGCAGGCAGTTTTTCTTCTGCCATACAACGTGCGGATGAGGCCTTGGCCGCGATTGCCGATGACGTGGCCATGCCGGCCGCCACCAAACGCCTTGGCAGCGCCGCGCTGCTTGAAACCAGCGCCTTGATTGAACAGGTGCGCCGCAATGCGCCGGGCGTGGCGGAACGCCTGGAAAGGCTGGCGGCGATTGACACGCCCACCGGTGCCGTACGCTCCAGGGATTTCCAGACGCGGCTTGAGAATTTCCACAAGGACGGCATCAACGGCAATGTGAACTTCGCCCTGGAAATCGCCGTTGCCATGGCGGATCGCATGCAAACGGGGGCGGCCACGCTGGATGAAACCCTGCAGGCGCAATCATTGCTGAGCCGTTCGCGCCAAGTATTGAATGGCCGCGATGGGCGGCCGCTTTCAACCGCAACGGGGCTGCAGCAATCGCGCATCCTTCCATTTGATGGCGACAAGATTGTCGCTTCGATGAAGGCGGGGTTGCGCCTTGGCAGCCTTTCCGATCCGAAGATGTTGGAAATTCTGACCAATGGCTTCACGAAATATGAGTATCGGACAGGCTTGAGTGAAACCAACCCCGGTATGGCAAATGCCATCTATTTCAGTGAAAATGCGAAAACCGTGAAATCGGTTTTTGATATCCTGGGCAACGGCGTCTTGCGCCGCGTGGTCTTGGGTGCGCTTGGCCTGCCGGATCAGATTGCCATTCAGCCCGTGGAAACCCAGGCCCGCGCGGTGACGTCCCGCCTGAAGCTTGCGGATTTACAGGACCCAACCAAGGTGCGTGCGATTGCAGAACGCTATTTGATGGCGGAAGCCGACAAGGCAGCGGCAAAGGCGGCCAATGCGCCCAATGATCCTTTTGCCAATATCATGAGTCTTTCCATCAAGGTCTGATGGCACATTTGAGGCTCCCACGCCTCCTTAACGGCAGGCGTTGTTCTTGATGCGTGATGTCTTGCCCCGACCATCAGGGGCAGGAAAATATCACCCTGCCTCTATCTGCCGGTCCAAATGCGCCACCAATTCATCTGCCAGATTCAGGCGATGCGCCAGGGCTTCAAGGTAAGCGCGTTCGGCTGGGCGATCAGGGTTAATCGCAAGCCGCGAAACCAGATAGATCTCGGCCGCTTGCTCAGGCGTGGTCGCCAGGGCAGCGATTTCCGAAACGCTCACCGGGGTGGTCAAAGCGTCAACCACAAAGGTCTTGCTTTCCGGGTCAAGCCCAGCCTCTCCGACGCGGGCAAAAATACGGTCCTGCTCCTCGGCATCAATATGGCCATCCGACTTTGCCGCGCTGATCATGGCGCGCACCAAAGCGAGTTCAAAAGGCCGGCCATCAGCCGCGGGCGCCGCCGCCGGCAGAAAGCGCTGATCTAGTCGCACGGCTTGTTGCGGTTGCGCAACCGGGGTCTGCGTCGGCGCCTGGCCTTTCTGCCAGGCCTGAAAAGCCTGACTTGCCAGAGCGCCAATCATGGCTGCCCCGCCATGGGTCATCAGGCTGCCAAGCCCGCCCTTTTTCTTCTTCGAGCCCCCGACGAGCAACCCAAGCAACCCGCCCGCAACACCGGAAGCGGCAAGCCCGCCCAAGCCGCCGGCACCGCTGAGCGCCTGACGCGCCGCAGCGCCAAGATCCATCTGGCCGGTCGGCGGGCTGCCCGCCGGTGTGCCCGGTCCGGGCTGGCCTGGAGGCGCCTGGGTATTCATGCCCTGGCCAAGAAAACGGTCGAGGAGGGATTGAGCATTGATCATGCGGCTTAGGTCGTCTCTGGTCGGGCGGAGTGCAAGGCCGAAGGTGGAGAAAAGTTAATCAAAAAGCCGCGCGGCGACTTGGCTGCCAGGCCAGAAAGACGCTTTCGCCATTCCGCCCAAGGCGAAGGCTTACCCGAGCCGCCCCGTGCACCTTGGTTCGCGGGATGCGCTGTAATGTGTCCCGTGATTGCATTTTCCGGCTGCCAAGCGATTGGGCTTGGCTTGATGAGGCCCGCTTTGCTTCAGCTTGTATTTGCCGCCTGGGTGCTGAGCTTCTATCAGCCAACCTCATGAAGCTCCCGTTTTTCCTGATTGATGCTTTCACCACCCGCCCCTTCGCCGGCAATCCTGCCGCCGTCGTGCCGCTTGAAGCGGCGCTGCCGGATGTGACGATGCAGGCCATGGCGGCAGAGCATAATCTTTCCGAAACCGCCTTTGTGATGCGCGAAGGCGCCGCTTGGCGGCTTCGTTGGTTCACGCCCAAGGCCGAGGTTGAGCTATGCGGCCATGCGACACTCGCGACCGCTTTTGTGCTGGCGCGCGAATTGAAGCAGACGCCGCCCTTCACATTTCACACACTCTCCGGCCCCTTGGTGGTGGAAGCGGATGGGCCGCGCTTCATTCTTGATTTCCCGGCGAGGCTTTCCGAACCCGCCACACCGCCCGCAGGGCTTGCCGCAGCGCTTGGCGCGACGCCGCGTGAAGTGCATCGCGCGCGTGATTGGATTTGCGTGATGGAAAGTCCCGAACAGGTGGCGGCCCTTGCACCTGATCACGCGGCGCTGGCTGCACTTCCGGGTGCTGAACGCGTGATTGTGACAGCCGCAGGCGGGGATGGGGTGGATATCACGTCCCGCTTTTTCGCGGTGAAGGTTGGCGTGCCGGAAGACCCGGTGACCGGCACAGCGCATGTGCAATTGGTGCCCTTCTGGGCAGCGCGCCTGCAACGCAAATCCCTGGTGTGCCGCCAGGCGAGTGCGCGTGGCGGCACGCTTTGGTGCGAATGGCGCGGCGATCGCGTCCGCATGGCGGGCGATGCCGTATTGTATGCCAAGGGCGAAATCCACCTGCCGGATGGGAAATAGCCTGGTCCCAAGCCGGCAGATCACAAATCAACCACCAATCTCCCCGCCATCCTTCTTCACAATGGCAATCACGGCGGGACGCGGTGGCACGCCTTCGGCGAAATCCGGCCAGCGGGTGGAGGGGCGTTCAAAGGTGGAACCGGAATCCTCACCCGGATGCTGGATCGCCAGGAAAACGGTCTTGCTGTCCGGCGTGAAGAGGGGGCCGCAGACTTCCGCCCCGGTCGGCGCCTGATAGAAAAGCCGCGTGAGCGCACGGCCATGGCCCGAGGTATCCGCCCCATAAAGCCCATCCGCTACACCTGCGGCAGAAGGTGCGCCATCGGTTGCAATCCAGATGCGGCCTTTGCTGTCAAAGGCGCAATTATCCGGGCAGGAAAGCCAGCCGCGATCCGATGTGGCGCGATGGTAGCGCGTGCCGGGATCAATCCCCGGTGCGCCGGCCATCAGGAAAAGCCCCCAGCGCATTTCGCGCGCGGCGTGATCCACACGCGGCGTGCCAGCGCCGGGCGGGATTATTTCCACCACATGGCCATGCTGATTATTGGCGCGCGGATTGGCAGCGTTAAGCTGATCCGCACGGCGATTGCTGTTATTGGTCAGCAGTACATAAACGCGGCCCGTGGCGGGGTTGGGTTCCACATCTTCAGGCCGGTCCATGGGCGTCGCGCCCAGCAGGCTCGCGGCCTGGCGCGTGTGGATCATCACATCGGCTTGGGTGTGGAAGCCATTGGCCGGGGTCAGCGGCCCTTGGCCCTGCACCAGATCAAGCCATTCCACCTTGCCATCATCATGGAATTTGGCGACCGACAGCACGCCATCATCCAATAAGTTCCGATTGGCAGCGCGATCATTGGGATTCCAGGGCCGCGCGGTGACGAAGCGATAGACGAAATCGAAGCGCTCATCATCGCCCATATAGATCACCACGCGCCCATCGGCATTCACCGCATGGTGGCAACCTTCATGCTTGAAGCGGCCAAGCGCGGTGCGCTTCACCGGCACGCTTTGCGGATCATGCGGATCGAATTCGACAATCCAGCCGAAGCGGAAGGCCTCATTCGGTTCCTTTTCCACATTGAAACGATCAATGTGACTGGGCCAGGAATAGGAGGCCTGATTGCGGATGCCATAGCGCCGGAAGCTTTCGGCATGCGGGGTCTTTGCGACATCGCCGCCGAAATAGAGGTTGAAGTTTTCCTCAGCGGTCAGCACCGTGCCCCAGGGCGTATTGCCGCCGGCGCAATTATTGAGTGTGCCGAGCACCTGCCGCCCCGTGGGATCGGCCTTGGTCTTCAGCAGGTCGTGCCCGGCGGCGGGGCCGGAAATTTGCACCGGCGTCGCGGCGGTGATGCGGCGATTGAAGCGGCTATCCTTCACATAGCCCCAGCGGCCATTTTCCTTGCGGATTTCGACGACGGAAAGCCCATGCGCCATGATTTCGGCTTCCGCCTGTTCGGCAGTGACGCGCTGGCGGGAAGCGCTGCCGCTGCCAAGCCCGCCCCACATCAGCCCGGGAATGGTGTATTCATGATTGACCACCAAAAGCCCGTGATCGCTGCCCTTGCTGCCCTGCGGCAGCGGGAAGAAATCGAGGTAGTCGTTATTGTAGCCGAATTGCGCAGCCTGCGCGGCGGGCGTGGTGCGGCCCGCTTCGAAAGCAGGTGCGCCCGGCAGCACAGGGTCACCCCAGCGGATGATGGTTTGCACTTCATACCCATCCGCCACTGAATCGCGCTGCGCCAGGGCGCGCGGCGGTTCGCTGAAGGTCAGGCTGGAAGGGCCGCCGGTGGCGGGCACCGCCAATTGCGCCTTCGCCTCAGAGGGGAGACCCGCCGCAAGCGCGGTGAGCGCGGCGGCGGAGCCCAACAGGCCGCGCCTGCCATAGCGGGCTTCAATGATCTCGGCGATTGGGGTTTTGGGATCGGGATTGCTGCCGATGTTTTCAATTTCGTCAAAGGCTTCGAAATCATTGGCTTGGGGGGTGATCTGCGCCATTCTCAGCTCCCGCTTTGGCTGGGGTTGTGCTGAGAGAGGACTCACACAGACAGCGCCGTGGCAAAAAGCGCTGACTCGTGAAGCTTTTGCGAAATTAAGCTTTAGTTGGCACGGCTTAGGGCCACCACACCACCGCGCGGCGGCTCGCCCTCACGGAAATGCGGCCAGCGGCTGCGCGGTGTTGCGAATTGCGCGCCCATGCCGGCGCCGGGATGTGCCACGCCGGCGATCCAGGTGGCGCTACCCGATACGGCAGAAACGCCACCAAGCGCTGCACCGATGGGCGCGGCATAGGCGAAGCGTGGCTCTCCGCGCGCGGCACCTTCCAAGGGCAGCACGTAAAGCGCATCGGGCAAGGCGCTATCGCGTTGTGGCTGATCTGTACCAACCAACAAATTCCCCGCCCCATCATGGGCAAGACTGCTGGGCGAGGCCGGCCAGGCGGGGATTGGTGCGGCTTCTCGCCCTTGGCGCGGGCGCGGCGGCTGGCGGCCTTCGATCAGGATTTCCGCAATTGCCGTATCGCCGGCGGGATTGCGCGCGGCAAACAGGATTTCCACCACCGCGCCAGCGGGGTTGCGGGGAATCTCGCGCAGCGCCAGCCAAAGCCGCGCGCCATTGGGGTCCAGCGCCAGCGCCATGGGGCGGCCAAGGCTGGTGGCGCCGCGCGCCGCCGCCGCGCCATAGGGTTCCGCATCGCTGGGCAGCGCAATCCAGCGGAGCGCTCCGCCTTCAAACCGTGCGGCGTAAAGCGTGCCTTGGTCCAGGGCGTTGGGTTCCTGCGCCGGCCCATCAGAGACAAAGCGCCAGAGCAAACCGCCTTCCCGTCCATCGGCCATGAACACCACGGCGCGACCATCGGCGGCTTGCGCTGCCGCGACATCTCGCGCGCCAAGCCTGCCAAGCGCGCTGCGCTTCACCGGCACGGATTGCGGTTCAAGGGGATCGAGTTCCACCACATGGCCGATCTGGGCGGCATCCACGCCGGGCAGGCGGCGCGCCCAGGCAGCGCCTTCGCCCTCGCTCAGCAGCAGGCTGCCCCAGGGTGTGGCGCAGCCGCCGGTTACACCAAAGACACCCCGCGCCGGCCCGCCCGCACCCCCCATGCGGCAGAGTGTGCGCGCATGGAGCCGACGCATCTGAAAGCCGCCATCCGCCACCATCCACACGCTGCCGCGGCGCTGGATATTGATCAGGCTCGCCCCCTGCATGGCGCCGGCAATTTCGGGCCGATCCCGCCCATCGGGGAAGGCCATGGCGGGATCAAGCGTCGGGTGGCCCACCGCCAGCACGGCACGCGGAATGCCATCCTCGCCACGCGGAGAAGCAAGTGCTGCCACCACGCGTGTATCCCAGCCGAATTGCGCCTCGGCCGCGGCCAGATCAGGCGCATTTGGCGCGAAGCTGGGCGCGTCAAAGGCAACGCGATCACCCCATTGAATGAGTAAATCGCGTTTCAGGCCCGGCGCGGGCGCATCATCCAGGCGCAGCGTCAGGCCCGATTGCGCCAGCGCTGGCGTTGCGGAAAGCGCCGCCGCGCCCGCCAGCAGGGCGCGGCGCGTGATCACGGCGCTTCCTCGATCACCGGCGGCAGATGGACGCGCACGGGCGGCAAGGCGGCGGTCCATTTCTCAACCTCGATCAGGCAGGATTGCGCTGATGGGCCTTGGCCGAGTTTGGACGTGCCCACATCCGCCGTCAGCACATTCGGGTTGCCATGCACGCAGATGCTGCCCGGCACACCTGGCTCCATTGGATCATACCAGGCACCGGTCGCCATCATGGCCACACCGCGCATCAGCCCAGGATCAAGCCGCAAGCCGCCAAGGCAGGCGCCGCGATCATTGAAGACGCGCACAATATCGCCATCCTTCAAGCCGCGTTCGGCGGCGTCTTCCGGATTGAGCATGATGGGTTCCCGCCCCGCGATCTTATTCGCGGCTGAGATGCGCCCCGTATCCAATTGCCCATGCAGCCTTGTGGCGGGTTGGAAGGATAGCAGATGCAGCTTGTGGCGCTTGGCTTCCGCCGCCCCCAGCCATTCGCGCGGCGCGATCCACACGGGATGGCCGGGCGCGTCATCATAACCGAAGCTTGCGATGGTTTCGCTGAAAAGCTCCACCTTGCCTGAGGGCGTATCGAGCGGATTGTTTTCCGGATCGGCGGCGAATTCGGCGAATTGGGTATATTCCTCACCCCGCGCGGGGGCATCGGCTTCCCAAAAACCCTTTGTCCAAAAGGTATCAAAATCCGGCGTTTCCTGGCCTGCGCGGGCGCAATGGCGGCGCCAGCCTTCGAACAAATGGCGCAACCAGGCTTCTTCATTGCGCTGTTCGGTGAAGCGTTCGCGGTAGCCCAATTCCTCCGCGATATCAGCCAGCATGTCGTGGTCATTGCGCGCCTGACCTACTGGTTCAATCGCTTTATGCATGGCGCGCAGAAAGCGATCACGCCCGCTGCTTGCGATATCATTGCGTTCCAGCGTGGTGGTGGCGGGCAGCACGATATCGGCGTGGCGCGCCAGCGAAGTCCACCAGGGTTCCTGCACAATGATGGTCTCAGCCCGCGCCCAGGCGCGCAGCATGCGGTTCAAATCCTGATGGTGATGGAAGGGATTGCCGCCGGCCCACCAGATGATGCGCGTATCGGGGAATTGCAGCACGCGACCATTGAAGTGATGATCGCCGCCGGGGTTTTCCAGCATTTCCGTGATGCGCGCGACGGGGATGAAAAACCCGGTCGGGTTCGGCGTGGCCGGCATGGCGAAGCTTGGCACTTCGCGCCTGGGATGGCCCATGCCATTCACGCTGCCATAACCGAAAGCCACACCCTGCCCCGGCTTGCCGATCAGGCCGAGCATGGCGGCAAGCGCGGTCAGCATCCAATAGGGTTGTTCGCCATAATCCGCGCGCTGCAAGGACCAGGTGGCAGTCAGCATCGCGGGTTGGCGCGCGATCTCGGCGGTCAGCGCGCGGATGGTCTCGGCGGGAATGGTCGTGATGGGCGCGGCCCATTCGGGGGTTTTCGCCACGCCATCAGACTCGCCGGTGATATAGGCGCGCAGCTTGTCCCAACCGACACAACGGGTGGCGAGGAAGTTCTTATCCTCCCACCCGCGCGCCAGGATTTCATGGCCAATGGCGAGTAGCAGCGCGGTATCCGTGCCAGGGCGGATCGGCGTCCATTCCGCCTTTGCCCAATCCGGCACATCCGCCCGCGCGGGGGAGATTTGCAGAAAGCGCAGCCCGGCTTCAGCGGCGGCGCGCAAATTCATCTCATTGCTGTGCTGCCCCGCGCCGCCCGAGGTGACATAGCCATTCCTGATCGGCAGCCCGCCAAGACAGAGCATCACCTTGGAATAGCGTGTGATCGCCGCCCAATCCGTGACCTTGCCGAGCAGCACTTCATTGGTGCCAAGGATATGCGGCAGCAGCGCCTGCGCCGCCGCATAGGAATAGGCATTCACCTGGCCGGTATAGCCGCCGCCAAGCCCCAGAAAGCGTTGCAATTGGCTGCGCGCATGATGGAACCGCCCGGCGGAGGACCAGCCATAGGACCCGCCCATGATAGATTTGGCGCCGGCTTCGGCGCGCACACGGCGGGTTTCTTCTGCCACCAACCGCACCGCCTTGTCCCATGAAACCGGCACGAAGGGGTCTCCGCCCCGCAAGGCGCCGCGCCGGCGGCCTTCCAGCCAGCCCTTACGCACATAGGGGCGATCAATCCGCGCGGCGCTATGGACCGCATCCGGCATGGATTCGATCAAGGAACCGGGGAAAGGGTCGCGATGGAAGGGCTTCACCCCCACCAGCCGGCCATTTTCCACCACCGCATCGAAGCTGCCCCAATGGGCCGCATGGGGTTTGATTTCGGTCATGTGATGCCTCCGTTGGGGTAATCTGGCGCGGTGGGGCGCCCAGGGCAACGCTTTCCTCTTGGGGATCGGGCCAAGCCGTGTCTTAATCGGGGTTTAGATCAGGTTCGAGGAAGCCAAAACATGACCCCGCCCCGCAATTCCAATGCCGTCCGCGACATTGCCAATGTGCTGCACCCCTATACCGATGCCAAGGCGCATCAGATCAATGGCCCGCTGGTGATCAGCCGCGGCAAGGGCGTGCGTATTTTTGACGATCAGGGCAAGGAATATATCGAAGCCATGGCGGGGCTGTGGTGCACCTCACTCGGTTTTGACAATGAACGCTTGGTGCAGGCCGCGGCCAACCAGATGCGCAAGCTTCCCTTCTATCATTCCTTCACGGCCAAATCGCATGAGCCGATGATTGATCTGGCGGAAATGCTGATCGAACGCGCGCCGGTGCCGATGAGCAAGGTGTTCTTCGCCAATTCCGGGTCTGAGGCGAATGACAGCGCGATCAAGATGATCTGGTTCATGAACAACGCGATTGGCCGGCCTGAAAAGAAGAAGGTTATCGCGCGCTTGAAGGGCTATCACGGCATTACGCTGGCGGCGGCTTCTCTGACGGGCTTGCCGGCCAATCACAAGCTGTTTGATGCGCCAATCGCGGGCGGGCGTTTCCATCACGTTGGCACGCCGCATCACTACCACAACGCCAAGCCGGGCGAATCGGAAGAGGATTTCGCGACGCGCTTGGCGCAGGAATTGGATGATTATATCGTCAACGAAGGCCCGGAAACCGTGGCCGCCTTCTGGGCGGAACCGACCATGGGCGCGGGCGGTGTGATTGTGCCGCCGCGCACTTATTTTGAGAAGATCCAGGCCGTTTTGAAAAAGCATGACGTGCTGTTCGTGGCCGATGAGGTGATTTGCGGCTTCGGGCGCACCGGCAATTACTGGGGCTGCCAGACTTTTGGCATCACGCCGGATATTCTGGTCTGCGCCAAGGCGCTGTCTTCATCCTATCTGCCGATCTCCGCCGTCATGGTGAATGAACGGGTGTTTCAGGGCATTGCGGAGGGGTCTTCCGCCGTTGGCACTTGGGGCCATGGCTTTACGTATTCCGGCCATCCGGTGGCGGCTGCGGTCGCGATTGAAACGCTGAAGATCTATGATGAGATTGACCTGATCGGCCATGTGAAATCCGTGGGCCCGCATCTGCAAGGCGAATTGCAGCGGCGCTTTGCCAATCACCCGATGGTGGGTGAGGTGCGCGGCGTTGGCATGGTGGGCGCGATTGAATTGGTGGAAGACAAGGCCGCCAAGAAAAACTTCGACCCTGCGCGCAAGATTGGGCCCCGTTTGGTGAAGCATGGCGAAGAACAGGGCGTGATCCTGCGCGCCATGATGAATGACAGCATTGGCTTTTCGCCGCCGCTGGTCATCACCAAGGATGAGGTGACGGAAATGCTCGATCGTGTTGAGCGTTCGCTTGATGCGCTTTCGGTGGAGCTGCGGCGGGAGAGTATTGCGGCGGTGTGACGCGGCGCTGCGCTTTACAGGCAAGCCCTGATGTTTTTGGCATCAGGGCTTTTTCTGTCTCAATTCAAATAAAGCGGGCGCGTCACGGCGGTGGCGCCTTCCATTCCGATCACTTCCAGCCTGCCACTGGCCGGGCACATCATGGTGGCCATGCGAGAACCTTCATTTGCGATCGGTGGCTTCAGCCAGCGGAACTCATTCGGTACCGGCCCGGCCAGCAATGCCGTCATGGCGGTGTGGCGTTCGGCGCTATAGCGCCAGCGCGGCACACCTGGATTGGCGATGCATTGCCAGCCATTCGCGGCAACGGCATTGGGTGCGGCTTCGATCACGGCATCAGATGCCTCGGCCCTTTCAATCACGGCGGCTTCGCCAGGTTGCGTGCCAGCGAGCGAAAAAATCGCGCCCGCCGCCAAGGGCGTATCGCGCAGCATGGCTAGTGCTGAGGCGTAATCCGGCGCGGTATCGCAAACCAGGCGCATCAGATGCGCCGGCGGCAGGCCGCGATGGCGCCAGCGTGCTGGCCGCGCCGCCAGCCAATCCACGGCAAGTCCCAGGAAATCGGCTCCTGCCCGGCGCGCCAGCCGCGCCAGGGCGCGTTGCGGCAGCGGCGGCTGATTGATGGAAAGGCAAAAGCGCCCCGGCGCCAAGGCGGTGATCACCCCAACAAAGCCCGGCCAGCCAAGATTGAGCCATTCACCCGCCGGCCCCGCCTGGCGAAAGACGCAAAGCCGCTCGCCAAGCCCTTCCAGGGGCCAATCCAGGACGCGGAGCATGAAGGGCGCCTCCGCCGCGCCAAGCCCCACCGTACAGCCCCATTCGAAGGAAAGATTGAGCGCATAGGCGCCTGGCCCCGGCAGGCCTGCTGCGATGCCATCGATCTCTGCGCGCAAGGGATTATCATTGCGGCGCAGCCAATGGCGCGAAAGCCTATCGGCAATCGAAAGCCCGAATGGCGTGTAATGTCCGCGCGCCCAACGCCAAAGCGCTTCTGTTCTGACCGGCGCGGCACGCATGGCAGCAAGCGATGGTCGCGATTCAGCGCGCAGATCAAAAACGGGTATGGCGGGTAGCAAGCGCGTGGTCTCCTGAAACGTCGTTTATTGGAACGCACCAAATTTGCATCTCACGCCATGTCGCAAAAACTGTCGGCAGCCTTAGGGGCATGGAAGGGCATGGTTCCAACAAGCGCAATTCTAGCCTATTGCCTCTGCGATGTCGCATCCCGGCCTACCGCTTGCCATCGCCCTGCTTGCCGCGCCTTTTGTCGCGGTGTTGCAATCCAAGGCCATGGCGCCGCTTGCCTTGATCCCCATGGGCATCACGCTTGGCCTAGGCTGGCGTGCCGGCTGGCGGCCCGGCAGCCCGCAAGGCACGGTGCTGCTGCTGGGGCTTTTGCTGGCTGCGTGGGGGGCTATTACCGCGCTTTGGGCGCCAGAGCCCGCGCGCGCCGCGCAGCTGGCGCTGACCCTGGCCGCGATGATGCTGCTGGCGCATGGCGCGGCGGCGGCGGCGCAGGGGGCGCGGCTGATGCCCTGGCTTGGCTTTGGTCTTGTCTTTGGTTTGGCGGCGGCCTTTGGCGATTGGCAAAGCGGCAATGCGCTGCGCGCCGCTGTGCGTGGCCTCAAGGAAGTGCCGGAAGCCTTGATGTTTGGGCTGAAGCCGGCGGCTTCGCTGATGGCGCTTTTGTTGCCCATGGCGTTTGCGCTGCCCTGGCCCTGGCTGGCGCGCGCGGCGGTGCTGGTGCTGGGGGCTGGCGTGCTGATCAGCCTGCCGGGGGAAACCGCGCGGCTGGCAACGATGGCCGGGCTTGGCGCGGCGGCGATCAGCCTTGCTGCGCCTCGGTTGGGGCCAAGGCTTGTTGGGGCCGTGGTGGCTTTGGCCATCCTGGCCATGCCCTTGCTGACGAATCTTATTCCGCAAATCCCCTCGGCCAGCCTGCCGCCCTCTGCCGTGCATCGGCTGGTGATCTGGGATTTTGCGGCCCAACGCATTGCCGAAAAGCCGATCACGGGCTGGGGCCTGGAAGCCAGCCGCGCCATGCCGGGTGGGCGGGCGCAGCCCGATGCCGCGACGCTTGATCGGCTGAACATCAGGGCACAGGCGCAGCGCGCTTTTGTCACTCAGCCGCATGCGGAATTGATGCCGCTGCACCCGCATAACGGGGCCTTGCAGCTATGGCTGGAATTGGGCGTCATTGGCGCCCTGATCGGTGCGGCGCTGATGCTGGCCCTTGGTGTTGCGGCATCCCGCAGCGCCGCACCGGCAGTGGGTGCCGGGATGCTTGCCTCAGCCGCCGTGACGGGGATGCTTTCCTTCGGGCTTTGGCAGGCCTGGTGGGTCGCGAGCCTATTGCTGGCGATGGTGGCTTTGGCGCTGGTGCCGCGACGTACCTAGCGCGCCGCGCCTGGACCGAGCGCACACCAGAGGCACCTAAAGCGCGTTTAGGGCATGATTTAAGGTATCTATGGTGCTCCGTTTCGGTACCACCAAATGATTGCAATGGACGCAGAAAGCTGCTTACTCATTTCATAAAGGTCAAGAATAAGAGTTAGCCGATCGTCGGAGAGGTGACACCTTATGCGCAAGTCAGCTTCAACCAAGGGCGCCATGGTTGCGCTCGGCCTTCTTGTTGGTGCCGCCGCGGCGGATGCGTGCTCTCGCGCGACATGGCTCGGGCCGGACAATGCCGTTCTCACTGGGCGCACCATGGATTGGCCTTATGCGTTCAATACGCATTTCTTCATTTTTCCACGCGGCACGCAAAATATCGGCATCCGCACCCCAGCCGGACTTACTTGGGAAAGTAAATACGGCACCATCGTTGCAGGCGGCACCACAACACCGGGCGGGCCAATAGATGGCGTTTTCGATGGCATGAATGAAAGGGGTCTCGGCGCAAATCTGCTCTATCTGGCTGAGACAAAATGGCCCCAGCCCAATGCGGACAAGCCCCATGTTTCCTGGGCGGCTTGGCTGCAATATGTCCTTTCCAGTTACGCGACAGTTGCTGAAGCCGTTGATGCCGTTTCCAAGCAGGCGATTTACCTGGTGCCGGCGAATTTTGGCCCTGGTGGCGCCGCCCATCCGACTGTGCATCTCTCACTCAGTGATCCCACGGGCGATTCTGCGGTGATTGAGTATTTGGACGGCAAGCCGATTATTCATCATGGCCGGCAATATCAGGTGATGACCAACAGCCCGACCTTCGCCGAACAACTCACCTTGAATAATTACTGGAAGCGCTTGGATGGATCGAAAACCCTGCCAGGGTCGCATCAATCTCAGGATCGTTTCGTCAGGGCCAGCTATTACGTGGAAAAGCTGCCGCAAGCGCGTGAGGAACGTCAGCAGGTTGCGGGCATCCTGAGCGTGATGCGCAATGTATCCGTGCCTTGGGGTGAGCCTGACCCGCAGCATCCGAATATCGCGCCCACCTATTGGCGCACCGTGCTAGATCACAGTCGTAAGGTGTATTATTTTGAATCTGCACTCAGTCCAAATGTTGTCTGGGTCAATTTGAATGAGGTTGATTTCTCACCCGGTTCTGGCATTCGCGCGGTAGCGCTCGAAGGCGCGGAGGGTTTCGCGCTGATGGGCAAGATTAATACTGCCTTCAAGCCCGCAGACAACATCAATTATCTGATGCCATAGCCGAAGCGCAGACGGTCTGGGGCGCCCCTGGAAAGCCTAAAAAAAGTTCCGGTCTCAGCGCGCCCGATCAATGCAAAACCGCACCACTTCCACCAGCGCACGGTGTTCCAGGCTATCGGGGAACACATCAAGCGCCGAAATCGCCGTCTCACCATAGCGCCGCGCGCGGGCGATTGTCTCATTGATCGTGTCGTATTTCGTCATCAGCGCCATGGCGGTCGCCAGATCGGCGTCCTGCTGATCGCCTTCTTCCAAAACACGGCGCCAGAAGCCGCGTTCTTCGTCCGAACCACGCGCGAAGGCCAATAATACCGGCAGGGTGATCTTCCCCTCTCGGAAATCATCACCCACCGTCTTGCCGAGCGCCGCCTGATCGGCAGCGTAATCCAAAGCGTCATCCACCAGCTGGAAGGCGATACCAAGCGCGCCGCCGTAATCGCAAAGCGCCGCCTGTTCCGCACGGGGCCGATCCGCAATCACCGCGCCCACTTCGGTGGCGGCGGCAAAAAGCGCGGCGGTCTTGCCTTCAATCACCGCCAGATACTGGTCTTCCGTGGTGGCGGTATCATTCTGCGTCATCAATTGCAGCACTTCGCCCTCGGCAATCGTGGCCGCAGCGGTGGAGAGGATGCGCAGCACTTCAAGCGACCCATCGGCCACCATCAATTGAAAGGCACGCGCAAACAGGAAATCGCCGACCAGTACGGAAGCCTTGTTGCCGAACAGCGCATTGGCGCTGGCTTGGCCGCGCCGGAGCGCGCTTTCATCGACAACATCATCATGCAGCAGCGTCGCGGTATGGATGAACTCCACACATGCTGCCAAGGAGACATGCCTCTCGCCATGGTAGCCGCAGAGCTTCGCCGCCGCCAAAGTCAGCAAAGGCCTCAGCCTTTTGCCACCGGCGGCGACCAGATGCGCGGCCAATTGCGGGATAAGCGCCACCGGGCTTTGCATCCGCTCCACGATCAGGCGGTTGCAGGCTTCCAGATCATCACGGACAAGCGCCGTCAGCGCGGCCAGGGCATCTTCCCCCCGCCCCTGATTCTCTCCAGGCATGTGCTGCGGCGCCAAATCCACTCTTGCTCACCTTTGATTGCGCGGCGCACCATAGGCGCCACATGCCGGACCGGCAAGCGAAAGGGCCGGAGGAGAGGCTTCCCGATGCGTGTTCTGCTTCGCAGCAATAACCCGATCCGGCTTGGCTTCCTGCAAGCCTTGCTGAAGGATGCCGGCATCGAAGCCGTGCTGCTTGATCAGCATATCAGCGCAATCGAGGGCGGCATCGGCGCCTTTCCGCGCCGCCTCGCCGTGCGCGAAGAAGATGCCGCGGCAGCCGAACGCATCCTGCGTGACGCCGGGGAGGCTGATGGCCTGTGAGCGAAGGCGCGGAGGATTTCACCGAAGACCGCCTGCTGAATGGCCGTGTCGCGCTGCGCCAACCGCGCCAGGGCTTTCGTGCCGGGCTGGATGCGGTGCTGCTGGCCGCCTTTGTGCCGGCCAAACCCGGCGAGACAGTGCTGGAAGCCGGCCCCGGCAGCGGCGCGGCGTTTTTGTGCCTAGCCGCCCGCGTGCCGGGGCTTGCGATTCGCGCGGTGGAGCGCGAAGCGGCCATGGCGGCGCTGGCGCGCGAAAACGCCGCGCGGGCCGGGATTGATGCCCGCATCGAACAAGGCGATGTCGCTGATCTGGCGCTGGCGCGCGGCCTTGGCCCCGTGGCGCATGGCTTTGCCAATCCGCCCTATTGGCCGGGCGGCACGCCGCCACCCGGCGCCATTCGTCGCGCTGCCACGCATGAAGCGGGGCCGGGCCTTGCCGATTGGGTGCGGTTTCTGGCGGCTGCGATTGCACCACGCGGCAGCCTGAGCCTGATCCTGCCCGCTGCGCGGTTTGACGCGGCGGTGGCCGCGCTGCGCGAGGCGGGTTTCGGTGCCATGGAAATGCTGCCGCTTTGGCCACGCGCCGGGATGGCGGCCAAGCGCGTTCTTCTCCGCGCGCGCAAGGGGGCGCGTGGCCCGGCAAAAATCCTACCCGGGCTGGTGCTGCATGAAGCCGATGGTCGCTTTACCAAGGCTGCGGAGGCGATCCTGCGTGACGCAGCGCCCCTTGTTCCGGATTAGCCGTCGCGCGCTTCGGGATGGCGCAGCAGCCAAAGCCTTTCATGCGCGGCGACCAGGCTTTCAATGCTCTTGCGGCGATTGCTGTCGGTTCCGGAAGATGGCCGCTTCAGCATCTTTTCCAGAATGACCAGCAGATCATTCGCCACGTCGAAATCGGACTGGTCGCAGGCATGGTGAAAGGCGATCAGAATTTTATCCGATAATCTTCGGGTGTGCCTGGGATTTCCGGCGGCGCCACGACCGGCACTGCCTTCCCGCTCAATGAAGTCGTTTTCCATCCAGCATCCCTTTTTGCTTCCGAATTTTTTTCGAACCGACGGTTTCGAGAGGTTAGCAGAAGAGTTTTCGCTTTGAAAGCTGGCGCGTGTCTAAAGCAGGCGTAATTGCCCCTTGATCGCTGCCGCGATGGTCTCGGGCGGCGTATTGGGGCGGAAAAGCTGGCGCACCCGCCCATCCGGCCCCACCAGATAGATAAAGGATGAATGATCCATCAGGTAATCGCTCGCACCCGGCGGATTGACCTTGCGGTAATAGACGCGAAAGGCGCGCGCGGCGGTGGCGATTTCCTCATCCGAACCGGTAAAACCCCTCAAGGCCGGATGAAAGCGGGAAACGTAATCGGCCAAGGCGTCTTGCGTATCACGCGCCGGGTCTATGGTGATCAGCACCGGCAAAACACGCGCCGCATCCGGCCCCAGCAGATCAAGCGCTGATGCCATCAGCCCCAATTCGGTTGGGCAGACATCCGGGCAATAGGTGAAGCCGAAATAGATCAGGCCAAGCTTGCCCGCGAAGGCGCGTTCCGTCACGCGCTGGCCGGTGTGATCCTGCAAGCTGAAGGCGCCGCCAAGTGCGATACCTTGCGGCAATTGCACGCCACCCGCCGAAGGGGCCGGCATATCCGCGCCGCCGAATTGCGCCAATTGCCTGAGGAAGGCATCGCCCATCGCCTCCCCCGGTGCGCGCAGATACCAGGCAAGGCCCCATAGCCCGCCGAGAATGGCGAGCAACAGAAAGGCGAAGATGCGGATCAGCTTGAGCATGCTTCTGTCAATTGGGGATTGCGGCGGGGCAACTGCAAGGTGCCTTGCATGCGCCACTCACGCTGCGGAAGGGACGCCCTTGCTGGTGGAATATTCGAAATGCAGCGCGGTATCGGGAAAGACGCGCGGATGGATGGCATGGGCTGCCATGGCGGCCTCAGAAAATCCTTGCAGGATCAGCTTCAGCTTGCCGGGATAGGTTGCGATATCGCCAATGGCATAGACGCCGGGGATATTGGTCTCACACGTCGAAGGTGTGACACTCACATGGCTGCGTTCCAGCCCAAGCCCCCAATCGGCGATGGGGCCAAGGTCCATCGACAGGCCGAAAAACGCGAGCAGATGATCCGCCGGGACATCGCGGGTTTCACCTTGCAGTGTTGCCAATGCCACCGCTTCCAACTTGGCGCCATCACCCTTCAGGCCGTGCAGCTGATAGGGGATGGCCATTTCCACCTCTCCCCGCGCGGCGGCGGCTTCCAATTGCGCGGCGGTTTCAGGTGCGGCGCGGAATTTCGGGCGGCGATGCACCACCACCACCTTGGCCGCGATATCCTTAAGCGAAAGCGCCCAATCCACCGCTGAATCGCCGCCGCCCGCAATCACCACGCGCTTGCCGCGAAATTCTTCCCGCTTCGCGACCATGTAGCGCACCGCGCCCGAAGCCTCATACCCCGGAAGCCCGGCCAAAGGCGGCCGATTGGGGCCGAAGGCGCCGGCGCCGGCGGCCAGGATCACTGCCTTGGCGCGGATGGTGTCGCCGGCGGAAGTGCCCAGCACCAGCGTGCTGCCTTCCTGGCGGAGTGTCTCCACACGGCGGCCAAACAGGTATTGCGGCGCGAAGGGCGCGGCCTGGGCTTCAAGCTGCGTGATCAGGTCGGCGGCGGCGATTTGCGGATGGGCGGGAATGTCGAAAATCGGCTTTTCGGGATAAAGCGCCGTGCATTGCCCGCCAATCGCTTCCAGCGCGTCAATCACCACGGATTTCATGCGCAGCATGCCGCATTCAAACACCGCGAAAAGCCCGACAGGCCCCGCGCCAATAATCGCGACATCGGTTTCAATCTCGGCCGGCATGGGCTCTCCCCCGAATCCAGGGGGGCGTGATAGAGCATTTCCCGGAGAAGCGGAAAGGAAGGATCAGGGGCCGATGGAAATTGCCTATGATCTGCCCGATCTGGCGGCGACGGAAGCACTCGCGGCGCGGTTGGCGCCATTGCTCCGCCCCGGCGATGCGGTGCTGCTGGAAGGCCCGCTTGGCGCCGGCAAAAGCGCCTTTGCCCGCGCCTTGCTGCGTGCCGCGACCAGTGACCCCAAGCTTGAAGTGCCAAGCCCGACCTTCACTTTGGTGCAAAGCTATGACCTGCCCGCCGGCCCCGCGCATCATTTCGACCTTTACCGGCTTTCCGGCCCGGATGGCCTGGCGGAATTGGGTTGGGAGGAAGCGCGGGAGGGGATTGTGCTGGTGGAATGGCCGGAACGGCTGGGCCCGCTTGCGCCGCCAGACGCGCTTCATATCCGCCTGACCCCCGGCGCCGCGGAGGAAGCCCGCCATGTGGTGCTGAGTGGTTGGGATGCCAGGCTTGAGGGCTTGCGCCCATGACCGCCGATTTTTTGAAAGCTGCCGGGTTTGCTGCGGCGCGGCTGGACCCGCTGCCCTCGGACGCTTCCGCCCGGCGCTATACGCGCTTGCAGGGCGGGCCGCGCCCGGCGCTGCTGATGGAGGCACCGCCGCCGGAAAATACCCGCCCCTTCATCGCCATTGCCCGGCATATCCTGGGGCTGGGGCTTTCCGCGCCCGAGATCATCGCCGCCGACCCCGAAGCCGGCCTGGTGCTGCTGGAAGATTTCGGCGATGCCACCCATGCCGCGTTGCTGGATGCCGGCGCGCCCGCACCTGCACTTTATGCCGAGGCTGCCGAGACCCTCGCCGCCCTGCATGAAGCAGCCCCGCCGCCCGGCCTGCCCGCCTGGGATGCAGCGGCAATGGCGCGGGCGACAGCGGCGACCTTTCTTGATTGGTGGTGGCCGGCGATGATGGGAAGCCCACCCAGTGATGATCTGCGCGCCGGGCTTGATGCGGCGCTGCACGCCATGCTCGCCCCCTTCGCCGGCACGCAGGGTTTTGTGCATCGCGATTACTTCCCGGCCAATCTGATGCGGCTTGAAGCGCGCATGGGCGCGCGGCGCACCGGATTGCTCGATTTCCAGGATGCCGGGCTGGGGCATCCCGCTTACGATCTGGTCTCACTCGTACAGGATGCGCGGCGTGATGTGGCGCCGGCAGCGCGCGATGCAGCGATTGAAAGCTACTTCGCCGCGCGGCCCGGCCTGGTGCGGGAGGATTTCTCCGCCGCCATGGCCGCATGTGCCGCGCAGCGCCATTTGCGCGTGGCCGCCCTTTGGGTGCGGCTCGCGCGGCGTGACAATAAGCCCCATTATCTTGTGCATGGGCCGCGCTGCTGGCGGCTTTTGGCCGAAGCGCTGGAACATCCCGCCACCGCGCCGCTGCGTTTATGGTTGGATGATGCCCTGCCGCGCCACTTGCGCCGCAATCCCGATCCGGCGAAGGAGCCTGCATGATCACCCTTACCCGCGCCATGGTTCTGGCCGCCGGCCTTGGCACGCGCATGCGGCCCTTATCGGACGCCATGCCGAAACCCCTGCTGCCCCTGGCCGGGCGGAGCCTGCTTGATCATGCGCTGGATCGGCTGACGGATTCAGGGGTGACCGATGCGGTGGTCAATGCGCATTGGTTGGCCGATCAGGTCGCGGCGTGTGTGGCCGCCCGCAGCGCGCCGCGCATTACATTGCAACGGGAAGAAACCTTGCTTGAGACCGGCGGCGGTGTGGCGCGCGCCTTGCCCAATTTGGGCGATGCGCCCTTTGCGGTCGTGAATGGCGATGCGTTTTGGCTGGATGGCCCGCACCCCGCGCTGAAGCGCCTGGCGGCGGCCTTCGATCCTGATCGCATGGATGGGCTTTTGCTGCTGATCCGCACGGCGCAAATCGCGGGCGAAGTGGGGCGCGGGGATTTCATGCTGGACCCGATGGGCGTCTTGCGCCGCCCCGAAGAAGGCGAGGTTTCGCCCTATCTTTTCGGGGGTGTGCAAATCCTCTCGCCGGCGCTGTTTGAAGGCGCACCAAGCGGCGCCTTCAGCCTGAACAGACTCTATAATCGCGCCATTGAAGCCGGGCGGCTTTACGGGCTGGTGCATGATGGCGTGTGGTTTCACCTGTCCACGCCCGGCGATCTGGAACATGCCGAAGCCGTGCTGCGCAGCGGCGTGACCCGCGCGCTGTTCTGAAACGCTGGCCTTGCAGATTTTTATCATCCCCGCGCATCAGCGCTTCCTGCCCGCGCTGGCCGAGGGCTTGCTGGCGCAAACCCCGCGCGATGATCCTGCCGTATTGGCATCCTATACGCTGCTTTTGCCAACGCGCCGCGCCGCGCGTGCCTTGCGCGAAGCCTTTCTGAACGCCGCAGGTGGCCGCGCGCTTTTGCTGCCGCGCATGCGCGCCCTGCCCGGGCTTTCGGTGGAAGAGGCGGATGAATTGGCGTTGCCCGCCTTGCTTGACCTGCCACCGGCGGTGGCACCGCTGACGCGGCAGGCGGTGCTGTCGCGCATTGTGCTTGGCATTCCACGCCGCTTCGGCGGGCCGCTCGGCGCTGAGCAAGCCTGGCTCTTGGCCGGAGAGCTTGCGACACTTTTTGATGAAATTGCCTTTGAAGAAGCCGATCTTGATCTGATTGAAACAGCAGACCCTGCGGATTTCGCGGCAAGCTGGCTCGCGCGCCTGGATGGGTTGGTGCCGGATAAATTGGCCGTGCATTGGCAAATCACCACGAAGCTGTTGCAAGCCGTGGTGCGCGATTGGAATGGCTGGCTGCACAACCAGCGCCTGATGGATCTTGGCCTGGCGCGGGTGCGCGCGCTGATTGCGCAACGCCGCGCCCTGGAAGCGGCCCCGCCACGCGAAAAGCTGATCGCCGCCGGCATTGGCGCGGGCGGCACCATCCCCGCCGCCACCGCTTTGCTCCGCTGCATCGCGAATCTGCCCAATGGCGCGCTGGTGCTGCAAGGCATGGCCGAACCCATCACGCCAAGCCTGAGTGACGCCATTCGCCGCGCGCCGAGCCATCCCTTTGCCGGGCAGTTGAAACTGCTTGCCGATCTTGGCGTGGACCCCAATGCGCCGCGCCCCTGGACTGCCACGGATCATGCAGGCGCGCCGGCGGATCGCGCGGTGATGCTGGCGCAAAGCCTTCGCCCGGCTGAGGGTTTGGATATTTGGGCGGCACGCGATGCGCCGCGCTGGCAGGCGGCACTTGCCGGCATGAACCGGCTTGAAGCCGCCGATGCGCAGCAGGAAGCTGCCGCCATTGCGCTATTGTTGCGCGAGGCGATGGAGGTTCCCGGCAAGCGCGCTGCCTTGATCACGCCGGATCGCGATTTGGCGCGGCGTGTCGCGGCAGAACTCGCGCGCCATGGCATCACCGCGGATGACAGCGCCGGCGCGCCCCTGGCCGATGCGCCAGCATCCGCGTTTCTGCGGCTGATCGCGCGCATGGTGGCGGATGGCTTCGCGCCGGCACCCTTGCTGGCAGGTTTGAAGCATCCGCTCTGCAGCGCTGGCATGGAACGCGGCGCCTGGCTTGATGCGGTGCGCGCCCTGGAAAGGAAATGCCTGCGCGGGCCGCGCCCGGCGCCGGGGCTTGATGCGCTGCGTGCCGCCTTGCCGCCAGGCGATACCGCCTTGCTTGGCTTGTTGGATGCCTTGCAATCCGCTCTTGGCGATTTCACGGCATTGCCGCCAAGCCCGGCACGCCCGCCTGCTGATCTTCTGGCGCTGCATCTTGCGGCGGCGGAAGCGCTTGCCGCGACACCGGATGTGCCAGGTGGCCTCAGGCTTTATGCGGGTGAAGAAGGGGAGGCTTTGGCGCGGCATTTGGCCGCCCTTGCCGAAGCGCTGGTGGAAGTGCCGCCGATCAAGCCCGCCGAATGGCCCGCGGCATTTGATGCCATGCTGGCGGGGCCCATCGCGCCACCCTTTCGCGCGCGGCGCGATGCGGCGGCGCATCCGCGCATCGCGATCCTCGGCCTTTTGGAAGCGCGCTTGCAGCATTTTGATCGCGTGATCCTGGGCGCGCTTGAAGAAAACATCTGGCCGCAAGCAACCGAACCCGGCCCATGGATGAGCCGCCCGATGCGCGCGCGTTTCGGCCTGCCCGCGCCGGAAGCGCGCATTGGTCGCGTGGCGGCGGATTTCTTCCATGCCGCAAGCCACGCCGGCGAATTGGTGCTGTCCAGCGCGCGCAAGCGTGGCGGTGCGCCCAGCGTGCCAACACGTTGGCTGACGCGGCTTGAAACCTTCCTGAAAGGCCAAGGCGAGATCAAAATCCCCGCCAGTGACGCCGCGCGCTGGGCTGCCGCTTTGGATGCGCCGGAAGGCACGCCGCAGCCCTGGGGCCGCCCGGCGCCGCGCCCGCCTGTCGCTGTGCGTCCGCGCCGTTTGAGTGTTTCGGACGCGACGCAATTGATCGCCGATCCCTACGCCTTCTACGCCAAGCGTATCCTGCGTCTGCAGGCGCTTGACGATCTGGATGCGGATATTGGCGCGCGGGAATATGGCACGCTGGTGCATCACGCCATGCGGTTTTTTCTGGCCGGGCTTGGCACGGGCTGGCCGGGTGCCGAGGCTGCGCGTGCCTTATGGGCGCAAGCCTGTGCCGAGGCGTTACAGAAGGAATCGGTGCATCCCGGTGTGCTCGCCTTTTGGGGGCCGCGCATGACGCGCATGGGCGAATTCGTGATTGCCGAAGAAGAAAAGCTGCGCGCGCAAAACGGGCTGCTGCGTTGCCTCACGGAACATGAAGGCCGCGTGACGCTGGAAGTTGCGGGCGGGGATGTTGAAATCCTCGCCAAGGCGGATAGGCTGGATGAACTCTCAGGCGGCGGCTGGCGCGTTCTGGATTACAAGACCGGGCAGGTGCCAACAGAAAAAAAGGTTGTTGAAGGTGCCGCGCCGCAATTGGCTTTGGAGGCGATGATCCTGGAAGCCGGCGGCTATCCGACCATCAGCGCGGACGCCAAGGCCGCCCTGCTGGTCTATTGGAAATTGAGTGGTGGCGAAAAGCCGGGCGAAGAAGAAAATCTTGGCGCAGCCGCGAAAGATGGCAGGCTTTACGCTGATCTGGCACGCGAAAGGATTACAGCGCTGGCGGAGCGCATGTTGCTGGGTGACGCGCCCTTTGAAAGCCGCCCGCACCCCGCGCGCGGCACAGCTGGCGATGATTATGATCATCTGGCGCGGGTGGCTGAATGGGCCTCTGGCGATGAGGAGCCCGAATGAGCGAGGCCCGCCAACGCGCCGAAGCCGCGCAAGCCAGCGCGGCTGACCCCAGAGCCTCCGCCTGGGTGGAAGCTTCTGCCGGTTCCGGCAAAACCAAGCTGCTGACGGATAGGTTGCTCAGGCTATTGCTGGCCGGCGTGCCGCCGGGGCGCATCCTGTGCCTGACCTTCACCAAGGCGGCAGCGGCGGAAATGGCAACGCGCCTCGCGCTCAGGCTTGGTGAATGGGCGGTCGCGGATGATGCGACGCTGGTGAAGCTGTTGCAGAAACTGACAGGCGCCGCGCCGGGACTCGAGGGGCTGGCCGCGGCGCGGCGCTTGTTTGTGGAGGTCTTGGAACAGCCAGGCGGCATGCGGATTTCAACCCTGCATGGTTTCGCGCAATCCCTGCTGCGCGGCTTTCCGCTGGAAGCGGGGCTCGCGCCGCAATTCGCGGTGATGCAGGAACGCGATGGCCGCGCGCTTCTGGCGCGGGAGCGGGATGCGCTGCTGGTGGGCGGGGCTGTGCCGAATGCCTTGGCGGTTTTGGCGAAGTATCAGGCGCCAACACGCTTTGCCGAGGTGATCAACACCATGGCCGGTGCCAGCGGCAAATTCCTGGACGCGGAGGAAAAACGCCAAGGCATGGCAGGGCTGCGGGCAGCGTTGATGCGCAAGCTTGGCATCCCCCCCGGCGAGGATGATGAGGCCGCAATCATTGCAGCCGTGATTGACGCACCGGAGGCCGAGGCGCTGCGCGCGGCAGCGCCCTTGCTACTTGCAGGTGGCAAGCAGGATATTGATCATGGCGAGAAACTCGCGGCCTGGTTCGCCCTGCCCGAGGATCAACGCATCGCGAGACACGCCGATTGGCGCGCCATTTTCATGACAACGGATAACGACGTCAGGTCCAGACTTGCCACGCAGAAACTGGGTGCGCGGCAGGCTGACATCAGCGACCTGATGCGGCGCGAAGGCGAACGCCAATTGGAATTGGATGGCAAGCGCGCCGCCGCACGCGTGCTGGCCGCGAGCATGGCGCTTTTCGCCATCGGCGCGCCGGTGCTGCGGCGCTATCAGGCGGCGAAGGAAAATGCCGGCTTGCTTGATTACGATGATCTGATCGCGGGCGCGCGCAAATTGCTCGATAATCCTGGCAGCGCCTGGGTCATGTATAAGCTGGATGACGGGTTGGATCACATCCTGCTGGATGAGGCGCAGGATTCCAACCCGGAACAATGGGGCATTGTGCGCGCCTTATCGGCGGAGTTTTTCGCCGGCCTCGGCGCGCGGGAAGACCAGCGCAGCATCTTCGCCGTCGGCGATCAGAAGCAATCCATCTATGCCTTCCAGGGCGCGGATGCCGAGGGTTTCGTGCGGGAGAAATCCCATTACGAAAACATCGTGAATGCTTCCGGCGAGGAATTTCGCGCCGTGCCGCTCGATGTTTCCTTCCGGTCCACCCAACCGGTGCTGGCGCTGGTGGATGCGGTGTTCGCCGATGCGCCGGCGCGTGATGGCGTTGCGGCTGACAAAAAACTGGAACATCGCGTGGATCGCGCGGGCCATGCCGGCACCGTGGAGCTTTGGCCCATCCTGCAAGTGGATAAGGCAGAACCGCCGCCCGATTGGGCGCCACCCGAACAGGCAGTGGCGGCGGCAGGGGCAGCGCCCGCGCTGGCGGTGGCGCTGGCGCAACGCATCAAGCGCATGATCGAACAGGAAACCCTTCCCGCGCGCGTCGAAAAGGGCAGGGAGGATGCGCAACCGCATGGCCGGCCCATTCGCCCCGGCGATATTCTGGTGCTGCTGCGTGCGCGCAAGCGTGGCGGTTTTGCCGCTGCACTCGTGCGCGAATTGAAAAAGCTTTCCATCCCGGTTGGCGGCATTGACCGCATGATCCTGGCAAATGAATTGGCGGTGCAGGATATGCTGGCGCTCGCTGGCTGGTTGTTGCTGCCCGATGATGATTTGAACCTTGCCGCACTGTTGAAATCCCCGCTGATCGGCCTTGATGAAGATGCGCTGTTTGAACTGGCACATGGGCGCGGCACATCATCGCTGCATGCGGTGCTGATGGGCCATCGCGGCAGTGCCTCGGCGCTTGGGCGCGTTGCGGATTGGTTGGCGGCGCAGGCAGCTCAGCTTGATTTCATCACGCCCTATGGCTTGTTCGCTGATGTGCTGGGCGCGCCCGGCCCGCTTGATCCCCGCGCGGGGCGTGCGCGCATGCTGGCGCGGCTTGGGCCGGATGCGGGCGATCCCTTGGATGAATTGCTCAATGCCGCTTTGGAACATGAAAAGCTCAACCCGCCATCCTTGCAGGGCTTTGTGCATTGGCTCCGCCAAGGTGGTGCGGAGATCAAGCGCGAAGCGGAAGCCGCCGGCGATGTGGTGCGCATCATGACCGTGCATGGCGCCAAGGGCTTGCAGGCGCCGATCGTCATTCTGCCCGATACCACAAGGAAAGCGCAGGACCGCACAACGCTCCGCTGGTTTGACGATGGCGGCGCCCCCCTGCCGGTTTGGGCACCGCAGATCAAGGGTTTTGAGGCGCCCGCATTGGCCGCGCAACGCCAGGCGGATCAGGCGCGCGATGCTGAGGAAGAACACCGGCTGCTATATGTTGCGCTGACGCGCGCGGAAGATCGGCTGATCATTTGCGGCTGGAATGGCGCGCAGAAGCTGCCCGCGGGCTGCTGGTATGATCTGGTGGCGCAAGGATTTGCCAGGCTTGCGGGGCATGAGGCATCCGGCTTTGATCCCGCCGCTTTTGGCGCTGCCGCTGATGGTTTCGGGGCAGAACCGAAACTGCTCAGCCTGAGCGCGCCGCAAACCGCGCCGCCCCGGCTGGAAGACCCCATGCGCGCAGATGCCGCTGAGGCGCGCCCGCCCGCCTGGGCCTGGCAAAAACTGGCCGAGGAAGCGCCTGCCGGCAGCCTGGCCCCCTCTGCCCTGCCTGGCGAACAGGAAACCCCCGCAGCCGCGCCGCGTCCGGCGCAAGACCCGCTGGGGCTCCGCTTTCGGCGCGGGCGATTGGTGCATGCGCTATTGCAAAGCCTGCCCGAACATCCCGAGGCAGGGTGGGAAGAACTCTCCCGCCGTTTCCTCGCGCGCCGCGCGCCGGGGCTTTCGCGCGCCGAACAGGAAGCGACCTTGCAGGAGGTTGTGGACCTGCTGCGGCAGGGCTGGATGCGCGAGGCCCTTGGGGCGGGCAGCCTTGCGGAAGCGCCCTTGGCGGGTGAGGTGAATGGCCGGCTGATTGCGGGGCAGGTGGATCGGTTGAAGATAGAAGCGGATCGCGTGCTGGTGCTGGATTACAAGACCAATCGCCCGCCGCCGGACAATGTGGATCAGGTAGCGCCGCTTTATTTGCGACAAATGGCGGCCTATCGCGCGCTGCTGCGCGCGGCCTTTCCGGGACGGGTTGTGGAATGTGCGCTGGTGTGGACTTACGGCGCGCGGTTCATGGCCTTGCCGGATGCGGTGTTGGATCCGCATGCGCCGGGGGAGGCTAAGTGAGGGAACCTATGAAGACCGCCAAAAAGAGGCTGGCTTGAATGAGGACAAAAATACCCCCCAGAAAATTTTTCGCGAAAAGAAGCTTCAGGTCGAACATGGCGTCTAGGCTGTTTCAGTCATCTCGGAGGAGCGCGGTCTATTGGCAGTTGCGCTCTCCTCTAGGAAAGTGGGTGTCGCTTTTGCATCAAGCGCGCCCTTATGCAACACAACACTGACGGTCATTTTGAAGTCATGTCCTTTTCTCGCTGAAGATCAGGAGAAATTTTTTTGAATCAACAAAGGGCCGAGGTTGCGGAACCCAATCGCGCGCGCCTGACATGACAGCCCCCTTCTTGACTACCACTCAAATGGATAGGCTAACCAGAAAATGAAGAAGAAAAACATAGCAGCATTGGCTTGCCATCCTAATTTTGTAACTTCTTTTATCAGAGGATATCTAGAAAGTTCGTTACTGGAGCACGATAATTTTGTAAAGGCGTTTGACCATAGCAAACTCCAGAATTTTTCCTCACTTCCGAAAATAGATATAATAAGTTCCCGGTTTTTTTTGACATGGCGCCGCAAAGCAAAGGCCCACCCAATCAAAGGCAAAAGAATACAGGCAAGAAATTGCGCGAAGACCAACGCGTCTTCCACAAGATCAGTCTCCTTCACCAGAGGAAACTCCCCCCATTGGCTGGATTGCGTTGAAGATGAACAGGAAAACAAAAAGAAAAGCAATCAGTGCATTCCAGACAAAATCGTAAATTCGCATTCTTGTCACAAAATTACCCCACGCTGTCTTGGGGAGATCGGAAAAATCCAGATAATTCCAGCGTATTTTCCAGATGAACCAGACAGACCGCCGCCAGCCTTCGCTTTCGGCGCAACTACGATCAAAGCGCCAACAGGCATAAACAAATACACCCAATTTTAATCCAAACAAACCCAAAGCCAGAGCGATCTCCTCTCCTACCCCCATCGCAACTCATCCCTAAACTTCTCACGAACTCCGTATGAAACCCACCTGAAACACACTCATCCTCGCCGCTCCCGCATGGCATCATGCCGCACATGCGGTAGTGGTGGAAGAAGAAGCTCAATTAACTGCCACGCCGGTCAGTCAAGATTTTCAGCGCTCCGCGTGGCCCTAACGAACGTTCCCGGGGGCGCTAAGATCGTTTAATCCCTCGGCCCCGGCGCCAGCACTTCGCGCTTGCCCACGTGATTCGCCGGCCCCACCACGCCTTCCTTTTCCATTTGTTCAATCAGCTTCGCCGCGCGGTTATAGCCAATGTTCAAATGCCGCTGCACAAAGCTGGTGCTGGCCTTGCCTTCGCGTGTCACCAGCGCCACCGCCTGGTCGTAAAGTGATGCCTCAGCATCCGTATTGCCGCCCAGCATGCCGAGCATGGCAACGGAATCACCCTCATCCTCGGTATCCGTTACTTCCTCGATATAATCGGGCTCGCCCTGGGCGCGGAGGAATTCAACCACGCGCTCAACCTCAGTGTCTGAAACAAAGGGGCCATGCACGCGCGCAAGCCGCCCGCCGCCCGGCATATGCAGCATATCGCCCTGGCCGAGCAATTGTTCCGCACCCTGTTCGCCCAGGATGGTGCGGCTATCAATTTTCGACGTTACCTGGAAGGAAATGCGTGTCGGGAAATTGGCCTTGATCGTGCCGGTAATCACATCCACGGAAGGCCGCTGTGTGGCCATGATCACATGGATGCCGGCGGCACGCGCCATTTGCGCAAGGCGCTGCACGGCGGCTTCAATTTCCTTGCCGGCCACGATCATCAGATCGGCCATTTCATCAATCACCACCACAATCATGGGCAGCGCTTCCAACGCCAGCGGCTGGTCTTCAAAAACCGGCTTATTGGTTTCCGGATCGAAGCCGGTTTGCACGCGCCGGGTCAGCACTTCGCCGCGCTGGCGCGCCGCTGTCACTTTTTCATTGTAACCCGCGATATTGCGCACGCCCAATTGGCTCATCGCACGGTAGCGGCGCTCCATTTCCCGCACGGTCCATTTCAGCGCGCCAATCGCCTTGGGCGGTTCTGTCACCACCGGCGCCAGCAGATGCGGAATACGGTCATAGACCGACAATTCCAGCATCTTGGGGTCAATCATGATGAACCGGCATTCATCGGGGCTGAAGCGATAGAGCAGGCTCAGGATCATGGTATTGATCCCGACCGATTTGCCCGAACCCGTGGTGCCGGCAATCAGCAAATGCGGCATGCGCGCCAGATCGGCGATCACCGGCGTGCCGCCGATATCCTTGCCCAGCGCCAAGGGCAGCTTGCCCGGATGGCGATGCCAGCTTTCATCGGTGAACATTTCCGACAGAAAGACGGTTTCGCGCTTGGCATTGGGCATTTCAATGCCGATCACATTGCGCCCCGGCACGGTTGCGATGCGCACGGCAATCAGGCTCATGGACCGCGCGATATCATCAGCCAGGCCAATCACGCGCGCGGATTTGGTGCCGGGGGCGGGTTCCAATTCATACAGGGTCACCACCGGGCCGGGGCGGATTTCCACAATGCGCCCGCGCACGCCGTAATCTTCCAAAACGCTTTCCAAAAGCCGCGCATTGGCTTGCAGCGATTCCTCGGAAGGCCGACCCACGCGCTGCGCCGGCGCGGGCGTCAGCAGGTCAAGTGGCGGCAGCGCCCAGGCGCCATCACCAAGATCAAGCGCGGGTTGCTGCGCGGGGCGGCGCGCGGGTTCCGGCTGCTTGCGGGGCCGCACCGGCGGGGGCTCTGGCGCTTCGGGGCGGATCGGCATGGCCTCGGCCGCCGCATCGGCGGCGCGCAGCATGGGGCCGAGCGGGATTTCCGGTTCCTGCCGACGGAATAGCCGCCCGGTGCCGGTTTTGAAGCGCGCGCCAAGGCGGGCGAAAAGCCCAGGTTTCCTCGCTGGCGCTTCCTCAACCGGGCGGAAGCGTTCCGCCCCGGCGCGCGCCGCATCCAAAGCGGCCTGGCTGGCGCCAAGGGCCGCACGGCCAGCCCTGCGCCATTCGCCGAAGGTCAGACCGCAGCCAATGAAGCCAGCGCCGACCGCGCCAAAAACCAAGCCCGCCTTGGCCAGCAGCGCGCCATAGGGACCGAAGCTGCCGGAAAGCCAGGAAATCACACCATCCGCCAAAAGCGGCCCCACGGCACCGCCCGCGCCGGCCAGGCTGGGCGCTTCTGGCGGCAGGGGGGCCAAGCTGAAGGCTGCCGCACCAAAGGGCAGGCCAAGCGCCAGGCCGAAAAGCCGGAGCGGGATGAAGCCAAGGCCGCGTTGCGTCGCCAACCGAAACGCCCAGGCGAGCAGCGCCAGCACCGGCAGAGCCGCCGCATAGCCAAAGCCCTGCAACAGGATATCCGCCACAACCGCCCCCGCCGGCCCGGCCAGATTGCTCACGGGCCGCGCGGTTGCCGTGCTCAGCGAAGGATCGGCGGGATCGTAGCTCAGCAGCGCGGCGGCCAGCCCAAGCGCCAATAAAGCCGCCAGCAGGCCGCATAATTCCATCAGGCGCCGGCTGAGCAGCGCGCGCAGATCGGCCGAGGCAAAGCGCCGCCTGGGGGCGCTTGGTTCGGCGGATGGCCTGGAATCGGCCGGGAGAAAAAGGCGAGGCATCAAGGCAGCGCTTCAGAGTGAGCAGGAACTCTATGCCGGAAGCCATTCTTTGCCCAGGGTTTTCTTGTGCTTCCCCCGGCGCGGATTCAGCGCGACTCGCCACCGTTGCAGCAGAGTCACGCTTTTGGGGTCCCCATCGCCCCTCCCGCCCGCTTCATGCCAAGATGCGCGCCATAACAAGGGGGAACATCCAATGCCCGATAACGGCACCCAAAAACAGTCGCGGAGCTATTTGCTCGCGGTTGAGGATCGGGAATTCCTGCTCCGCGATGAAATGCGTCCGTTCCGCTTCGGCATGGAATATGCCAAGGCGGAATATGCTTTGCGCGATTGGGGGGTGCGGTCCACCGTGGTGGTGTTTGGTTCCGCCCGCACCCCAAGCGCCGAAGAAGCCGCCGCGCTGGCGAAGAAAGCGCGCGGCGCGGCGGAAAAGCGCGCCGCGCACAAGGCGCTTGATCGGTCCCGCTTTTATGAGGATGCGCGCGCCTTCGCCCGCATTGTGTCCATGCGCGGCGGTGCCTTGGCCGCTTCCGGCGCGCTGCGGGATAATGTGATTGCAACGGGCGGCGGCCCCGGGATCATGGAAGCGGCCAATCGCGGGGCGTTCGAATGCGGCGCGCCTTCCATCGGCTTCAACATCACCCTGCCGCATGAACAGGCGCCCAATCCCTGGTCCACGCCGGCGCTGACCTTTCGCTTCCATTACTTCGCCATGCGCAAGATGCATTTGGCCATGCGCGCCAATGCGCTTGCGGTTTTTCCAGGTGGCTTCGGGACTTTTGATGAATTGTTTGAAGTGCTGACACTGGTACAATCGAAAAAAATGCACCCGGTTCCGATTGTGCTTTTTGGGCGCGATTACTGGACCAAGGTGGTGAATTTTGCCGCCCTCGCCGAAGAAGGCATGATCAGCGAGGCGGATTTGAAGCTGTTTGAGATTGTGGACAATCCCGAAGAAGGCTGGGCGAGCCTGATCCGCCGTGGGCTATCGCCAGAAGCGGCGCCGCCCTTGAAGCTCAGCCTGCCGCCGGTGGCAGGCAGGAAGCGGCCAGCAGCGCGAAAGCCGCCGCGCGATGGCTGATGCGGTGCTTCTCCACCGGGTCCATTTCACCGAAGGTTTCATGCAAGCCTGAAGGGACAAACATGGGGTCATAGCCAAAGCCATGCGCGCCGCGTGGTGGCCAGACCCAAGCGCCTTCTGCCTTGCCTTCAAAGCCTTCCTCATGCCCATCGGGCCAGGCGAGCACCAAAGCGCAGGTGAACCAGGCCGCGCGGTCCCCGGCATCCTTGGCCAGATCATGCACCTTGCCCATGGCAAGCACGTAATCCCGCCCACCTTCCGGGCGCATGGCCCAATCGGCGGTATAAACCCCAGGCGCGCCATCCAAGGCGGCAACTGAAAAACCGCTATCATCGGAAAGGGCCGGCATTCCCGAAGCGCGCGCCGCCGCATGCGCCTTGATGCGTGCATTGCCCAGGAAGCTCGTCTCCGTCTCCTCAGGTTCAGGCAGGCCAAGCGCGCCGGCGCTGGTCACCTCAATGCCATGCGGCGCCAGCAAAGCCGCCACTTCACGGAGCTTACCGGCATTGTGGGAGGCGATGACAATCTTCTCGCCGCGTGAAAGGCGCCGATGCGCCATCACTTATCCACCGCAAGCCGCTGCTTGCCGAAAAGGGCTGCCGTGCCTTCCCGCGCATGGGCCATCAGCGCCTGCAAATCGGCCTCCGTGAAGGGCGCACCTTCGGCGGTGCCCTGAATTTCGACAATTCCGCCCGAGGCCGTGAGGACGAAATTCGCATCCGCATCGGCCTTGCTGTCCTCATCATAATCAAGGTCGAGCACGGGCACGCCCTGATAGATGCCGCAGGAAATCGCCGCCACCTGATCCTTCAAGGGATTGCGGGCGATGATGTTCATGCGCTTGCAATGTTCAAATGCCAGATGCAGCGCCACCCAGGCGCCGGTGATGGAAGCGCAGCGCGTGCCGCCATCGGCGGTCAGCACATCGCAATCAAGCGTGATGGTCATTTCCCCCATCGCCTTCAAATCCGTGACAGCGCGGAGAGAACGCCCGATCAGGCGTTGGATTTCCTGCGTGCGGCCAGATTGCTTGCCGCGCGCGGCTTCCCGGTCACTTCGCGTATGGGTGGCGCGCGGCAGCATGCCATATTCCGCCGTGACCCAACCCTGGCCCTGGCCGCGCAGGAAGGGGGGCACCTTGCCTTCAACGCTGGCGGTGCACAGCACCTCGGTCAGGCCCATGCGAATGACGCAGGAACCTTCCGCATGGCGCGCCACGCCTGGTTGGATGGAAACGGTGCGAAGCGCGCCGGGGGCGCGGCCTGAGGGTCTGGTCATGGGTCGCGCGGATAGCACAGGGGCACCCGGCTTGCTAACCCGTTGACGTGCCCGGCCCAGGCCCCATACTCGGCGCATGACAAATCGGGACCAAAACCCGTGACCCATACGCCCACGATGCTAACCCCAGGGCTGCCGGCCGCGGCCGGGCTGGATAGCCGTTCGGCGTTGATTCTGCGCGAATTGGTGGAAACCTATGTCGCGACTGGCGAACCCGTGGGGTCCCGCACCCTGTCCCGCCGGCTGCCGCTGGGGCTTTCGCCTGCCACCATCCGCAATGCCATGGCTGATCTTGAAGATGCCGGGCTACTTTACGCGCCCCATACCTCTGCCGGGCGGCTGCCGACCGAACGGGGCCTCAGGCTTTTCGTGGATGGCTTGTTGGAATTTGGCGCGCTCGGCGAAGAAGACCGGGATGCGATCGCGGCGCGCTGCGCGGCATCTGGCCGGTCCTTGCAGGAAACGCTCGCCGAAGCGGGGCTGATGCTCTCGGGCCTCGCGGGCGCGGCGGGGCTGGTGGTGGCGCCAAAAACAGAAAACCCAGTGCGCCATATTGAATTCGTCGCACTTGGTCCGGGCCGGGCTTTGGTGGTGCTGGTGCATGAAGGCGGCCAGGTGGAAAACCGCGTCATTGAAGTGCCGGCGGGGCTGCCGCCTTCCGCGCTGACGCAGGCATCCAATTATCTGAATGCGCGGCTTGCGGGTCGCACTTTGGAGGAAACCCGCACCCATGTGTCCGAGGAAATCGCCGCCGATCGCACCGCTTTGGATGCGCTGACGCAGCAAGTGATCTCGGCGGGGCTTGCCACCTGGGCGGGTGGCGGCGGTGGGTCACTTATTCTGCGCGGCCAGTCGCGCTTGTTGCAAAACCTTGATCAGGCAGCGCAGGTGCAGGAAATCCAGCGGCTGTTTGAAAGGCTGGAAGCGCAGGAAACCATGCTGCGCCTGTTGGAATTGGCGCAGCGCGGCGAAGGCGTGCAGATTTTCATTGGCGCAGAAAGCGGTTTGTTCGATAGCGCCGGGCTTTCCGTGGTGGTGGCGCCCTTCCGCAACGGGCAGGAAAAGATCGTCGGCGCCATTGGCGTGATCGGCCCAACGCGCATCAATTACGGGCGCGTGATCCCGGTGGTGGATTACACGGCGCGCGTTATTGGCAGATTGCTCGGTTGAACATGGCGCGCAGTTGAACGCGCAGGATACGAAACAGGAAACCCCATGCGTATCACCTCCATCCGCCAAGGCGTGGTGCCCATCAGCAGTGCCATCGCCAATGCCTATATAGATTTTTCGAAAATGACGGCGAGTGTCGTTGCCATCACGGTGGAAGATGGCGCGGGCAAAAAAGCGACGGGCTATGGCTTCAATTCCAATGGCCGTTACGCGCAGCCAGGTTTGCTCGCGGAACGCTTCATCCCCCGCCTGGAAGCCACGACCGAGGCTGAATTGGCGCGTGGCGAAGGCGGCCTAAACCCCGCCGGGGCCTGGGGTGCGATGATGCGCAACGAAAAGCCTGGCGGGCATGGGGATCGTTCTGTCGCGGTTGGCGTATTGGACATGGCGCTGTGGGACGCGGCAGCGAAGCTGGAAGGCGTGCCGCTGTGGCGGCTGCTGGCCGATCGCTTTCGCGGCGGTAAGGCGGATGACAGCGCCTGGGTCTATGCAGCCGGCGGCTATTACTACCCTGGCAAGGGCGTGGATGCTTTGGTTGAGGAAATGAAGCGCTACCTCGGCATGGGCTACACCACGGTGAAAATGAAAATCGGTGGTGCGCCGGGCACATCGGTCAAGGATGCGCTCACGGAAGATCTGGCGCGCATTGAAGCGGTGGTGAAGCTGTTGGGCGGCGATGGATCGCGCTTGGCCGTGGATGTGAATGGTCGCTTCGGCCTGCATGCGGCGTTGACCTATGGCGCGGCGCTGCAACAATTTGGGCTGCGCTGGTATGAAGAACCGCTCGACCCGCTGGATTATTCAACCCATGCCGCTTTGGCTGAACAATACATGCCGCCGATTGCGACGGGTGAGAATCTGTTTTCCATGCTGGATGCGCGCAACCTGATCCGCCATGGTGGGCTGAGGCCTGATCGCGATATTCTGCAATTCGATCCGGCACTTTCCTATGGCCTGGTTGAGTATCTGCGCACGCTTGACATGCTGGTGCGCCATGGCTGGTCGCCGCGGCGTTGCGTGCCACATGGCGGGCATCAATTCGCGTTGAATATCGCGGTGGGCCTTGGGCTTGGCGGGAATGAGAGCTACCCGGAGGTTTTCGCGCCCTTCGGTGGTTTCGCCGATAGCACGCCAGTGGTAGATGGGCGGATCAAGATGCCTGACATCCCCGGCATTGGGTTTGAGGCGAAATCGGCGCTTTGGGCAGTGCTGAAGGATTTGTAGCCCCAGAGCACTCACCCCTTTCGAATGACCACCAGGCTATTGTCGCCAAGCGGCAGCTTGGGCCGGAACAGGGTGACGTAATCCACCACGTAGGAGGTCTTGCTGAAGAATTCCTTGTAGCGCAGCAGATCGCCGGGCGTAACATCTTCAATGACATAAATGCCGTGGTCAGTCAGCCGATTGATGGAATGGGTGAAAAGGCAGCTCCCCGCAGCGAAAACATGCAAACCATCATCCAGCATGAAATCGAAACCCGTATCGTCAACCTGCTGCCAGAAGGCTTCAATCGCTGCCGGATCGCGCTGATCGACATAATGGGTCTTGATACGTTCCTCGGTGAAAAGGATGTCGCGGTCTATATCCGCGCCGTAAATCATGGCGTTTGGAAAATAATCCCGCCAGACGCGAAGCGAAGCGCCGGGCTTCCCCTTTTCTTTCATGGAAGACGCCAGATTTGGATTATTGGTGCCCAAGCCGCATTCAAAAACTTTTCTGATCCCGTGGCGACAATGCCCGAAAAGCCGTTCATAGAAATCAGCATAGGTATGCGAAGGCCAGGGATAGGGGTGACCACCGGGCTGCAACTCCCCCTTGTCTGAACCATATTGATCGCAAAGAGCATTCAGTAGGGAACGAGGATTCTTGCCGTAATGCGTGGTTGTCTGAAAGCCTAACCCGGTATTGAGCAGCCCGGTGAATTGGGCAAGGGTCATAGGCTTTCCAGGGTTTTCCATAGGCGATGTCTCTTTTCACTCATTTTCCTGCGGGTATTGCCCGCCCGATTCAGCACAACGTGTCCGTTGGAAATTATGCACATATTCCCCGCGATCATGTATAGGGTTTCTCGTTTTGCGGTTGAAAGGCAATGCCATGGAAGGTGTGATCCCCCTGCTGCTGGCCGCGATCTTCTGGATCGCGACGCATAATGGCTTCGCCGGCACCGATATCCGTGCGCGCTTGGTGGGCAAAATTGGGGAAATCGGGTTTCGCATTGCCTATGCGGTCACCTCCATCATTGCAATCATGATGTTGGTGCAGGCTTGGGAAGGCGCAGGCGCCATGCCGCTTTGGACAGCGCCCGCCTGGCTTCGCCTGCTGCTCGCCATCATCATGCTGCCCGCTTTCCTGTTTTTCGCCGCCGGCCTATTGCGCAACCCAACAGCGGTGGGCGGCGAAGCACTGGCCGGGCAGCAGGTGCGTGGCGTTCAGCGCATCACGCGCCACCCCATGCTTTGGTCCTTCGCGCTTTGGGCTTTGGTGCATTTGATTGGCAATGGCGATGTAGCCGGCCTGATCTTCTTCGGTACCTTCGCCATCAGCGCCTTCCTGGGCATGCCTTCCATTGACCGCAAACTGGCAGCGCGGGCGCCGGAAGCGGCGGCGAAGCTGCGCGCCGAGACCTCCATCATCCCCTTCGGCGCCATCATGGCAGGGCGCAATCGGCTGGTGCTGGGCGAAATCGGCTGGCTTGCGCCAACGCTCGGCTTGCTCGGCTGGCTCGTGACGCTGCATTTCCATGCGCGCTTCTTTGGCGTGCCGGCGCTGCTGCCCTTCTGATCCGCGCTTGCCCTTGGGCCGCGCCGGGCGGTATCCCCGCGCCAGAGAAATGGGAGCCCAAGCCAGATGAACGCCGCCACCCCCCGCCCCGTGATGCTGGTGATCCTGGATGGCTGGGGCTGGCGGGAAGAGAGTGCCGATAACGCGGTGCGCCAGGCCAAGACCCCAAGCTTTGACGCGCTTTGGGCATCCTGCCCCCATGCTTTCCTGAAAACCTCGGGGCGGGATGTCGGCTTGCCGGAAGGGCAGATGGGCAATTCAGAGGTCGGGCACCTCAATATCGGCGCCGGGCGCGTGGTGATGCAGGATTTGCCGCGCATTGATGCCGCCATCGCCGATGGATCTTTCGCGCGATTGCCGGCACTCACTGGGCTGATGGCGAAGCTGAGGGCCTCGGGCGGGACATGCCATTTGATGGGGCTGCTCTCCCCCGGTGGAGTGCATGCGCATCAGGATCACGCGGTGGCGCTGGCGAAGCTGCTCTCAGGTGCTGGCATACCGGTCGCGATCCATGGCTTCACCGATGGGCGGGACACGCCGCCGCGCGCCGCGCCCGATTACCTGAAGCGTTTCGAAGCCGATCTTGCAGGTGTTGCGGGCGTGCGCATTGCCACCATCATCGGGCGCTATTTCGCGATGGATCGCGACAAGCGCTGGGACCGCGTTTCGCAAGCCTATGAAGCGATGGTGGAAGCCAAGGGCATTGCCGCCCCAACCGCTGCCGCTGCCATCGCCGCTGCCCATGCCGCCGACAAGACCGATGAATTCATCCCAGCCAGCGTCATTGGTGATTATGCGGGGATGAAGGATGGCGATGGCATCCTCTGCTTCAATTTCCGCGCCGATCGCGCCCGCGAAATCCTGACAGCACTTCTTGATCCTGCCTTCGATGGTTTTGCGCGCAGGCGAATGCCAAGCTTCGCTGCCGCTGTCGGCCTCACGGAATATAGTGACGCGCTGAATGCGCATCTCGCCACTGCCTTCGCGCCGCAATCCATGGCCGATAAATTGGGTGAGGTGGTGGCGCGTGCGGGGCTCAAGCAACTCCGTATGGCAGAGACGGAAAAATACCCCCATGTCACCTTCTTCCTGAATGGCGGCGAAGAAGCGGTTTATCCCGGCGAGGAACGCATCATGGTGCCCTCACCCAAGGATGTCGCCACTTATGATTTGAAGCCGGAAATGTCAGCGCCGGAACTGACGGAAAAGGCCGTGGCCGCGATCAACAGCCGCGCTTTTGATCTGATTGTGCTGAATTTCGCCAATGCCGATATGGTCGGCCATACCGGCAGCCTTGCTGCTGCAACGCGTGCAGTTGAAGCCGTTGATGCCGGGCTTGGGCGTATTGTGGCGGCCTTGCGCGATGTAGGCGGCTGCCTGCTGGTCACCGCCGATCACGGCAATGCCGAATTGATGAAAGACCCCGCAACCGGCGGGCCGCATACCGCGCATACCACCAATGTGGTGCCAGCCATTCTGATGGGCGGCCCGCAAGGGGCGGCGATCAAGGAGGGCCGGCTTGCGGATATCGCGCCGACGCTGCTTGCCTTGCTGGGCCTGCCGCAGCCCGGCGCCATGACAGGACATTCCCTGCTTGGCTAAGGCGCGCCTTGTCCTCGCGCTGCTATTGCTGGCGCTGCCCGGCTTGGCGGTGGCGCAGCCTTCGCGTGAGGCTTTGGAAGAAGCCCGCCGCGCTGGTGCTGCCAGCCGCGCCGCTGCCGAAGCCGCCGCACGCGAAGCCGAAGCGGCGGCGGCGGAAGAAAGCGGCCTGGCGCGGCAGCGCGTTGCCATGGCGGCGCGGGTGCAGGCAGCCGAACGTGCCTTGGAAGCCGCCGAACAGCGCAAGCAAGCCGCCGAAGCCGCAGCGGCAGCGGCCTATAACGAGGCAGCCTCACGTGCTGCCGTGCTGGCGCCCATGATGCCGGCCATGCGGCGCTTGGCGCTTTGGCCGGCGGAGACCTTGCTCGCGCAGCCCGCCCCACCGGATGAGGCGCTGCGCGGCCTTCTGGTCCTGCAAGGCATGGCGCGACAGATCCGTGCCGAGGCCGAGGAACTTCGCCTTGCCAATGCCGAAGCGGAACGCCGCGCACGCATCGCCGCAGCGGAAGCCACCGTGGTCGCCGCCGCCGAGGCCGAACTGCGCCAAGCAGCAACGGCGCTCGATGAGGAGATCGCAGAGACCAGGCTCCGCGAACGCGAAGCCCGCGCAACGCAAAGGGCCGAGGCCGCGCGCGCGCAGGAAGCGCTTGCCCGCGCCAATGATCTTCAGGACATGCTGACGGCACTGGAACGTGAACAGGCGCGGCAGGCGGCGCAGGCAGCGGCAAGGGCTCGGCGGGAAGCGCGCCAAGCGCGCCCGGCAACCCCTGTTGTCGTACCGCCAATCGCGGCACCGGATCAGCCCCGCCCGGCGCCGGTGCATGGGCGGATCAGCCTCGCCTTCGGCCAAAGGGGCGAAGCCGGTCCGGCCCGGGGCGTCACTTTCGCGACGGCAGGCGGTGCGCGTGTGGTCAGCCCCTGCACAGGGCGCGCGGTATTTGCCGGCCCCTTCCGCCGCTTCGGGCAGATCATCATCCTGGAATGTGGCCCCGGCCTGCATCTGGTCCTGGCAGGGTTTGACGCTTTGGATACCGAAGCGGGGGCGGCGCTGTTGGCTGGGGAAGCGCTTGGCCGACTCGGCGCGGGCGCGGATGGGCGCGGCGCGCTTTATCTGGAACTGCGCCGCAATGGCGAGGTCATGGACCCCATGCCCTGGCTTGGCGGGGCAGAATAGCGGCCTGCATGATTTTTCGGCGATGCAAAGCATTCTTGAGTCGCGCAAAGCGCCATGAACGCTTATCTTATCCAGGGGTTTTCCGGCTCCGGCCGAGTGATGAGAAGGATTGCGGCGCATGCAGCGCGGGATTTTGCGTTATGCGGGGATTGGTGCGGCCTTTGCCGCCGGCGTGGTGGTGGGCCCCTTGGTTGCTGCCTGGGCGCAGGAAGGTGGGCGGGCCGAGACCTATCGGCTGCTCAACCTTTTTGGCGATGTGTTTGAAAGGGTGCGTGCCGAATATGTGGAACCGGTGAATGACCGGGACGCGATCGAAAACGCGATCCAGGGCATGCTGACCAGCCTTGACCCGCATTCATCCTATTTGAATCAGCGCAGCTTCCGTGACATGCAAACCCAGACCCGCGGTGAATTCGGCGGGCTTGGGATCGAAGTCACGCAGGAAGGCGGCTATATCAAGGTCATCAGCCCGATTGACGAAACCCCTGCCGCGCGAGCCGGCGTCAAGCCGGGCGATTTCATCACGCATCTGAACGGCACTTCGGTGCAGGGGCTCAGCTTGCAGGAAGCGGTGGACCAGATGCGCGGCCAACGCGGCACGCAAATCAAGATCACCATTCGTCGCCAAGGGGCGGAACGGCCGATTGAATTCACACTGACGCGCGATGTCATCCGCCCGCAAGTGGTGCGCTTCCGGCTGGAAGATGGCAATCTGGGCTATGTGCGCATCACTTCCTTCAATGAGCAAACGGAAGCCGGGCTGCGTCGGGCGGTGCAGCAATTGAAGCAACAGGCGCAGGGCGGGCTGAAGGGGCTGGTGCTGGATTTGCGCAATAATCCGGGCGGTTTGCTTGATCAGGCGGTGCAGGTCACGGATGATTTCCTGACGCAGGGGGAAATTGTGTCCACCCGTGCGCGCCGGACGGAAGATGCGCAGCGCTGGAACGCCAAGGCTGGCGACATCGCCGATGGCTTGCCGATTGTGGTGCTGATCAATGGCGGTAGCGCGAGTGCGAGTGAAATCGTCGCCGGCGCTTTGCAGGATCATCGTCGTGCCGTGGTGGTTGGCGTGAAATCCTTCGGCAAGGGCAGTGTGCAAACCGTGATGCCGGTGCCGGGCCATGGCGCTATCCGTTTGACCACCGCGCGCTATTACACGCCATCAGGCCGGTCCATCCAGGGCACTGGGATTGAACCCGATATCGAGGTGCTGGCCACGCGGGAAGAGGTCCGCGCCGCGCAGCCGCCGCGTGACCGGGAAGCGGATTTGCGCCGGTCGCTCCGCAATGAAACCCAGGCTGAAACCCGCGCGCCCATCCCGCCGCCGCCGCTCAACCTGCCGGCGGGCCTGGTGGAACGCGTGGTGCGCCAGCCCGCGGAAGGCGCCCCGGCCCTTGATCCGACCAAGCCGGAAACGGATCATCAACTTCAGCAGGCTTTAATGCTGCTGCGTGGCATGGCTTCGGCGCCACGCAGCGGGCAGCGCTGAGGATGTGATGGCAGAAGGATTGCCGCGCCGGGTATTCGCCGGCTGGCGCGGACTTGGCCTGTTTTGGGTATTGGTGCTGCTGCTTTTGGGCGGCGGCGGGCTTTGGCTTGACCGCCTTGGCCCGCCCGAACCGCGCGAGGAAGCTGTGGCTGAGGCTGCGCCATCCCCCGAACCTGCGGCTGAACCTGCACCCGTGGCTGCGCCTGTCCTGTCTGAATCGACGCCGCCGCCTGCCCCGGCGCCCGCACCGGTGGCTGAAACGCCCGCCCCACCTGCCGCAACGCCCGAGCCATCCACGCCGCCCCAGCCACCCGTCCAGGCCGAGGCGCCACCCCCCACCGCGCCGGATCAGCCAGCCCCGGTTGCTGCGGCACCTGCACCAACCCCGGATGCCCCCGCGCCACCCCAATTGGATGTGCCGGTCGCCGCGCCGGAATCCCCCACAGCCCGCCCGATCGCCGCGCCTGATCCTGCCCTATTGGAACAGGGGCGCTTTGGCGCGCTGCCACGCGTGGGCGCTGATGGCCGTACCTCCATCCGCGCCTATGCCGGACAATTCGACCGACAGGATACCCGCCCGCGCATTGGCATCATTGTTGCCGATCTCGGTATTTCCAATGCGCAAACGGAAGACGCCATACGCCGCCTGCCGCCTGCCGTCACCTTTGCAATTTCGCCCTATGCACCGCGTGCCGCTCAGGTGGCGGAACGGTTGCGCGCCAAGGGTTCGGAAACCCTGATCGGCCTGCCGCTGGAACCCGCCGGTTATCCGCTGAATGATCCTGGGAATCGCGCCTTGCTGACCGGGCGTTCTTCAACCGAAAACATGGCCAATCTGGAATGGATACTCTCACGCTTTCCGGGTTATGTCGGGACCATCGGCGTGGTGGGCGGCATGCGCGGCGAACGTTTCGCCGCCATGGAACAAAGCTATTTGGCGCTGCAGGAATCGGTCCGCAATCGTGGCCTGTTGTTTGTGGATGCGCGCCCCGGTGTTGCCGGGCCAGGGCGCGCCTGGGGGCGTTCCGTGGATGTGATCCTGGATGAACCCGCCACCCGGACGGAGATTGAACGCCGCCTTGGCGAGCTTGAGACAATTGCCAAGGCGCGCGGTTCCGCGCTTGGCCTTGCGCATGCGGCAACGCCCGTGGTGGTGGATCGGCTGGTCGCCTGGTCGGCGGGGCTTGAAAGGCGCGGCTTGGTGCTGGCGCCCATATCCGTGCTGATCCGCCGCCCGCCGGAGACCGCGGAAACCCGCACGCAATGACACTGCCCTATCGCGACAATGTCGGCGCGCTGCTTTTCAACGCGGCGGGGCAGGTGCTGGTGGCGCGGCGTGCGGATTTGCCCAATGCCGAAGGGGCGGCCGGCGGGTGGCAATTGCCGCAAGGCGGGATGGATGCGGGTGAGGACCCTGCCATCGCCATCTTCCGCGAATTGGAGGAGGAAATCGGCACCGCCAAGGCCGAAATCCTGGCCGAACATCCAAGCTGGCTATTCTATGATCTGCCGCCGGAACTGATCGGCAAGGCGCTTGGCGGCAAGTATCGCGGCCAGCGACAGAAATGGTTTGCGCTCCGCTTTTTGGGCGATGATGCCGATATCAGGCTGGATCTTGACCCCCACCCGGAATTCGATGCCTGGCGCTGGGCGCCGCTTGGCGAATTGCCCGCGCTGGCGGTCGCCTTCAAGCGCGCGATTTATGAGGATCTGGTGCGGGAGTTTGCGCGCTTTGGGGGGTGAGGGTCAGGCCATGCGCCCTTCAACCCCTCACGCCCCAACCAACCCGCGCTTGCGCAGCAGCGCATCCACCTGCGGCTTGCGGCCACGAAACGCCGTGTAAAGCGCCATGGGGTCTGCCGTATCGCCAGCCTCAAAAATGCTTTTGAGCTTTGCTGCGAGTTCCGGCTGGAAAGGATCGCCCGCTTCCTCAAACGCCTCAAACCCATCGGCGTCCAAAACTTCCGCCCAAAGATAGAAGTAATACCCCGCCGCATAGCCATCACCGGAAAACAAATGCCCGAAATGAATCGGACGATGCCGGAGCGCCATGCCCTCTGGCATGCCGATCTC
>JBIKXA010000241.1:0-4342 GCA_044356015.1 Roseomonas sp.
GGGGCTCGGCCCCAGGAGAGGCACTGTGGCGCGCATCGCCGGCGTGAATATTCCGACCAATAAGCGAGTCCTGGTCTCGCTTCGCTATATCTATGGCATTGGCCCGCAGAACGCGAAGGTCATCTGCGATCAGTTGAGCATCCCGGCCGAACGCCGCGTGAATCAGCTGACCGATGATGAAATCATGCGCATCCGCGAATTGATTGACCGCGAATACCGCGTGGAAGGCGATTTGCGGCGTGAGCAGGCGATGAACATCAAGCGCTTGATGGATCTTGCCTGCTATCGTGGGCTGCGCCATCGCAAGGGCCTGCCGGTGCGTGGCCAGCGCACCCATACCAATGCGCGTACCCGCAAGGGCAAGGCGGTCGCGATCGCCGGCAAGAAGAAGGTGACGAAGTAAGATGGCTCGTGAACCCCGCGGCGGTGCCTCTCGTGGCCCGGTGAAGCGCAAGGAACGGAAGAATATTTCCTCCGGCGTTGCGCATGTGCTGTCCACCTTCAACAATACCATCGTGACCATCACGGATGCGCAGGGCAATGCGATTGCCTGGTCATCCGCTGGCGCGCAGGGCTTCAAGGGCAGCCGCAAATCCACCCCCTATGCGGCGCAGGTTGCCGCTGAAGATGCGGGCCGCAAGGCGCGTGAACACGGGATGGAAGTGCTGGACATCATGGTGAGCGGCCCTGGTTCCGGCCGTGAATCCGCGCTGCGTGCCCTGCAGGCCGTTGGCTTTCAGGTGACCGCCATTCGCGATGTGACCCCCATTCCCCATAACGGTTGCCGCCCGCGCAAGCGCCGCCGCGTCTGATACGCGCGCCCCGCCTGACCGCCGCAGCCCGATAGGAGAGACATGAACGTGCTTGACCGCAACTGGCGTTCCCTGATCGAAACGCAGAAGCATATCGAGCCGACGATCAACCCGCTGCGCAGTGCCACGCTGGTGCTGGAGCCGCTGGAACGTGGCTTCGGCATGACCCTTGGCAATGCGCTGCGCCGCGTGCTGCTTTCCTCGTTGCTTGGTGCGGCGGTGAAGGCGATTCGCATTGATGGCGTGCTGCATGAATTCAGCAGCATCCCCGGCGTTCGGGAAGATGTGACGGATATCGTGCTCAATGTGAAGCAGCTTGCGCTGCGCTATCAGGGCGAAGGCGAAAAGCGCCTGGCGTTGATGGCGACCGGCCCTGGTGAAGTCACCGCCGGGCAAATTCAGACCAGCGGCGATATCGAAATCGCCAATCCTGATCTGGTGATTTGCACGCTGGATGATGGCGCGAAGCTTTCGATGGAATTGATCATCGATTCCGGCAAGGGCTATGTGCCGGCCTCCGAAAACCGCCCGGAAGATGCGCCGATTGGCCTCATTCCGGTGGATGCGATCTATTCGCCGGTGCGCCGCGTGGCCTATCGCGTGGAACCGACCCGTGTTGGCCAGCGCACGGATTATGACAAGCTGATCCTGTCGGTGGAAACCGATGGCACGCTGGCGCCGGAAGATGCCGTGGGCGTTGCCGCGCGCATCATTCAGGAACAGCTGCAAATCCTGATCAATTTCGACGAACCGCGCCCCGAGCTTGGCTCGGAAATGCAGGATGATCTGCCGTTCAACCGCAATCTGCTCCGCAAGGTGGATGAACTTGAACTCTCCGTCCGCAGCGCGAATTGCCTGAAGAACGACAATATCGTCTATATCGGCGACCTGGTGCAGAAGACCGAACAGGAAATGCTGCGCACGCCGAATTTCGGGCGCAAGTCGCTGAATGAAATCAAGGAAGTCCTGACCGCGATGGGGCTTGGCCTTGGCATGACGGTGCCGGAATGGCCGCCTGAGAACATCGAGGATTTGGCGAAAAGGGCAGATGAGCCGTTCTGATCGGCTTGTTCTGAAGGATAAGAAAGATGCGTCACGGATTGTCTGGGCGGAAGCTCAATGTCACGTCAAGCCATCGTGCGGCGATGTTCCGCAATATGGCGACCTCTCTGCTCAAGCATGAGCAGATCACGACCACGCTGCCGAAGGCAAAGGAATTGCGCCCCTATGTTGAGCGGATGATCACGCTCGGCAAGCGCGGTGGCTTGCATGCGCGTCGTCAGGCGCTGTCTCAAATCCGCGATGAAGCGGTGGTGGCGAAGCTGTTTGGTGAAATCGCTGAGCGCTACAAGGTGCGGCAGGGCGGCTATTGCCGCGTGCTGAAGGCCGGCATGCGTTATGGTGATGCCGCCGATATGGCGGTGATTGAATTGGTGGACCGCAACCCGGGCGCCAAGGGCCTCGATAGCGGGCCGAAGCCGGAAGCGACCGAAGAAGAAGCGGCGGAAAGCTGAGGCTTTCTGCCAAGGGTTTGGAAGGGCGGTCCTGATCAAGGGCCGCCCTTTTTATTTTCAGCGTGAACCGATGGCCTCGGCCAAGGCGGGGGAGAAAACCGCCAAGGGTGCCGCCAGATCGCGCGACCAGGCGCGCGGGTCGGGCGGGACCGAAACCCGCACCCGGCCTTCTGCCGTCACCAGCATGAACATCCTCTCGCCCTTCAAATCCCAGGCGAGGAAAATCCCACGCACCCGGCAGCCTTCCGGGTTGCAGCCATGGCCATACAGATACTGACCATCCTGCAAGGCAACGCCTGGGCCGGGTTCACGCAGCGCCTCCGCGATCACGCTGCGATGCCCGCCACTGGCGGGGCGCAACACCGCGCCCACTTCCGGGCGCTGCGCGAGGGCGAGGACGGGCTGGCCGATCACGCTCATGATATCGGGGTCCATGGAGCGGGCAGGGGTGGCGCCAAGCAGCGCCAGCAGGGCGAAGCTGGCCATAAGCGCGCGGCGGGCGAATCTCATGGGCGGCCTGATCCCCTTTCCTTGGTCCATGTGCGGGCGCGGGCAGGGCGCGTCAAGCGCGGGGGTGATGCGCGTTGCCAGATGGGATTAGAATGCCGCCATGAAGACTCCACCGCGCTATGATGACCTTCCGCGCCCGCAGGGCGACCCCACCGGCCTGCCGCTTTCCTGGGGCGTTTGGGGGCCGGATGATCAGATCGGCACGCTGAACCGCATCACGGATGCCACCGTTGCCGCCGCGCGCGATGAAATCCGCCAAGGCCGCCGCTTCAATGTGAACCTGCCGCTGGATGAGCCCTTTGGCGCCGCGCATGAAGGCGCCCATCGCCGCCGTGCGGCACCCACCCCGGTGATGGTGAAGGAAGAACACCCCGGTCGCATCACGCGCGATGACAAGCTGGATGGCTTCTGGCTGCAAGGCAGCACGCAATGGGATGGGCTTTCGCATTTTGCTGACGCCACGCATGGTTTCTACAATCACGCGCCGCTTTCTTCCATTGTGCATGGTCCGCAAAGCCGCAATGGCATTGATAAGGCGCTCGCCCACGGTATTGCCGGCCGCGCGGTGCTGGCGGACCTCCCGCGCCATTTCGCCCGCACCGGGCGCGATTGGGGTGCGATGGGAGGCCAGCGTGCCTCCGCTGAAGATTTGGCCGCTTGCCTCACCGCGCAGGGCGTTGCTCTCCGCCCCGGCGATATCCTGCTGGTCCGCACCGGCTGGCTGACGGCCTTCCGCGCCGCCCCCGATGCCGATGCGCGCCACTTGCTCATCCAGGGCGAAGCCGGCGCGCGGGATTATTCCGGCCTGGACGGCGGGGAAGGCATGTGGCGCTTCCTTTGGGACCAAGGCATTGCCGCAGTCGCCGCCGATAACCCAACGGTCGAGGCCTGGCCGATCTTCCCCTGGAAGCCTGCGCTCCATCTGGCCATCGCCCGGCTTGGCCTTTGCCTGGGCGAGTTCTTTGACTTCGAAGAATTGGCCGAAGATAGCGCCGCCACCGGCCGCTTCACGGCGTTTTTCACCGCCGCGCCCTTGAACCATCGCGGCGGCATTGGCAGCCCCGGCAATGCGCTGGCAATACGCTGACTCCCCCCCATGACCCGCCCGCCCGCCTCACCTGACCTATTCGGCGCCCCGGAAGCCGCCGCAGCACCCCCGGAAGGCGTGCGGCCCTTGGCGGATAGGCTGCGCCCCGCGACCCTTTCCGAAGTGGTCGGCCAGGATCATTTGCTGGGGCCCGAGGGCAGCCTTGCGCGCATGTTGGCGCGCGGGTCGCTCGCTTCCTTGATTTTGTGGGGGCCGCCAGGTGTGGGCAAAACCACCATCGCGCGCTTGCTGGCCGAAGCGGCGGGGCTGCGCTTCACCGCCCTTTCCGCCGTGTTTTCCGGCGTGGCCGATTTAAAGCGCGCCTTTGAAGAAGCCCGCGCGCGCAAATCCAACGGCCAAGGCACGCTGCTTTTCGTGGATGAAATCCACCGCTTCAACCGCGCGCAACAGGATGGCTT
>JBIKXA010000091.1:0-14745 GCA_044356015.1 Roseomonas sp.
GCGCTGGCCGCGCGGAATGCCGCGCGGCTAGGGCTAGCGGATCGGGCGTGCTTCCTGGCTGGCGATTGGGCGGCCGCGCTCAGCGGGCGGTTTGATCTGCTGCTGTGCAACCCGCCTTATATCGAAACCGTGGCCATCCCGGCGCTGATGCCGGAAGTCGCACGCCATGAACCCGCCTCGGCGCTGGATGGCGGGGCGGATGGGCTTTCGGCCTATCGGCATATCATCGCCGACCTGCCCCGGCTTTTGGCGCCGCGCGGGGTGGCGGTGCTGGAATTGGGCCAGGGTCAGCAGGCGGCGGTGGAGGCGCTGGCCAGGGCAGTCGGGCTGATGCCGGCGGCCTGCCGCGCCGATCTCGGCGGGGTGCCGCGCGCCCTTGTGCTCCGGGCCGCGTGATTTTGCCCTTGGCGCGGCGGGGCCAAGGCGCTACAAGGACGAGGCGGTGAGGCGAGGAAGTTCGATTCCCCTCCCTGATCCCGAAAGGTGGTTGTTGAACCTGATCCTTTCGGCACCGTTTGGTTGCAACAGACTCGGAATTCAGGACGTATCTCAGGGTTTTTGCCCGCTGCGCCCGTGAAGTGCCGAATGCGGAACAGCGAAACGCAATACAGATGAACATGAAGCGCATGCGCGGCCGGGGCGGTCACCGTCATGGTGGGGGCGGCCAGTTCCGCCAGAGTGGCGGGGGCGGCGGCTCGAGCAGCGGCCAGCCGCTGAACCGCAACCACGTTTTTGACTCGAACGGGCCCGATTTGCGGCTGCGCGGCACGGCGCAACAGCTTTTCGAAAAATACCTCCAGCTTGGGCGCGATGCGACCAGCGGGGGGGATCGCGTGATGGCGGAAGGCTATTTCCAGCATGCGGAGCATTACTTCCGCATCCTGAACGCCATGAACCAGGCCGCAATGCAGCATCAGCAGCAATACCAGCAGCGCCGCTATTCGCAGCAGGACGGCCAGGAGGGGCCGGAGGGCAGCGAAGCTGGTGAACAGCCGGAATATCGCGGTGAAGCGCAGACCATCACGCCCGATTTGAATGAAAGCGGCGCGGAAGTGGTTGCCCCCGCACGGCCCGCGCCGGCGCCCGAACCCGCCTAAAACGCCACCTACCTTGCCGCCCGGCGCGCGGCGCCGGGTTCTGGGGAAAAGATCATGCCCGTGAACCCCGCCGACGGCGCCGTGCTCGGCGCGCTTTATGGCACGGATGCCATGCGCGCCGCCTTTGGCGAAGACGCCTATCTGCAGAAAATGCTGGATGTGGAAGCAGCCCTTGCGCGCGCGCAGGCGCGGCTAGGCATCATCCCGGCCGAAGCCGCTGCCACCATCAGCCATGTTGCACGCGCCGAGAGCTTGGACCGCGCGACGCTGGCCGCCGCCACGCGCAATACGGGCTACCCCGTGGTGGGGCTGGTCAATCAGCTTGCTAAACTGGCTGGCGAGGATGCCGGGCGCTGGACCCATTGGGGGGCCACCACGCAAGACATCATGGACAGCGCGCTTGTGCTGCAAATCCGCGATGGCCTTGCGCTGATTGAAGCGGATTTGCGCGCGACCATTGCGGGTTTCGCTGACTTGGCGTCACGTCATCGCGAAACCGTGATGGCCGGGCGCACCCATTTGCAACATGCGCTGCCGGTGACCTTCGGCTATAAGGTCGCGGTTTGGCTCAACCCGCTGATCACTGCGCTGGAACGGCTGGAACAGCTTCGCCCGCGTGTGCTGCGGCTTGGCTTTGGTGGGGCTTCCGGCACGCTGGCCTCCTTGGGCGATCAGGGCCTGCCGGTGGCGCGCGCATTGGCGCAGGAACTTGGCCTGATCGAAGCCGATATCCCCTGGCATGTGGCGCGCGATGGTGTCGCGGAAGTGGCCTGCTGGCTTGGAGTGCTCTGCGGCAGCCTTTCCAAGATCGGCACGGATGTGATGCTGCTCATGCAAACGGAATTGGCCGAAGTTGCGGAACCCCATGTGCCCAAGCGCGGCGGGTCTTCCACCATGCCGCAAAAGCGCAACCCGATCGCTTGCGAATATATCCTGGCGCAATCGCGCGGCGTGCATGCGCTGGTGCCGCAAATGCTCTCGGCCATGGCGCATGATCTGGAACGCGGCACCGGCCCCTGGCAGGCAGAAGCCCTCGCGTTGCCGCAAGCCTTCCTGCTGACCCATGGCGCGGTGGCGCAGGCGCGGTTCTTGTCCGAGGGCCTGCAAGTGGACACGGCGCGCATGCGCGCCAATCTGGAAGCCACCCATGGCATGATCATGGGCGAGGCGGTGATGATGCGCCTTGCCCCCATTCTGGGCCGGGGAGAGGCGCATCATAAGGTGAATGACGCCTGCGATGCGGTGCGGGCGGAGGGCATTACGCTGGCGGCGGCCCTATCGCGCATTCCGGCGATTGCCGCGCGGCTCGATCCGGCGGCGGTGGAAGCCATGACGGACCCAAGCAGCTACCTTGGCAGCGCGCATGCCTTCACGGATCGGGTAGTGGAACGGGCGCGGGCGGTGCAGCAATCCTAAGGCTAAAGCGGCATTTACCATTGGCCTGGGCTGCCCCATATGGCGCCCATGCCGCCGTTAATCCGTGCCCTTTGCGTCCTGCTGCTCGCCCCCCTGCTGGGTGCGCCGGCGGAACGCCTGCCCACGCCGGACCCGCTCCGCGCCGCCGGTTGGCAAAAGGGCGGCTGGCCCGGCATCAAGCCCGCCACCTTCGAGGGACTGCCGGATGGCGGCTTGCGCATCACAGGCCTCGGGCAGGGGAGTTTCGTCTGGCGGACCGTCACCAAGGCCGATGCCTGCCTCTTTTGGCGCTGGCGGGTGGATCAGGGGCCGCCGCCCACGCCCCTGGATCGCAAGGGCGGCGATGATCGGGCCATTGCCATCACGGTCGGTTTCGATGGTTGGCCGCCCGATGCCAGTTTCTTCCAAAAGGCGCAATTCACCATGGCGCAGGCCATGGCCGGGGATCACCGCCTGCCGCGCAGCATGATTGCCTATGTCTGGGGCGGCACGGGGCTGGAACCGCGCCCCTTCAGCAACCCCTATGTGGCAGGTCTCGGCAAAATTCATGTGCTGCGCCCCGCCAATACGCCGCGCCAGCAATGGTTCGACGAAAAGATTGACCTCAGCCGCGATTGGCGCGCCGCCTTCAAGGGTACCGGCGTGCCGCCGGTGCTTGAAATCATGGTCGGCACCGATGTGGATGACACGAAGGCGCGGCTGGATGCCCGCATTGAACGCATCCGCTTCGCCCCCTGCTGACATGATGGCCCCGGCATGATCAGGCGCAAGGAAGCGCGTGGGTGTCATGCTAACAGGCAGGCCCACACATGGAGAACAGCATGACCGACCCGCTACCCACCATCTGGAACCCTGACCAGCGCATCGGCGATATGCTGAAGGGCAAGCGCGGACTGGTGGTGGGCATTGCCAATGCCGATTCCATCGCTTTTGGCGCCGCCGCCAAGCTGCGCGCCTTTGGTGCTGACCTTGCGATCACGTGGCTGAATGACAAGGCCGAACCGCATGTGCGCCCGCTCGCCGAACAGCTTGGCGCGGGCATGATGATGAAACTGGATGTGGAAGCACCCGGTGAGATGGAGGTCGTGTTTGATCGCCTGAAGCGCGATTGGGGCAAGCTTGATTTCGTGATCCATTCCATTGCCTTCGCCCCGCGTGCGGATTTGCATGGCCGCGTGATTGATTGTTCGGCTGAGGGTTTTGCCCAGGCCATGCAGGTTTCCTGCTGGTCCTTTCTGCGCATGGCGAAGCTGGCGGAACCCATCATGGCGCCAGGCGGCGTGCTGGTAACCATGAGCTATTACGGCGCCGACAAGGTGGTTCAGAATTACAACATCATGGGGCCGGTGAAGGCCGCGCTTGAAGCCTCCGTCCGCTATGCGGCGGCTGAACTTGGCCCACAGGGCATCAGGGTTTTCGCGGTCTCACCCGGCCCGCTCCGCACGCGCGCGGCCAGTGGCATCGCGCAATTTGATGAGCTGATCGAAGACGCCAAGGCCCGCGCCCCGGCGCAGCGGCTGGTGGATATCGCCGAAGTTGGCCGCGTGGTGGCGTTTCTGGTCAGTGGCGCGTCATCGGGCATGACGGGCGATACCATCTATGTGGATGCGGGGCTGCATCATGTCGCCTGAAGCCAAGGGATCGGCACTGCTGGTGCTGAATGCGGGGTCATCCTCGCTGAAATTCGCGGTCTTTGCCGTGGCAGGGCGCGGATTGACGCAGCGCTATGATGGTCAGATGGAAGGCATTGGCGCGGCACCACGCTTTACCTTGCGTGATGCAAAGGGCGCGATGCTCACAGACCGCCGCTTCACGGAAGCCGAGGCACCGAAAGGCCATGAAGGCGCGCTTGGCGTGATTTTAGCGGCGCTTTCGCCCTTGCTGGATGGCGCTTCCATTCGCGCCATTGGCCATCGCGTGGTGCATGGCGGGCAGGATCTCAGCGCGCCGGTGATGATCACCGATGCGATCATGACGAAACTTCGCGCATTGGTGCCGCTCGCACCCTTGCATCAGCCGCATAATCTGGCCGGCATTGAAGCGGCTGCGCGACATTTCCCAGGTGTTCCTCAGATCGCCTGTTTCGATACGGCCTTTCACCGCACGCAAAGCCATGCCGCAGCAAGTTTCGCGCTGCCGCCACGATTCTTTGCACAGGGAATCATGCGTTACGGCTTTCATGGCCTGTCCTATGAATATATCGCGCGCCGCCTGGCCGCCGAGGATGCCGCCCTTGGGCAGGCGCGGCTGATAGTCGCGCATCTTGGCAATGGCGCTTCGCTTTGTGCCATTGCAGGCGGGCAAAGCCGCGCGACCACCATGGGCTTCACCGCGCTGGATGGCGTGCCCATGGGCACGCGAAGTGGTCAATTGGACCCCGGCGTAGTGCTGTATATGCTCGATAGTTTGCAGATGACATCGAAGGATATTACGCATTTGCTCTATCACGACAGTGGCTTGAAGGGCATGTCCGGCATATCCCAGGATGTGCGCGCCATCGAAGCCGCGGGGACCGAGGCTGCTGAGGCCGCCTTGGACCACTTCGCCTTTCGCGTGCGGCGTGAGATCGGCGCGCTGGCCGCTTCAATCGGCGGGATAGATGCTTTGGTCTTCACCGCCGGCATTGGTGAGAATGCGCGGGGCTTGCGCGCGCGCATTTGCGCGGGGCTTGGCTTTCTGGGCATCAATCTGGACCCTGAAGCCAATGCCGCCAATCGCGCTGAGATTGGCCGCGCGGGCGATCCCGTGCGCGTGCTGATCCGCCCGACGGATGAGGAAGCGATGATTGCGGAGCATGCCTTGGCGTTGGTGGACAGGGCTTAACCCTTTACGCACCGACGGGGAAAGGCAAGCATTGGGGGCAACCAAACAGGAGACGCCCCATGCTCGACAACCCCCCGCTGCTGACGATCCATCGCGGCCATCGCCGCCCAGACCGCGCACTGATTGAAGCCTTTCGCGGTGCGCAGACATCCCATTTGGTTGATGCAATGGATGGGCGCGGCGCGCTTGATTACCGCATCAAGCCGATGGACCCGGACAATGCGATTTTTGTTGGCCCTGCGCTGACAGCCCTTGCCTATCCTGCCGATGTGGTCGGTGTTTTTGGCGCGCTGATGGAAGCCGAAGCGGGCGATGTGATCGTGGTCGCGAATGATGCCTATACCGCCACCGCCGTGATCGGAGACCTGGTGGCCGGCATGATGCAGAATAAGGGTGTGGCCGCCTTCGTCACTGATGGCCTGGCGCGCGACCGCGCGGGCATTGTCGCGTCCCGCCTGCCGCTTTTTGCTGCGGGCATCATGCCGGCCTCTCCGGCAGCGAATGGGCCGGCGGTGGTGGGCGCGCCAGTCACGCTTGGCGGGCAGCATGTGCGCCCGGGCGATATCATTGTGGGCGATGCGGATGGCGTTGTTGTGGTGCCGCAGGATCAGGCGGAAGCGGTGCTGGAAAAACTCGCCGCCGTGCGCGCCGCTGAAGCCCGCGCCATTGCTGCGGTGGAAGCGGGTGCCACCGCCAATGACAAGATGCGCGCCATTGTCAGCAATGCGCGGATCGTCGGCAAGTAAAACAAAACGCCGCCAAGGATTCCCCCGGGCGGCGCCGTTTCGCTGCGGGCGATAAGCGCCCGCCCAAATCAATCCTTGTGCTTGGCAAGAAAGGCCAGCAAATCCTTCAATTGCTGTTCGTTGCGCAGCCCGGCGAATGCCATGGACCCTTGCGGCACAACCGCCTTGGGGTTTGTGATATACGCAGTCAAGCGCTCCTCATTCCAGGTCAAGCCACCTTCAGCGACGGTGCGCATGCTGGATGAATAGCGGAAGCCTTCGATGGAAGCCGCCTTGCGGCCCACAATGCCCCAAAGATTGGGGCCAACGCCATTGCGCCCGCCCTTATCAATGGTGTGGCAGGCGCGGCACTGGTTGAACACGCGCTGGCCGGCATCGGCATCCTGCGCGAAGGCCGGGGCAGTCACGGAAAAACCCGCCAGAACGGCGGCAGAGAGGATAAGGCGACGCATCAATCAAGGCTCCTGAAAGCTGAAAGGCCGTGGGCACGGCAGAGGACCGGCATGACGGAAATGGTCGCGCCTGGCAAACCCGCAAGCGGTTACGCTGCCCGCATGTCAGGACTTTCATGTTCCTGCAATAACGCCGCAATAGCTGGCCGCGCCGCTGCGGGATCAGTGAAGGCAAGATGGAGCCGCCCCTCAGCGCGGGAGACAAGCCGCACCGCAAGCGGCGGCCCAAGCGAGTCAATGCGCAGCTCACCTTCGGTGAAATCCGCTATCCCGCCGAGGAACAGCGCGCCACCGCGTGAAATATCCAACAGCACGCCCTCGGTCGCATTCAACCGCGCCGGCACACCCAAGCTGAGCCGCGCCTCACCCCGCCGATTGGCAGCGGGCAGGCGCCCGCGCAGCGCCTCATTCAAATTCTGTCGGAAGGCGGCGATGGCATCAGCCAGCTCATCCGCGCCAGATTGCAGGGTCCAGGCAGCCTCACCGGTATTGCCGGAATCCTGTGTCAGCGCCTCCATCCTATTCGCCACATCTGCGGCATTCTCCGCAGCGCCCATGATGGAGCGGGAGATTTCGGCTGTGGTGGCGGATTGTTCCTCGACCGCCGCCGCGACCGAGGTTGCCACCGCATCAAGCTCAGTCACGGCAGAACCAATGCCATCCATGGCGGCGAGCGCCCGCCCAGCCGCGGCCTGCATGGCGGCGATGCGCCCGGCGATTTCCTCGGTGCTTTGCGATGTGCGTTTGGCGAGGTTCTTCACCTCACCGGCCACCACGGTGAAGCCCTTGCCCGCCGCGCCTGCACGCGCCGCTTCAATGGTGGCATTCAGCGCCAATAGATTCGTCTGCCCGGCGATTTCCGCAATCAGCCGCGACACCTGTCCGATTTCATCCACGCTGCTGGTGAGTTCCGTGAAAATCCGCCGCGCTTCATCGGTGCGCTGCATCACGCCGCGCGTGGCTTCCCCGGCGCGCGACATTTGCTGGGCGATCTCTCCCGCCGCGCCAGCCAGCTCATCCGCCCCGCGCGATGCTTCCTGCGCACTGATCCGCCCTGCCGAGGCCGCGCTGGCCGAAGCCTCCGCCGCACGCGCGCCGCCTTCGGCGGCTTCCGTCATGGCGGCGGAATTGCGCCGCAACATGGCAACGCGGCGCTCCAGATCCTCAAGCGCGGCGGTGGTTTCGGCTTCAATGGTGGCCGCCAGATCGCCGAGAAAGGCTTCTTGGGTGGCGACCAGCGGTGTGGCGGCCAAGGGCGCATCAGCAGGTGTCGGGCGCTGCCGCAACGCCTCAGCCGCTGTCAAAATCTGGCGCCAGGGGCCATCGGCTTCGGTTACGGCAAAGGGAGGCACGGGCTCACCCGCCGCCAGGCGGGAAAGCTTACCGGCAAAGCCCGCCAGCATGCTGCGTTGCTGCCAAAGCGCCCAGCAGCCCAGCAGCAGGCAAATCAGGAAGCCCGCCGCCAGCCCCATGAAGAAACCCGCCGCCTGACCAGCAGCGATATCCTGTCCCCCCGCCGCAAGGCCGGGTTGGGCAAGCAAGGCCGTGACGGCAAAGGCTGATAAGCGAAGTGCAGCTTTCATGGCGCATCCTGGAGTCCGGACCCCATTCTGCCGGTATTTCGCTACGAGCCGGTTAAGGCCCGTGCGGCTTGGCCCGATTGCGGCTAAAGATGGCGAAGGTTTTAGGAATTGACGTATGGCTCATCGTATCGCCGTCATTGGCGCCCCATCCCTGATCGGGCGCGAAATCCTGCGGTGTCTCGCGGAAACCAGCCTAGCCGGGGCTGAGATGGTGGCGCTGGCCGCGGGCCGCGCGGCGGGGGCGGAGCTTTCCTGGGGCGAGAAGGCGGTGCTGAAAACACGCGATGTGGCGCGGTTTGATTTTGCCGGCACCGATATCGCGATCTTCGCCTGCGATGCGAAGCTCGCTTCAGCCGAAGTGCCGCGCGCAGCGGCAGGCGGCGCCATGGCGATAGATCTTTCGGGCCATTTTCACATGGAAGCGGATGTGCCGCTGGTGGTTGCGGGCGTGAATGACCAGGCGCTGACGCGCGCGGCCAAAAGACGGATCATCGCCTGCCCGCTGCCGGCCAGCCTGATCCTGGCCATGGTGCTGAAGCCCCTGCATGAAGCCGCCGGCATCCGGCGCGTGGTGGCGGCCACCTACCAGCCGGCCTCTGGCGTCGGCAAGGATGGCATGGATGAGCTCTGGTCCCAGACGCGCGGCATTTTTGTGAATGACAATCCGGAAGCGCAATATTTCACCAAGCAGATCGCCTTCAATGTCATTCCGCATATTGACCGCTTCATGCCCGATGGTGCGACGCGGGAAGAATGGGCGCTGGGCGTTGAAATCCGCAAGCTGCTGAACCCCGATATCCAGGTGGCGGCGAGCTGTGTGCGCGTGCCGGTGATGCTTGGCCTTGGCATGGCGTTGAATATCGCCTTTGACCGCCCGATCACTGAACGCGATGCGCGGGAGGCGCTGCGTAAGGCGCCTGGGATCAGCCTGCTCGATCGGCGCGATGATGGCGGCTATGCCAGCCCCGCCGAAATTGTGGGGGAGGATATGGTTTATGTCTCCCGCATCCGCCGCGATGCGACGCTGCCGCAGGGGTTATCGCTTTGGGCAGTGGGTGATGATGTGCGGCTGGGGGCAGCGCTGAATGCGGCGCGGATTGCGGAGGCGGTGTTGCGGGGATAGGGGTGACCAACCTTACCCCCATGAAACCTCAGGCTGAAACCTCCAGCGCCTTCAGCAATCTTTTGTCGATCAGCCCAGCCGGCAGGCCTTGGGCCAGCCGGAACCGCGTGATGGCAGCGATACTGCGCGGGCCGATATCGCCATCCGCCGCGCCGATTTCCCTATAGCCCCGCGCCTGCAAGGCGCGCTGCACGGCAACAACAAGCTGAGGCGCGGGTTGATTTTCCGGAGCCGGCGGCTCCGCCAATACACGCCGCACCTTGTCCAGCCAGGCCCGCCGATCCTGAAGCCCATGCACCCCGCCGCTCACCCTACGCGTGACGGCTTCAAAATCGCCCGTATCGCAGACCTTATTGAGGCCCTTCCATTCCCAAAAGGCGCAAACGACGTGCAAAGCATGATCGGGGCTTGCGACCAGTTCAGGCTGATTTTCCAGATCAAGCCCAGCGATGGCGCCAACCTCGGCATAGGTGATCCGGCCGGTGAGTTGGATATAGCCGCGGCCGCGAAACAGCCAGCCATCACCGGCAAGCCTATTGCCCAGATCGCGCCGCCCGCCATAGACGAATTCCGCAAGTTTTTTCGGATTGCGCGCATAGGGCGCGGCATCGGCAAGGCTTGGAAATCGCCGTGGCCAAATCTGCATGAGCCTTTCGGGACGGTAATTCAAATCCTCTTCAGTACGTGAGAGGCCCATGGATTCATGGCCCATTTGCGCCAGGAAGAATTGCAGCCGGGTTGGCTTGCGCGACATGCCATAGCCGCGCAGCAGGCCATCGGCTTGCGACGCGAAGGCCGCAAGGTGCTCGCCCGCAGCGCGCGGGTAGAGTTTTTGGATTTGGTCGGCTGACAGCATGAAAAAGCTCCCTGGGGCAGAAGGGAATTGGATGGTCCGAATGGACCGTCACTCTTTGCCAAATGCTGCGAAAGGTAAAGAATTTTTTTGCCTATCATGCAAGCGCTGGCAGGGGCGGGAGGCAGGGAGGTCAGAAATTTTTCCTTGACAATATAGGAAAAAGATACCATAAAGCCGAGCCCTAGAGAAGGTCCCGCCCATGCCCCCAGCCACCCCAGCAGAGAATAGCGCAGGCACCACGGCGGGGCGCTCCATGGCGCTGGAATTGCTGCATATCATGCGCCTGCCCTTGCGTATCCTTCTGACCGGCGCGGCCATTGCCGCCGTCCTGGGGGCAGGTGTCGCGCTTGGGCTGCCAGGGCCGGAGGCGCTGTTCGCTGCCTTTGCCGCCCCCGGTGCCACTGGCCTGCCGGCGCTGATAGGTATGATGATTTTCCTGATCGGCATCGGCTTCGCGGCCTTCCTTTGGTGGCTCGCGGCGCGCAGCTTTGCGCTGGTCGCAAACCCGGCCATCCCGCCGGAACGTCTCGCGGGCTTGCGTGACCTGCCGCTTGCCCTGCCGGAAGGCACGGTGCGCGCGCTGCTGGCGCTGATTGTCGGTGTGATCGGCCTGCCCCTTTTGCTGTTTTCCAAAACACTCGGCCTGACGGATGCCATTGCCGGCTATGTGAATGGCATCGTCACCGGCGTTTTCGGCTTTTACTTTGGCACCCGCAGCACGGGGGCCGATGCGCAAATCGCCCGCCGCGCCACCGAACAATTGGCGGAGCGTGAACGCGCCACCGGCGCGCTGGCGGCTGAGGCGGAAGCGCTGCGCCAAAAAGCGGAAGGCGCGGCGCGTGACGCTGCCCTGCCGGCGCGGGTTGAAGCAACCAAGGGCAGCCTTGCGCGGCATATCGAAGTCGCCGGCTTGGTGCTGGATGAATTCGGCCCGCTTCTGCCGAAGGGCATGATCCCTGAAGGTGCGGCGCGGGCACTCAGCACGGCGCGCGACGCCGCCGCTGCCTTGCAAGGCCAGCACAGCGGTCCGGGTGCTGAGGCCGCGCTGAAGACCGCGACCGATGCGCTCGCTGGCCTGATCGGCGCGCAGCCCTTGGCGCCTTTGCTGCGCGCTTCGGCATCGCTCCTGCCCGCCGGCACGGCGCTGGGGCCAATCGGGGCAGTCGCGACCGTGATCGGGCTGGGCTGGCACTTCGGCGCGGCGGAATATCAGCGCTGGCGTGCGCGCGTGCTGGCAGCACCCTTCGCGCCGCAGCTTTTTGATGCGGGGCTGATCACGCCAAGCTCGGCGGAGCTTCGCATGGAAAGCTGCCCGATCTTTGCGCGCGCCTTCAAGGATGTGGCAGCGCGTCCCGGCTTTTTTGCTGATCTCCTCAGCAAAATCGGGCAGCATGACGCAGGCGCGCGGCTTTGGGCCGAATATGGCGCCGATGCCCAGCGCTTTCCGGGCGGCCAGGCGGAACTTGAAGCGGGCCTGCAGGAATTCCGCGCGGCCTTGCTTGCTGATCTTGCCGCGCGCGATGCAACGCCCGAGAAAATCGCCGCCGCGCTTGCCCCGCTTTCACCTGCGCCTGGCACGCTCCCAAGCACAGATCAGGTCAACCGCCTGATGGAGCAAGCCGGCAAGGTCGGCGAAGACCAGCCCGAAGCCCGCGCCGGTTTTGAAGCCTTGGTCATGCTGACCGGCCATTTGCGGGATAGAAAGCTTGACCCGGTAGGATTGATGGCGGAGGTGATGCCATGATCCGCCTGATCACATTGGCCCTTGTTGCCCTGGCAGCCTGCAGCACGCTCGATGCGCCGGTGGCGCAGTTGGAACGCTGGCAGAAGCAGCGCGCCGCCGGGGCCTTGGCCGCCATTGCCGATGAACCCGTGGTGCGCGATTGCGCGCCCGGCAAGGGGGAGGCCTGCCAGCGCCTGCATCTGATCCGCGCCGAAGCCTGCCTCAGCCTTGCCTTTGCGGGTCGTGCTGAAGCTGCGGCCTGCCCTGGCAGCAGTGCGCGCGAAGCGGGCCTGCTTTCTTGTGCGGCAAGCGCGGCAGAAGCCGCCGAGCAATCCGCCGGTGCCGTTTTGCTGCCGGCACGCAAACTGCGCGCGCAGGCGCGGCTTTGTGCCATTGAAAATCTGCCGCCTGCCATGGCCGCCCCGGCCGCGCGGGAATTGATTGCGGAAGCAGCGCCCTTGGCCGATGCGGAAGGGGCACTTCTGCGTGGCCGTGCCGCACTTGCCGCAGCCAGACCCTCTGCCGGGCCTGAAGCCCTGCGCTGTACCGCCGCGCGTCATGCGCTGGCTGAGGCACGTCGCGGCTTGGCGCTGCAACCAGATGATGCGGCGCTCAGGCGCATGGCTGATGATGCCCGTTTGCGCGCCGCGCGCATCACCGATTGCCCCCTTTGAAGCCCGGAGGATTTGTCATGGCCCTTGCCCGCGAACTCAGCCTCCGCCTGCCGCTGCAACGCGGTGATGATGTGCATGCCGTGCAGCAGGCGCTGATCCGCGCCGGGATGCTTTCAGGCAGCGCCGATGGCATTTTCGGCCCGGCCACGCATCGTGCGGTGCTGGATTTCCAACGCCGCATGCAGGCGCGCCATCCGGGCTTTGCCGCTGATGGCATTGTGGGCCGACAAAGCTGGAGCGCGCTTTTCCCAGATGCCGCGCCGCATCCGCTGGCCGGTGCTGCCACGCCTGAAGCCGGGCTTGCCACCGGGCCGGATTGGCGCGCCATGTTGCAGCCTTATGTGCGGCGCCTGATGGCAGGCAGCGCGCCGCCAGTGGGGCAGGGGGCAAGACGTTGGCGCCTTTCCCCCGAAGGCCTGCGCGTGGAAGGTTTTGTCGCGCCGCCGCGCAGTGCCGGCAGGCCCGAGACCGCCACGCGCTGCTGGCGCGATTTTCGCGCGGCGTTTGAAACCTGCGCAGCGGCCTATGGCGTGCCGGTGGAATTGCTGATCGCCACCGCCGCAACGGAATCCGGCGGCCGCGCCGGGGCGATCCGCGAGGAACCTGGCTTTGTCAGTGACGCGGCAACCCCTCATCGCGTCTCGCCGGGCCTCATGCAAACACTGATTTCAACCGCGCGTGAGGTGCTGCGTGATGCCAGTCTTGATCGCGCGCGCTTGCTTGATCCCGCGACCTCCATCCGCGCCGGGGCGGCGATGATCCGCGCACAGGCCATGCGCCGCAAAATGCCCACGCATTTCGATCCGCCCTTGGTGGCGATTGCCTATAATGCCGGGTCACTCCGCGCGCGCGCCGATGGCGCGCCCGATCCCTGGGGCATGGTGCAAACCCTGCGCGGCGGGCATGCCCATGCGGATGCCTTCGTGGCCTTCTTCAATGATTGCTTTGCGGTCTTTGCCGATGGCGCTGCGCCTGCTGCGCTCACGCCGAGTTTCTGGGCGCTGCTGAAGGAATAGCGCCGCTTTCCCCTTTGGCGTCACGCTTGCACGCTCTGCACAGTCAGGGCACCGCCAGCCCAGCGTGACGCCCCGTTTTGCCTTGTTCACCCCTACCGCCCATGCGATTGTGATTTACGCCTAATTTCATCAAGGAGAGTCTTTCGGTGCCGACGCCATCCGCCCTGCCTGCTGCTGTGGCGCGCGGCGCAGTGTTTTTTGGCCTTTGGCTGGTGCTGACCGGCGCGGAACCCTTTGGCTTGCCCTTTGGCCTGATCGCCGCCCTTTGTGCCACACGCGTCAGTCTGCGCCTGATGCCGCCGGGCGCCAACCGCATCGCCCTGGGCGGCTTGCCGCGCCTCGCGCTCATCATGCTGCGGCAAAGTTTCAGCGCGGGCTGGGATGTCGCCTTGCGCGCCTTTGCCTTCCCACCGCGCCTCGCTCCCGGCGTGATTGAGGTTCCGCTTGCCATCCCGCCCGGGTCGGCGCGCGATGGCTTTCGTGCGCTGGCAAGCCTCGCCCCCGGTTCCCTCCCGCTTGAGGATTTGCCCGATGGCAGGCTTAGGCTGCATGCGCTTGATATCGCCATGCCGCTGGCACAGGACATCGCGGAAATCGAAGCCGCCTTGGCCCGCAGCACAAGGGCCGGCAAGCATGGCTGAAGTGCTGACAGGCGCGGCGGCGCTGATCATGCTGAGCGCGCTAATTGGCCTGGCACGCGTGCTGCGCGGGCCGACGCGCGCTGACCGGTTGCTCGCCGCGCAATTGCTGAGCACGGCTGGCATTGGCGCCTTGCTGCTGCTTGCTGCCGCCGGCACGCCCGCCTTGATTGATGTTGCGCTGATATTGGCCTTGGTCGGAGCCTTCGCGTCCGTCGCCTTTGTCATGGCGTCCCGCGTGATTGACCGGCGATGAGCCTGCTGGTTTCGATCTTCGCGACCATTGCCGTGCTGGCAGGCGCGTTTTTCTTCGTGGCTGGCACGCTTGGCCTGCTGCGCTTTGGCGATACGCTCAGCCGCGTGCATGCGCTGACCAAGGCGGATAATCTTGGCCTTGGGCTGATCGTGCTTGGCTTGCTGCCACTCGCCGACAGCATCACGGATGCGCTCAAGCTTGTTGTGATCTGGGCGCTGGTATTGTTGGGCGGCACAACGGCGGCGCAGCTGGTCGCAAGCGCAATGCGGCGTGAACAGGACCCGCCATCGTGACCGCCTGGTTGCTTGATCTGCCGCTGGCGCTTGGATTGTTTGGCGCGGG
>JBIKXA010000092.1:0-14651 GCA_044356015.1 Roseomonas sp.
CCGCAGCCAAAGTGCCGCCGGTGGCCAGCAGATCATCCAAAATCACCACGCGTTGGCCGGGGCTCACGGCATCGGCCTGCATTTCAATCCGGTCCGTGCCGTATTCCAAAGCGTAATCAAGGCCGATACGCTCACCGGGCAGCTTGCCGCGTTTGCGCAGCATGATGAAGCCAAGCCCCAATTCAAGCGCGAGCGGCGCGGCAACCAGAAAGCCGCGGCTTTCAATGCCGGCCAGAAGGTCGGGCTTATGCGGGCGGATCGCGTGTGCCATGCGCGCCATGGCGGCACGCCAGGCGGGGCCATGCCGCAGCAGGGTGGAGATGTCATAGAAAAGAATGCCCGGCTTTGGAAAATCCGGGATGCCGCGAATATGCGCCCTAAGGTCCAATTGGTCGTTTGTTTCTGTCACGTTCTGCTGCTGTCTTGATTGCGCCATGCCCGGCACCGATCAGTGCGGGCCTGCTGAGCCTTTCCGGCTTAATCATAACAATGTTACACTTCATATGTCCAGTAAAGTTGACAGTGCTGGCAAAATTTCTCCCGCGCGCCTATTTGCGGGCGATGTCAAAACCCATGCTTGCCGGGATCATCGGCGTCTTCGGCTTCCTGCTCTATGTGGCAGTGGTAATTATCCTTGCGGATCATGTGCTTGGGACGCATTGGACCCTGGAATTCGTCTATTTCGCGTTGGCCGGGATTGTTTGGGTCTGGCCTGCCAAGGCGCTGATCATCTGGGGCGCCAAGTAATGCGCCTGGTCGGAGTGAGAGGATTCGAACCTCCGGCCCCTGCGTCCCGAACACAGTGCTCTACCAGGCTGAGCTACACTCCGAGGCCGACCGTGACGACCCGGCGGCTATAGCGGGCGGGGGAGAAGGCCGCAAGCGGGTGAGCAAACCCACCTTGGCATGATCGGCATTGCCAGAATAGGCGTTAGGGTCTTTGATGAAAATCTCTTCAAACAAAGCCGGGTGAGTGACATGAAATTTTGGCAATGCGCCGCAATCCTTGCTTCCCTCACGGCCCTCACGGGCCCTGCCTTGGCACAAGCTGATGTTATTGCCGCCCGGCAGGATGGCCTTAAGGGGGTCGCGCGGCAGATGGAAGGCATCAAGGCCGTGGTGGATCAGCGTGGTGACCCCCGCGCAACTGCTGCGGCGATCGGCGACATGATCCGGTTTTTCGAAGGCTTTACGGCGCGTTTCCCGGCTGGCAGCGGCACGGGCACTACGCGCGCCCTTCCCGCCATTTGGTCCGACCGGGCCGGCTTTGAGGCGGCGAATGGCAATATGCTGACCCAACTTCGCGCCCTGCAGGCCGCGGCAAACGCGGGTGATCAGGCGGCTTTCGGCGCCGCTTTCCAGCAGACTGGCGCCACCTGTGGGGCCTGCCATCGCCCGTATCGCGGCCCGGCGCGCTAACTGCCCCAATCGGATGGCTGGCGGCGCTTTCCCTAAAACACGCGGATAAACAGAAACACCGCCGCCCCAGCCACAACCAACAATCCAAGCGCCAGCCGCCCGGATGCAAGGCGCGGCGCCTTGGCGCCCTCTGGCAACAGCTTTTCACCGGTCAGCATCGGCATGACCAATTCATGCCCCTTGACCAGCTTGTAGAGCATGATGGCCAGCACATGCAGCGCGATGGCGAAGACCAGATAGCGCTGCCCCGCCAAATGCCAGGCGGAAAGCTGCTCCTGGGTTGCCTCACCGACTTTCAAGGCCAGCGGGCCATGTTGCGAATAACTGAAACCGGGATCGTGATTGGTAAAAAGGCCTGTCAGGCCCTGCGCCAATAGCAAGGACAGCAGCACCACCACCATCCACCCGCCGGCTGGATTATGGCTGGTTTCCGTGTCCCGATCCCGCTTTGCAAGCCGCGTCAATTGCCGCAGCGCCGCCAAGGGCGATTTGAGGAAATGGGCGAAGCGCGCATTCTCCGACCCCAAAAACCCCCACAGGATGCGAAACAGCACCAGCGTCAGGATGGCGTAGCCGGAAATATAATGAAGTGACCAGGCGCCGCTTTTGCCGCTGGCATAGGATAGCGCGACCAGCAGGATCAGGGTCCAATGAAACAGCCTGACGGGGCGGTCCCAAATGCGGATTCGGGTGCTATGCGCGCTCATGCTCACCTGCCGATTGACAAGGCCAGGATTGGCCTTGTTGCAGGCCAATGACAAGACACTTAGAAGCGAATGATGAAATCCAATCCACGGTTTTGGGTAGTGCGCCGTGAGGCTTACGGCGGGGAGAGGGCAGCATGACTGACCGGAATGCCGGTGGCGGCAGCGCGAAGAAGCTGATCATGCCGGCTGTGTTGCTGGTGCTGGCCGTCCTGGTCTTTCTGGGGTGGCGCGGCGTTTTTGCGCCGGACCCCTCGGGGGTCACGGGGATCGCGCGCGCGCCCGGCAATGAAGCGGCCAGGGGCTCTGGCGAGCCAGGTGGCGCCGGCCAGGCTGCGCGCCCGGCCATTCCCACGGCGCCGGCGCCGCCCGACCTGACAACCCCCAGCGCCGAGGCCTCGCGCCCAGACCCCAATGCCCCCACCACATCAGCCACGATGATCCCGCCGCGCTTTGACGTGGTGCGGGTTGGTGCGCGTGGCAGCGCCGTGGTGGCCGGCCGCGCCGCACCAGGGGCCGAGGTGATTCTGCTTGCCGATAATGGCCGCGAATTGGGCCGCGCAAGGGCCGATCGGCGCGGTGAATTCGTCATCCTGCCCGCCGAGGCCCTGCCGCCCGGCGCGATGGAACTCAGCCTGCGCGCGCGACTCGGGGATCAGGAAATGGCCGGGCCGGATACGGTGGTGCTGATGGTGCCGGATACGGCGCCGCAAATCGCCGAAGCGTCGCGCCCGGCGCCGGCGACCGACCCCTCCCCCAGCGCTCAGGCCCAGGCCCAGGCACAGGCTACCGAACGCCCCGCCCAGCAAGTGCAAGCGGCACCCGCCCCGGCAGAACGCCCCGCCCAGCAAGCGCAAGCGGCACCCGCCCCGGCAGAACGCCCAGCCCAGCAAGCGCAAGCGGCACCCGTCCCGGCAGAACGCCCGGACCAGGCGCAAGCCCCAGCGCCGACCGGACCCTTGGCGGTGCTGATCCCAGGCCGGTCAGAAGCCGCCGCCCCGCGCTTGTTGCAGGTGCCGGAACCCACCCCGCCAGCCGGCACCGCGCCTCGGCTTGGCATTGATTCGGTTGAATATGACCAAGGCGGGTCCATGCGCTTTGCCGGCAGCGCCACCCCCGGCGCCAGGCTCAGGCTTTATGTGGATGAACAGCCTATTGGCGAAGCGGTCGCGGAAGCGCCTGGACGCTGGGCCTTTCAGCCCGATAGCCAGCCAAGCGTCGGGCGGCATCGCTTGCGCATTGACCAGGTCTCACCCACCGATGGGCGCGTTGTCGCCCGCGCTGAAGTGCCCTTCCAGCGGGAAGAACTCCCCGCCGAGGCCTTTGCCCAGCAGCGCATTGTGGTCCAGCCGGGCAATAATTTGTGGCGCATCGCGCGCGCCACCTATGGGCGGGGCATTCGCTATACGGTGATTTATCAGGCCAATAAGGATCAGATCGCCGATCCCAACAAAATCTATCCGGGTCAGGTCTTCGCGCTGCCCACCGCCCAGCCGGCGCCGGCGGCTTCCAGCCGGTCCAGATAGGGATCAAGCGCAAGCACGAAGCGCACCAGCGCCGCGACTAGTTCCGGCGCGTTGGTGGGCGGCACCAGCGCCAAATCGGCTTCAAAGCGTATCCGATGATCGGGTGTCAGGCCCATGGACCACCCTTCCGGCAGGCCAGGGTTCAGCGCGGCCAGGGTAGCGAAGCTGGATTGGCGCAAATCCCGGCCTTCCGCGGTGGAGGGGATGCGCGCGGCGTCGGTTTCAACCACCAGCCCCTCGGCGCTGAGCTCCGCCCGGCAGCGGCGACCGCGCCAGTCAAAGGTGAATTCCAGGGGGCGGTCCGCCAGCTTGGGGGCAAGGCGGCCTTCGGGGTCTATGGCCAGGTGGCCAAGGGTGATCACATCCATGGGGCGCATTTTTGTGCAATTTTGGTAAAAACACTGTAAGCGGGGGCGCATGGCACTCGGACAAAGTCTTCGCATGGTTCTCGCCCGGCCGCATCCGGCGGCGAGGCCCTTCCTGATTGGTGGCGCGGCAGTGGCGCTGCTGGGCGGCGCGCTGCTGGGCGCTTTCGTCTTTTGGCTTGGCGTGGCCTTCACGCTGTTCTGCCTTTACTTCTTCCGCGACCCGGAACGCATCCCGCCCGCGCGCCCTGGTTTGGTGCTGGCGCCGGCGGATGGGCATGTGGTGTCCGTCATGCCGGCCAAGCCGCCGGTGGAGCTGGGCATGGGGGAAGAAACCCGCTGGCGCATCGCGATATTCCTCTCGGTCCTTGATGTGCATGTGAACCGCATGCCCTGTGATGGCACGGTGACGCGCATTGCCTATCACCACGGCAAATTCCTGAGCGCCAATCTGGACAAGGCGAGTGACGAGAATGAACGCAATGCGCTCGCGCTCCGCCTGCCCGATGGGCGCGATATTGCGGTGGTGCAGATTGCCGGGCTGATCGCGCGGCGCATCCTGTGCGATGCCAAGGTGGGGGATGTGGTGCAGGCGGGTGATCGCTTTGGCATTATTCGTTTCGGTAGCCGCACGGATATCTATCTGCCGCCGGGTGTCGAGCCCATGGTCGCGGTGGGCCAGACCATGATCGGCGGTGAGACGGTATTGGCGGAGTTGCAGGGGCGATGAGCACTGAACGCGATACGGTTTCTTCCGGGCGCATGCGGCGGTTGCGCCGGCGCCTTCGCCCGCGCACGCGCCCGCGTTTTGAAGGGCAATCCTTCAATCGCCTGATCCCGAATATCCTGACCATGCTGGGGCTCTGCTGCGGCTTGGTTGCGATCCGCGCGGCCTTTGAAGCGCGCTTTGCCGAAGCCGCCGTGCTGATTGTGGTGGCAGGCGTGATTGATGGGTTGGATGGCAGGCTTGCGCGGTTGTTGAAGGCAACATCTCGTTTCGGGGCGGAATTCGATAGTCTGGCGGATTTTTTGTCCTTCGGCGTCGCACCCGCGCTCGTGCTCTATCTTTGGGCGATGCAGGATTATCGCGGCATTGCCTTCGCACCCGCTTTGCTTTTCGCAGTGTGCTCCGCACTCAGGCTTGCGCGTTTCAACGCGACCTTGGATGTGGGGCCGGCGCCAAAGCCTGCCTATACCTACAACTTCTTCACCGGCGTGCCGGCGCCGGCTGGGGCGGGCTGCGCGCTATTTCCGCTTTTTGCCGGGCTGTTTTTCACGCAGGTGGAAATGCCGATCCTGGCCGGCATCATGCGCAATCCCGTGTTGGTTGGCGTCGTGCTGGTGGTGGTGGGCGGGCTGATGGTGAGCACCCTGCCCACCTGGTCCTTCAAGAATTTCAAGGTGCCGCGCGCGGCCGTGCTGCCCTTGCTATTGGGTGTTGGGCTTTACATGGCGCTGCTATTCGCTGAGCCCTGGGCGGCGCTGGCCATGGCGGGCATCATTTACCTTGGCATGTTGCCCTTTTCCGTGCGGTCTTATCTGCGCCTGAAGCAGGAAGCGGAAAGCCTGCTTGAACCCGTGCTGGTTGCCGATAATGGCAAGGGGAGTGCCGCGCCCTGATGCTGCGCGGGCGGCTTGCATTGCCCCTGGACGGCAGGCTGATCAGCATTTCGGGCGGGCCCTTTGATGCCATGCCGGAAGGCGCGCGCGGATTATGCCTGGAAGCGCACGCAGTTCGTGTGGCGGAAGCCGAATGGCGGCTTGATGTGCCGGATTACGGCGTGCCGGATGAAGCGGCTTTGCGCGGCGTATTGCAGCAAATGCTTGCAGCGATGCGCGCCGCGCCTGATGGCGCCTATCACATTGGCTGCAAGGCAGGCATTGGGCGCACTGGGACAGTCATGGCCTGCCTTGCCATCATGGCCGGCGCGGCAGAAGGCGACCCGGTGGCGTGGCTTCGGGCTGCCTATTATCCGGGGGCGATTGAAACCCCGGCGCAGGAGGATTTCGTGCGCGGCTTTACGCTTACGGGTTCGGTCCCCTAACATTCTTGCGCCGTGCAGGAGAAACGCGATGTCCCAAATCCTCGATGCCCAGACCATCGCCGATTATGACCGCGATGGCGCGGTGGTGATCCGAGGCGCCTTTGCGCCGCATTGGGTTGAACTGCTCGCCGCCGGGGTGGAACGCAATTTGCGCGAACCCGGCCCCTTCGGCAAACGCTATACGCCGGAAGGCAAGCCCGGCATGTTCTTTGGCGATTACTGTTCCTGGCAGCGCATTGCGGAATATGAGGCGTTTCTGCGCCATTCCCCCGCCGCCGCCATTGCCGGCGCACTGATGCAAAGCGGCAAGGTCAATCTGTTTCATGAACATGTGCTGGTGAAGGAACCAGGCACAGAAGAACCGACCCCTTGGCATAATGACCAGCCCTATTGGACGGTTGAGGGCTGGCAGGTGTGTTCCCTTTGGATACCGCTGGATCCCGTGGCGCGGGAGAATGGCGTGGAATATGTCGCGGGGTCCCATCGCAAGGGCGAATGGTTCAAACCGAAGCGCTTTGCCGATAGCGCCGACCATCCTTCCGATGACCCCCGTTTCCTGCCGGTGCCGGATGTTGAGGGTAATCGTGGAGAATATCGTTTGCTGGGCTGGGATTTGCAGCCCGGCGATTGCGTTGCCTTCCATGGGCTGACCTTGCATGGCGCGCCGGGTAATCGCAGCGGGAAGCTGCGCCGCCGCGCGGTTTCAGCGCGCTGGACGGGCGATGATGCGGTGTTCACGCGCCGCAAGGGGATTGAAAGCCCACCCGCGCCCGCGCATGCGCCGGCACATGGTGCGGCGATGGATAGTGAGGTGTTTCCGGTGGTTTGGCGGGCGGCTTAGCATTTTCAAGCCAAGTGGGCTCACTTGGCGACTCGGAAAATGCGACCCAAACAAAGATTTAGGGATTGTCCGGTGAACGAATGTGAACCGGACAAGAACTAACCCACCACCGCCCCTAGCAAAAACCCAACCCCCGCCAGGCTCGCCGCTGCGCCCATCGCCGGGCGCAGCCAGGTTGCGCGCGCGGCTTGCCGCGTGAGCGCCATCGCACCCAGCATCAGCGCGCCCTGGATCACGGCAAGCCCGGCCAGATAGGCGATGATCGGGGTTGCCTCCGCGCCAATCACGGCTTCGGCGAAGGCATGGCCATGGAACAGCCCGGCCAGGGCGAAACCCGCCAGCAGCGCCGGGGCGGAGACGCGCTTCGCGACCAGAAGGGCCACCCCCGCCAGCAGCACCGATGCCGCGATCAAGGCTTCGACTGGGCCAAGCCCAATGCCGGCCATATGCAGCGCCAGGCCCGCCATGCCGGCCACCAGAAAGCCCGCAATCGCGCGCGAAGCCTCATTGCGCGGCAGGGCTGCGGCCAGCACACCCGCCGCCAATAAGAAGGCCAAATGATCCAACCCAATCACCGGATGGCCAATGCCCGAAGCAAAACCCTGCCAAAGCGTTTCCGGCATGGCCCCGTCCATGGGGTGATGCGCCGCTGCGGGCAGGGGAAGCAGGGCCAAAAGGCCAAGGGCGAAGAAAGGGCGACGCATGGTAACCTCCGGGAATTCCGGGCGCATGCTTGCCGCTTCTGGTCCGCTTCGCAAGCCGGGCGTGGTTGGACCGGCGGGGTGGAGCCTCTATATCCATTCCGTGATCACATTCTCTCGGATTCCCCTCCTGCTTGGCCTGCTGCTGCTGGCTGGCCCCGCCTTTGGCGCCTGCGCCGATTCCCCCGCGCCTGGCGTGGTCTGGCGGCGCTGCCTGCTGGACAATGTGGATCTTTCAGGCCGAGACCTGACCGGGGCCATTTTGCGCGATACCTCCTTCGCGCGGGGGCGGTTTGTCGGGGCGACGCTGGCGGGCGTTGATGCTTCCGATGCGCGTTTCAGCTTTGCCGATCTGACCAATGCCGATCTTACCGGTGCAACCCTGCGCAGCGTTGATCTGACGCGCGCCGTATTGGCGGGTAGCGTGTTGAAGGGCGCTGATTTGCGCCGCGCCACATTGTTTCGTGCTGATTTGCGCGGCGCCGATCTGACCGGGGCTGATCTGACCGGCGCCAATCTTTCAGGCGCGCAATTGGGTGGTGCGCGCTGGTTGGATGGCGAGAAGATTTGCGGCGCCGGCTCCATCGGTTCCTGCCAGTGACTGAGGCGGATTACCTCGCGCGGCTCAACCCTGAGCAACGCGCGGCGGTGGAAGCTTTGGATGGCCCGCTTTTGGTGCTGGCGGGTGCCGGCACCGGCAAGACGCGCGTGCTGACCACGCGGTTTGCGCATTTGCTCCGCAGCCGGAAGGCCTTTCCGTCGCAAGTGCTGGCGGTGACCTTCACCAATAAGGCGGCGCGGGAAATGCGCGAACGCGTTTCCGCCATGATGGGGGAGGCGGTGGAAGGGCTTTGGCTTGGCACCTTTCATGCGCTGACGGCGCGCATGCTGCGCCGCCATGCGGAACTTGTCGGGCTGAATGCTAGTTTCACCATCCTGGATACGGATGATCAGATGCGCCTGCTGAAGCAGGTAATGGAAGCCGAACATATTGACCTGAAGCGCTGGCCCGCGAATGGGCTGATGGCGATCATTCAGCGCTGGAAGGATCGCGGGCTTACGCCCGATGGCATGACGGCTGCCGAGGATACGGATTACGCCATGGGCCGCGCGCGCGGGATTTATGAAGCCTATCAGGCGCGGCTGAAGGCGCTGAATGCGGCGGATTTCGGCGATTTGCTGCTGCATGTGGTGACCATCCTGCGCAACCATCCGGATGTGCTGGCCGATTATCAGCGGCGCTTTCGCTATATCCTGGTGGATGAATATCAGGACACCAATCTGGTGCAGTATTACTGGCTGCGATTGCTGGCACAGGCGCATCGCAATATCTGCTGCGTCGGGGATGATGACCAATCCATCTATTCCTGGCGCGGGGCGGAGATTGAAAACATCCTGCGGTTTGAGAAGGATTTCCCCGGCGCGCAGGTGGTGCGGTTGGAATCCAATTACCGTTCCACGCGCCCCATTCTGGCCGCCGCTTCCGGCCTGATCGCGCATAATACGGGCCGCTTGGGCAAGACCTTGCGCCCCGGGCGCGCCGATGCGGATGGGGAGAAGGTGAGCGTTGTCTCTGTCTGGGACAGCGAAGAAGAAGCGCGCATGGTGGCTGAACGCATTGAAGCCGCGCGGCGTTCAGGTGAATCGCTAGGCGAGGTCGCCATTCTGATCCGCGCCGGTTTTCAGACTCGCGCCTTTGAAGAACGATTGATCACGCATGGCATTCCCTATCGCGTGGTGGGTGGCGCGCGGTTTTATGAGCGCCAGGAAATCCGCGATGCCATGTCCTATTTTCGCGTGGTGGCGCAGCCCGCGGATGATCTGGCGTTTGAACGCATTGTGAACCTGCCCAAACGCGGGCTTGGCGATACCGCGCTGCGAGAGATGCATGCGCTGGCGCGGGCGGAAGCGGTGCCGCTTTGCATCGCTGCTGGCCTTGCCTTGGAAAAGGGCGTGATCAAGCAGGCCAAGGCGCGCGCTGCCTTGGGCGAATTATTGGAAGGGTTCGCGCGTTGGCGCGCCATGCTGCCCAATGAAGGCCATGTCGTGATGGCGGCCTCACTTCTGGAAGAAAGCGGCTATACCGATATGTGGAAGCAGGATCGCAGCCCGGAAGCGCCGGGGCGGCTTGATAACCTCAAGGAATTGCTGCGCGCCATGGCGGATTACGAAACGCTGGGCGGCTTCCTGGAACATGTCTCGCTCGTGATGGAAAATGACGAGGCGGCGGAAGGCCAGCGCGTTTCGATCATGACGCTGCATGGCGCGAAGGGGCTGGAATTTGACCGCGTGTTTCTGCCGGGCTGGGAAGAAGGCGTCTTTCCATCGCAGCGCAGCCTGGAAGAAGGTGGTGAGCGCGCCTTGGAAGAAGAAAGGCGCCTCGCTTACGTGGGCATCACGCGGGCGCGGCGTTTCGCCGTGATCAGCCATGCCGCCAATCGTCGCATTTACGGCAATTGGCAGGCTTCCATCCCATCGCGCTTTTTGGATGAATTGCCGCCATCTGAAATCAAGCTTGAAGGCAATGCAGCGCGGGAAATGCGGAGCGCGAGCGTTTTCCCATCCTCCGGCGGGCTTTACGGCCAGCGCCCGCGCGTGATCGAAGCCGCCGCCTGGGAAGTGAAGGAACGCCCGACAAGTTCCGCGCGTTATGCCAAGGGCGATCGCGTGTTTCACCAGAAATTCGGCTATGGCGAGGTGACGGGCGTGGAAGATGATCGGCTGGATGTGCGTTTCGACAAGGCTGGCGAAAAGCGCCTGATTGATCGTTTTGTGGAGAAAGCCTGATGCGCCCTGCCGGCCCTGATGGCGCGGGCGCGCTTTCCCGCCGCCGCGCTGAGCCGCTGGAAGCGCTCAGCATTGATGGGCTGAGTGAGGAAGCGCTGCCTTTCTTCGAAGCGGCACTGCAGCAGGTCTGCGGTACGGTCGCCTATTTCCGCGATGAGCCGAGCGATACCTGGCGCGTTGAAGGCGTGCGTGAAGCGGGCGCAGGGCAGGCAGAATTGGAATCGGCTTTGGCGCTGGCGGCGCTGGTGGCCGGCATCGCGCCGCCCGCGCTGCAAATCGCGCCGGTGGAAGCGGATGGTTGGCTTGCGCGCACCGTGCAGGCCTTTCCGGAACAGCGCATTGGCCGGCGATTCTTGATCCGCCCGACCCATGTTGCGGATCGGCGCTGTTTTGATCGGCTGGTGCTGAAGCTGGATGCGGGATTGGCGTTCGGTTCCGGTGAACATGCGTCCACCCAAGGTTGCCTGATGGCGTTTGAAGGAATCGCACATCGGCGGCCACGGCGGGTCATGGATCTGGGCAGTGGATCGGGCATCCTCGCCATGGCGGCGGCGAAGCTGTTGCACAGGCCGGTGACGGCAACCGATATCGAACCCTGGTCGGTGCGCATTTGTGCCGAGAATGCGCGCCTGAATGGCCTGTCACGCCAAATGCGCGCGCTATTGGCCGATGGCTGGCGCGACCGGCGTTTGCAAGGCAAGCGCTATGATTTGATTTTCGCCAATATCCTGGCGCGCCCGCTTTGCGCCATGGCGCGAGAATTGGCGGCGCATCTTGCACCGCAGGGAACGGCCATTTTGGCCGGGCTTCTCGGCACGCAGGCGCGCATGGTGCTGGCGGCGCATCGCCGTCAGGGCCTGGTGCTTGAACGCAGAATAGATATTGGGCCTTGGACTACTTTAATTCTTAGAAGACGCGACTGATTCACGGCTTCGGTCATTCGACCTACGCCGATCAGGCGCGTAGCTCAGAAACCGCGGTTGAAGGGCCAATCCTCGGTCGCTGAGATGAAACGAAACGCTTTGGCATTGGCTTCATAAGCGCGTTTTGCGATCATGATATCAACCATGGCCACCTCAAGCGCTTCCTGCCCTTGAATGGCGGCAATGCCGGTGCCGATACCCTCACGCGGGATCGGCGGAACAAGCACAGGCCGTTCTGGCGCTGCGGTAGTATTGGCGAGGCGTATTGCCGCCATTTCCAGACGCTCCACGGCTCGCTGCATGCCGCTCAGCGTCGCATTCATTGCGGCATTGATGCCGCCGGGGATGGTTTTCGTCATGAGGCTAATCTAGCCGAGATTCGTAAATAAACTTCTGAAAATTCGACACCCCTGGTGGAAATTTGCGACCTGGCTTCACTTTTTTTGGTTCACTCCGCCGCCGCGCGCCGATCCAGATGCTGGCGCAGCCTTGGCATCACTTCCTGCGCCAGGCGCGCCATGCTCTCAGCCTCCCAAGCGGCATTGGGGCCGGACCAATCAAGCCCTGCCATCAGCACATGGCCATAGGGGCCGGCTTCCTCGCGCAGCGCAATCAGCTTGTCGAGAACCGTGCGCGGGCTGCCGGCAATCACGCAGGCGTCAATCATATCCTCAGGTGTCGCCGCGTTATGGTCCATGTCATCACGCGGCGTCATGGTGGCGGCGAGCCCGGCGCGTTTCGCGAGGCTGCCCAGATAGTCGAAATAATAGCGCGTTGCCCCTTCCGGCGCGGTGGCGCGGGCGCGGGCTTCGGCATCGGTGGCGGCAATCACGAAATTCCGCGCCATGCGCCAGCGCCCGCCATCCGGCGCCTGGCCCGCTTCACGCATCCCGGCGGCGAAGCTTTGCCAATGCCCGGCCAGAATCCGATGCGCGACGAAATTGGCGCTGATCACGCCCCAGCCGCGCCTGGCAGCCAGCGCCACGCCCTGCGAATCCTTGGACCTGGCCGAGATATGAATGGAAGGCCCGCCCGGCTGGAAGGGCTTTGGCATAAAACCCACCCCATATTCCGGCAGCACATTGCGCGAAATCTTCACCGGCCAGGTCTCGCCACCCACATCATAAGGGGGTTCGGCGGCCCAGATGCGCTGGATGGTTTCAAGCGATTCCACCATGCGCTTGCCGCGTTCCTTGGGCTCAATATCGCCAAACAGCTCAAAATCCGAAGACAAGCCGCCGGCGCCAATCCCCATCATGAAGCGCCCCTGCGCCATATGGTCGAATTGCGCGACCTCGGCGGCCACAATCGCCGGGTGATGATTGGGCAGGTTGATCACGCCGGTTCCGAAAGTAAGGCTTGTGCGATGCACCAGCCCCGCCATGAACATCAAGGGCGAGGCAATGGGTTCGGATGTGGCGGAAAAATGCTCCCCCACCCAAACCTCCTGAAAGCCCAGGCGGTCCGCGAGCAGGGATTTTTCCGTATCCTCCGCCAGGGTTTCATGCATGGGCCGCCCCGGCGGGTGGAGCGGCATCATGAATAGGCCAAGATGCATGCGGCGCTTCCTCAAGTCGTTTTGGGCGATGTGCCTCGCCGTTTCCGATCGCAGCCTAAAACAAGCCAGCGCGAAAGGTGAAGGGGGGTGGGCCTTGCCAGGGGGCGCTTCTGCGCTGATGCTTCCCCGGTGACCCCTTCCGCCAGACTTGCTGCGGCGATTGAGCTGCTGAGTGCGCTCGAAGCCCAATGCTTCGCCCCCGATGCCCGTCGCCGCCCCGCCGATGCCGTGGCGAGTGATTTTTTCCGCGCCCGGCGCTTCATAGGCGGGGGGGATCGGCGCACGGTCAGTGAATGGGTCTGGGGCGTGGTGCGGCAAAGGCTGCGGCTGGATTGGAACCTGGCGCGCTTGCCGGCTGAACCCTCGCCACGGCTTTTGCTGCTGGCCTATCTGGTGCTGGTGGCGCGCTGGACGGAAGCCGATATCGGCAGGGGCTTTTCCGGTGAGCGCTATGGCGCTGCGCCCCTGAACGCTGCCGAAGCGCGTGCCGTCCGCATCATGGCGGGGCGGGACTTGCTGCATTCGGATATGCCGGAAGGGGTGCGTTTCAACCTGCCCGATTGGCTGCTGCCCGCTTTCCAGGCGCGCTTCGGGGCGGATTTGGCCGTCGAAGCCGCTGCCCTGGAAGAACCGGCCGGGCTTGATCTGCGCGCCAATCTGCTGCGTGGCACGCGCGAAGAAGCCGCTGCCGCCCTGGCCGCCGACGGCATTGCCACCGAACCCACCCCCTTTTCCCCCTGGGGGCTGCGCGTGCCGTCCCGTCGCCCGGTGACCGGCACGGCGGCCTTCAAGGCGGGGCTGATCGAGGTGCAGGATGAAGGCAGCCAATTGATCGCGCTTTTGGCCGATGCGCGGCCCGGGATGCGCGTGGCAGATTACTGCGCCGGCGCCGGGGGCAAGACGCTCGCCATGGCGGCCACCATGGGCAATCGGGGCAAGATCACCGCCTGCGATACCTCTGCCCCCCGGCTGGAAGGGGCGGCTTTGCGCTTCCGCCGCGCCGGGGTGGATAATGCCGAGCGGCATTTGCTGGAGCCTGGGGATCGCTGGGCCAAGCGCCGCGCCGGCAGTTTTGATCGCGTTTTGGTGGATGCGCCCTGCACCGGCACCGGCACCTGGCGGCGCAACCCGGATGCGCGGCTGCGCACCCGTCCGGCCGATCTGGCCGAGCTTGTTGCAGTGCAAAACGACATTCTGGAAAGGGCAAGAGAATTAGTGCGTCCGGGCGGCAGATTGGTCTACGCTACCTGTTCCATATTGCCCGCCGAGAATGAGGAACGCATGGAAAGCTTCCTGGCACGCCACCCGGAATTCACGCCCCTGGCGCTTGAAGCGCTGTGGCCCGCGCTGCGCCCAGACGTGGCGCAGCCCTGCGCCGGACCATGGTTGCGCCTTTCCCCTGCGGCGCAGGGCACGGATGGATTCTTCTGTGCCGTGCTGGAAAGAAAGCCATGATCGCGATCCGCCGCGCGCGCGCCAGCGATGCTGCCGCGATTGGCGCGCTGCATGTCGCTGTCTGGCGCAGCGCCTATGCCGGCATTCTGCCCGATGCCTATCTTTCCGGGCTTTCCGCGACACGCCTGGCCGCTGCCTATCAGCGCGACATGTTCGATAGGCGCGGCGGCTATGCCGTGTTTGTCGCGGTGGCGTCTGGCGATGACGCGCCGGAAGGCAGCGCGCCGGATGAGGCGACGATCATCGGCTTTGCCTCTGGCGGGCGGTCCCGCCGCGAGGGGCTGGCGGATGGGGAGATCAATACGCTCTATCTGAATGAGGATTACC
>JBIKXA010000093.1:0-14528 GCA_044356015.1 Roseomonas sp.
TCGGCGTTGGTTTTGATCAGCCATGATCGGCGCTTTCTGGAAAGTCTTTCGCGCGCCATGGTCTGGCTGGACCGCGGCACCACGCGCCGGCTGGAACAGGGTTTTGGCGCTTTTGAAGCCTGGCGCGATCAGGTGCTGGAAGAAGAAGAACGCGATGCGCATAAGCTGGCGCGCAAGATTGTGCGCGAAGAACATTGGCTGCGCTATGGCGTGACCGCGCGGCGCAAGCGCAATGTGCGGCGCTTGGAGAATCTGCAAACTTTGCGCGCCCGCAGGCGGGAACGGACCACAGCACCGGGCCGCGTGAGCATGGCGGCGACCGAGGCCAATGCTTCCGGTAACCTTGTGATTTCCGTTAATAATATCAGCAAATCCTATGGTGAACGCCCGATCATCACGGGCTTTTCGACACGCATCATGCGCGGTGATCGCGTGGGTATTCTGGGGCCCAATGGCGCGGGCAAAACCACCTTGCTGAATATGCTGATCGGCACGCTGGCACCTGATGCGGGGCAGGTCATGCTCGGTGCCGGGATTGAAATGGTCGGGCTGGATCAGCGCCGCGCCGCGCTCGACCCCGCCGTGACGCTGGCGGCAGCGCTGACCGAAGGGCGCGGCGATATGGTGCATGTGGGCGGGGCGCCGCGCCATGTGCTGGGCTATATGAAGGATTTCCTGTTCACGCCGGAACAGGCGCGCACGCCGCTTGGCGCGCTTTCCGGCGGAGAACGCGGCCGGCTGATGCTGGCGCGCGCCTTCGCCAAACCATCCAACCTGCTGGTGCTGGATGAACCGACCAATGATCTGGACCTGGAAACCCTCGATCTTTTGCAGGAATTGATCGCGGATTACGCCGGCACGGTGCTGCTGGTCAGCCATGACCGCGATTTCCTCGACCGTTGCGTGACGAGCGTGATTGCGTTTGAAGAAGCCGGGCGCTGGCAGGAATATGCTGGCGGCTATAGCGATATGGTGGCGCAGCGCGGCCATGGGGTGCGCGCGCGTGCGTCGGAAAAGCCAAGCGCCACGCCGAAGCGCGAGGCGATTGCCTCTGCAAAGCCGGCATTGCGCAAAAAGGGCCTTGGCGCGGTGGAGCAGCATGAATTGAAAACCCTGCCGGCGCGGATGGAAAAGCTTGCGGCGGAGATCACCGCGCTCGAAAAGCGAATCGCCGATCCAGCCTTTTATACGCGTGATGCCGCCGGCTTCGCCAAGGCGACCAGTGCGCTGGGTGCCGCGCAGGCTGCCTTGCAGCAGGCCGAATCACGCTGGCTGGAATTGGAAATCCTGCGTGAGGAAAGCGGTGGGTAACGCTACCTCGCCGCCAGACCAAACCTTGTGACCTGCAAACATCTCAATCGAATTCCGATGCTAATTATTACTTTTTACCGCAACAGTTTACAGTAAATTCAGACTTTAGGTTTCGCGATTTGATATTTTGGATGTTACGGCGCAGATTGCCCTTCAAGGTCATTGACGCGTTTTGGCGGGATTGGAGATGGAGAATTTGATGGCAGAAGCCAAACCCGCGGAAGGCGCCGCGTCCCTGCCCTTGCACGCCGTGAAAGGGGATGATTTGCCTGCCTTTCTCGCCGCGCTGCCCGACGCGACCGCCGCGTTTTTGCGCGCGTCCGGCTTTGCGGCCAGACCCGGGGAGATTGCGCTGCTGCCGAATGAGAATGGATTGGCTGGCGCTGCAATCGGTATCGGGAAAGAAATTTCACCCTGGCATTTCGGTAGCGCTGCCTGGGCGTTGCCGGCTGGAAGCCGCTGGCACCTTGCAGGGAGCCTGTCAGCGCCTGCTCAGGCTGTTCTTGGATGGCATTTAGGTGCCTATCGGTGGTTGCATCATAAGCATCATGATCGCCGTCCAGCTGAATTGGTACTGCCGCCTGGCTGTGAGGAATCCATGATGATTGCCGAAGCCATCTGCGCAGCGCGCGATCTGATCAATATGCCAGCAGCCGAATTGGGTCCGCAACAATTGGCGGAAGTCGCGGCTGGGTTGGCGCAGCGTCATGGTGGGCGTGCGGACATCATCGCGGATGAGGCCTTGTCGGAGGGGTTTCCATGCATGGCAGCAGTTGGCGCAGGGAGTCCCCGCAAACCGCATTTGGCCATACTGCATTGGGAAGGAGATGCCCAAGGCCCGTTGATCGCTCTTTGCGGCAAGGGCGTTTGCTTTGATACAGGTGGGCTGGATATCAAGCCATCTTCCGCCATGCTGCGCATGAAAAAGGATATGGGCGGTGCGGCGGTGATGCTGGCCGTAGCTGAAATGGTCATGCGTGCGCGACTGCCGATCCGCCTTCTGGTCCTGATTGGCGCGGTGGAGAATGCCGTCTCAGGTCATGCGATGCGGCCCATGGATGTTTTGCGCACGCGCAAAGGGCTGCGTGTCGAAATCGGCAATACTGACGCTGAAGGAAGGTTGGTGCTGTGTGACTTGTTACAATTTGCGACAGAGCAGAAACCCGCCGTGATCCTTGATGCTGCTACACTTACCGGTGCGGCGCGTGTTGCGCTTGGCCCTGATCTGCCAGCGCTTTTCAGTAATGATGATGCGCTGGCTGAAGGGCTTTTGCGCGCCGGGCTTGCAGTGCAGGACCCGCTTTGGCGCCTGCCACTGCATGATGGCTATGATGCCTGGCTGGATAGCCCCTTTGCTGATCTGTCAAATGTTTCGCAGAAACCCATGGCAGGCGCGGTAACGGCGGCTTTGTTTCTGCGTCGCTTCGTACCGGAAGGGCAAGCCTGGGCACATCTTGATGTCTATGCCTGGAACGATGCTACGCGCCCCGGTCGGCCCGAAGGTGGTGAAGCACAATCCGCGCGCGCCATCTTCAAAATGTTACAAGAATTTTCCGAAATAAAAGTAATGTGACGTATTCTTGACATTGATCGCTGGAAAACACATTTTCAGCCCGTCAAGGGTTCATCAAAAATGCCGGTCAATCAATGATCCGGTTCAGTTAAGTGAAAAGGAAAACCAGCATGGCTAACAATAATAACGGATCAGAGCATCTGATCAGGGTCCTTCAGGAAACGATGGTGGCCTTGGTGCGCCGCGATGCGCATGATCTTTCGTCGCGCCAGCTCGGGGTGATGCTGATCAGCTATCTTTCGGATGGCCCGCATACGGTGCGCGGCCTCGCAGCAAAATTGAATGTGTCCAAGCCCGCCATCACGCGAGCTCTGGATCGTTTGGCGGATCATGATCTCGCGCGGCGCAAGCCTGATCCATCCGATCGTCGGTCTGTGTTGGTGCAGCGCACTCCCAAGGGCAATGCCTTCATGCGTGAATTGCGCAATACGATCCTGGCTGCCGAGCAGCGGGTGAATGAAGCTGCCAAGGCCGAGGGCAGCCGCAAGTAGTCTCTTTAATGGCGCTGGGTGCGACTGCGTTTGACCCGGCTTCGCTTGACAGGCCCAAGCGGCGCTGCTTTGCGGCTCCCGTCGTTGCTTGGGCCCCTTTATGAGCGATTTTGCCTACATAGTTTCAAAGATCCTGTGGTTTCCGGCTCGGCCAGGGCACTTCGCCCTGCTGGTTGGTGCCACTGGCCTTGCCATGATTTGGCGCGGGCGGCGCTTTGGGCGCTGGCTGGTGCTGGCATGCCTTGCCTTCTTCTTCGCCTTGATCGCAACCCCGATCAGCCAATTCATCCTGCTACCCTTGGAAGACCGCTTTCCGCGTCCCGCCGAAGTGCCTCAGCATGTTGACGGCATAGTGGTGCTGGGCGGCGCGGTGGACCAGAACATCACGGATGAACGGGGCATCCCCGCCATCAATGGCGCCGCCGAACGCATGACGGAAACCGTGGCCCTGGCACGGCGTTTCCCTGAGGCGCGTATCGTCTTTACCGGCGGCCAGGGATCACTGGTGCATGGTGGGCTGACAGAAGCCGATGTGGCGCGACGCTTCTTTGAAAGTCTTGGCCTTTCAGGGTCGCGCGTGATTTACGAAAACGCAGCACGCAATACGCATCAGAATGCGGTCCTGTCACATGCTTTGGTGCAGCCAAAGCCGGATGAGGTTTGGCTGCTTGTCACCTCGGCCAGTCATATGCCGCGCGCCATGGGGGTATTCCGGAAAGCGGGCTGGCATGGGATTATCGCTTGGCCGGTGAACTACCGGACCGGGCATAGCCTCGCTGTGCTTTATGATGCGCCCTTTCCGGAACGTTTGGGACAATTCGAATGGGGCTTTCGGGAGTGGCTTGGCTTGATTTCCTATCGCCTCATGGGGCGTACGGATGCGCTTTTACCGGCGCCATGAGCAACGCCTTGTTGCCATTATCACGCCTTGGAAGCGTGTTGTAAGCCCTTTTGTCGAGCGACCGGAAAGGGCCAGCATCCTGTCAGAAACTTGTCGTTCATCTTGAGATTTGCTGCAATGACCCCCTGAAACAGGAGACAAACCAATGCTTCGTCGCCTATCTGTGATTCTGCTGCTGTTCGGGATCGCCGCCTGCGCGCCTGAGACGAATAGCTCGGTCGAGCGTCAAGCGCTTGGCATCCAGGGCACTGTCTATCGCGGCACCATCATCGCCATGCGCCCTGTCACCGTGAGCGGTTCGCGCAGCGGTATTGGCGCCACGGCTGGCGCAGTCAGCGGTGGCTTTGTGGGCAGCACCATTGGCGGTGATTGGCGCGCGCGCACCATTGGTGGCGTGGTGGGCGCACTTGCGGGAGGCGCCGCTGGTGCGGCCATAGAACAGGGCGCCACACGCGGTGAGGCGATGGAATTTATCATTCGCCCGGATTCCGGTGGCGAAAGGGTGATTACCCAAACCAATGAGCTTGGCCTTCAATTGGGCGAACGCGTGATGGTGACAGAAACCGACCGCGCGCGCATTTCGCGTGAGGTTCCGGGCACCGGGCCCGCCCAGCGCTAAAATCAGCCTTGGCCTAAACCCGTGTTTTGGGTTTAGGCTTCCCCCTGAAGGCGCGACCATGCGCCAAGCGGGAGTATTGCCATGGATTTGGTGATCAAGGGCAATTGTGTGGTAACGCCTTATGCCATTGGGCCAGCGGAAATTGGCATAGCGGGCGAAAAAATCATCGCCATTGCAGCGCCAGGGGGCCTAACTGTGCCAGCCGGTGTTCGCGTGGTGGATGCGGGCCATAGCATTGTGATGCCGGGCGGCATTGACCCCCATACGCATTGCCTTTGGCCCATCCCCGGGCCGGATGGGAAGATTGATCAAACCCAGGGCGCTTCGATCGTCGGCAAGGCGGCACTTTACGGCGGCACCACCAGCATTCTGGATTTCGTGCGCTGGACACATGGCAAAACCATTGAAGGCGCCATTGCGGAACGTGAAGCGGCTTGGAAGGCTGATGGCTGCCCGTGTGACTACGCCTATCACATCATGGTGGAAGGCGATTTGCCGCCCGAACTTCCCGCACAATTGGGGGAGGCGATTGAAGCCGGCCACGCCACCACGAAAATTTTCACGACGGACATCACCCCCTCCCGCAAGGGCCGCATGGTGGATTTCGGCGATATCTGGGAAGTGTTTCAGGTGCTGTCGCGCAAAGGCGGGCTTGGCGTAATCCACGCCGAAGACAATGACATTGTCATGCATATGTATGCCAAACTATTCCGCGAAAACCGCGTGGGCTTTGAGAATATGGCAGAGGTTCACAATACGCTATCGGAAGACCTGTCCTTTCGCCGCGTCATGCGCCTGGCAGAACATGTGCCGGGCACGGCGCTTTACATGATGCATGTCTCCGCCGGGAATGGCGTGCGCGCCATTCGCGATGCGCGCGCCAAGGGCCTGCCGATCTATGGCGAATCACTGCATCAATACATGCTCTACACCAGTGAGGATTATAAGCGCCCGAATGGGCAGATCTATCACACCTATCCATCGCTGAAGTCTCAGGCCGATCAGGATGAGCTTTGGGCCGGGGCACGCGATGGCTCCATTTCCTGTGTCGCCACCGATGAACTTTGCTGTTCGCTTGCGGTGAAAACGCAAGGCAAGCGGGTGGATGACACAACCGGCGGCAATTCCGGCGTGGAACCCCGCGTGGCGGTGATGTACACGGAAATGGTCGGCAAGCGCGGCTTTACGCTCCGGCAATTCGTGGATGCGGTTTCGACCAATGCCGCGAAGATCATGGGCATGTATCCGCGCAAGGGCGCGATTGCTGCGGGGGCGGATGCGGATATCTGCATTCTTGATCCCAAGCTGAAGCGCATGGTGCGCGCCGAAGCCCTGCATGAAAGCGATTATACGCCCTGGGAAGGCCGACAGGTGGATGCCTGGCCCGCCATGACGATTCTCCGCGGCAAGATCATGGTCGAAAATGATCGCTGGGTCGGTGATGCGGCTGGCGGGCAATGGCTGCCGCGCCGCATTCCGCAGGAAATCCGCACCGCGCCCGCCGCATGAATCCTCCCGCTCTGCGTGCCTTGCTGGCCGATAGCCTGACCCTTTGGGGCGTGGCAGGGCGCGTGGAGATTGCTGACGCAAGCATCAGAATCATCGCAGGCGATAAGGTGCTGCATGTCACGCAAGCCGGACCGGGGGAAGCGCCCATGCGCTGGTGGCTGATGAGTGCAGCCCGGCGGCGCCCAGCGGCTTCCCTGCTCGGGCTTTTGCGCAGCCTGCGTTATGCGCTGAACGCAACCGGCGCAGCGCCAGCCCGCGCGCGGGTTGCGGCCCCATCATGATACCTGTTTCGGTCATCACCGGCTTTCTTGGCAGCGGCAAGACCACATTGCTGCGTTCTGTGCTGCGCGATCCCGCCTATGCCGGCAGTGCCGTGATCGTCAATGAATGGGGCGATATCGGGCTTGACCACGAATTGTTGGAAACATCTGAAGAAAACCTGCTAGGACTTGCCAATGGTTGCCTTTGCTGTGCCACACGCGGCGATCTGGCGCGCACGCTGATTGATTTGGCGGCACGGCGCCGATCAGGCGCCATCAATTATCATCGTGTGCTGATCGAAACCTCTGGCCTTGCTGATCCCGCGCCCATTCTGCACACGCTGCTGATGGACCCAAGCATTGCGGAGGACCATCGCGTGGAAGCGGTGGTGACGGTGGTGGATGCGCTGCTGGGCACCGAGACCATCGCACGCCATCCGGAAGCCACGCAGCAGGCCATGCTGGCGGATCGGTTGTTGCTGAGTAAAACCGATCTGTCACCCGATACATCGGCGCTGGAAGCGCGGCTCGCGGCGCTCAATCCCGGCGCGCCGATCTTGCGCGCGGTGCAAGGCGCCATTCCACCCGATGCACTATTTGCTGCCGCCGCGCGGCCCGCTGCCTTGCAGCATTGGTTGGAGGCCACCGCGACACCAGGCGCGCGTCATAGCGCAGGGGTTGAGACCATTTCCATCCTACGCGATGCCCCCCTGCCCGCCGTCGTGCTGCCGTTGTTTCTGGAAGCCTTGGCCGAACATGCTGGCGAGAAATTGTTGCGCATGAAGGGCATCATCCGTGTTGCGGAGGCGCCGGAAAAACCCGCCGTGCTGCATGGCGTGCGCCATGTGCTGCATCCCATTGAATGGCTGGAGGATTGGCCATCGGCGGATCGGCGTTCCCGTCTGGTGCTGATCGGCCAAGGCATTCCGCAATGGTGGCCGGCGCGGCTTTTGGAAGCCTTGGAAGAAGAAGCGCAGGCCTAACCTGCGTTGCGTATGGCTGCCCAGATACGTTCCGGCGTTGCCGGCATTTCGATATGGTGAATACCAAGGGGGCGGAGCGCATCCACAACCGCATTGATCAGCACGGGCAAGGCGCCAACCGTGCCGGCCTCACCAGCGCCTTTCACGCCAAGCGGATTGGTCTTGGTTGGCACAGGATTGCTTTTCACCACCATCTCCGGAAAATCCGCCGCGCGCGGCATCAGGTAATCCATGAAGCTTGCGGTCAAAAGCTGACCATTCGCATCATAGCGAATATCCTCACCAAATACCTGGCCCAAACCCTGCGCAATGCCGCCATGGATCTGCCCCTTCAGCAGCAGCGGATTGATCACGGTGCCGACATCATCCACCACCACATAAGCAACCGTCTGCGCCTCCCCGGTTTCAGGATCAATTTCCACCTCGGCGATATGGCAGCCATTGGGGAAGGTCGCATCACCAGGGCGCGTGATGAGCAAGGCAGAAAGGCCGAGTTCTTCGCCGATCGGCAATTGGCCCGGGATATAGCTGCGCCGCGCGAGGGCTTCGATGCCAATGCCGCGATCCGTGCCGGCGATACGGAATTGGCCTTCGCTGAATTCAATATCGGATTCTGCCGCTTCCAGAAAATGCGCAGCGATCTTCTTGCCGCGCGCGATGATGCGCTCCGCCGCGCCGACCAAGGCACCACCCGCCGCCATCATGGAACGCGAACCAATGGTCCCACGCCCATGCGTCACGATGTCAGTGTCGCCATTGATGAAGCGAATGCGGTCAGCCGGAATCCCCAAGCGTTCAGAAGCGATTTGGCGAAATACCGTTTCATGCCCCTGGCCGTGATTATGGCTGCCCATCAGCAGGGTCACGCTGCCGCCGGAATCGAAGCGGATTTCCGCCGCTTCTTCCAAAGGCCCGCGATGCGGCCCGCCCGCGCTTTCAATTGCATTGGCAATGCCAATCCCGCGCAGCTTGCCACGCGCCTTGGCTTCCGCGCGGCGTGCCTCAAACCCTGCCCAATCGGCCGCTTTCAGAGCGAGCGCCATATTCTTCGGAAAATCGCCGCTGTCATAGGTGTAATCAAGCCCGGTGCGAAACGGCATGGCATCCGGCGGGATCAGGTTTTTCTCGCGCAGCGCAATCCGGTCCAGGCCCATTTCATCGGCGGCCAGGTCAATGATGCGCTCAATCGCATAAATCGCTTCTGGCCGCCCGGCGCCGCGATAGGGCGCGGTTGGCTGGGTATGGGTGAAAATGCAGCGCACTTCTGTGAAGATATGCGGCGTGCGATAAACACCCGCGAGGCCACCAACATTATTCGTGGCCGAAACCGGCCCCTGCCAGGCGAGGTATGCGCCGACATTGCAAAGCGTATGCACACGAAAGCCAAGGAAGGTACCATCCGCTGCCAGTGCCAATTCCGCCGTTGAGACATTGTCGCGCGCATGCGTATCCGCCAAAAAACTTTCCGTCCGTGTCGCGGTCCAACGCACCGGACGGCCAAGCCGCTTTGCGCCATGCAAGGCCAGCACATATTCCTGAAACGGGCTTTCCTTCATGCCAAAGCCGCCACCCACATCGGGCGAGATGATGCGCAGCCTATTCGTTGGTATCTTCAGCGCGAATTCCGCGATTTCATTGCGCATTACATGCGGCAATTGCGTGCCGGTGGTCAGCGTATAGCGATCCTCCACCGGATCGTAACTTGCCAGCGCATTGCGCGGTTCCATGGGGTTGGCGGAAACGCGCGTGATGCGGAAATCAAGCCGGGTGACATGCGCTGCGCGGGCGAAGGCGGCTTCCACCGCCGCCGCATCACCCAGGCGGAACAATACGCTTTCGTTTTCCCGCGCCAAATCCGGCCAAAGCTGCGGCGCTTCGGGCCTGATCGCCTCTGCCACATCCGTCACCACGGGCAAGGGTTCATATTCAACAATGATCGCTTCCGCCGCATCTTGTGCCGCCGCGCGTGATGTCGCGATCACCGCCGCCACCGCATCCCCCACATAGCGGACCTGCCCTATCGCCAACATGCGCCAGGGCGTTTGCGCGAGCGGCGCGCCATTCCTTTGCAGCCTTGGCGTGATGCAGCGAAGCACGCCAAGTTCCTCGATATCATCCGGCGTCAGCACCAGCAGCACACCGGGCATGCCGCGCGCCTTGCTGGCATCGAGCCGCGTGACGCGCGCCGAAGCGTAAGGCGAACGCAGCATCACCAACTGCGCCGCATCATTGCCCCCAAGATCATCCACATAGCGCCCCTGCCCGCGCAGAAACCGCATATCCTCAACGCGCCGCACGGGGGCGCCAATGCCGGTTCCTCTCATCGTGGCGGGGATATGGTTCATGGTGTGGCTTCTCCTTGGAACGCAAGCTCATCGGCGAAGCAGCGCTTCGTCAATCCCACGAATTTCTTGACGCGCGACCGGACAGCGGCCCTAATGACCACCTCATCGCAACAAAGGGGGGCTCATCATGCAAAGGCGCCATATCCTGCTTGGCCTTACCGGCACTGCCTTAACAAGCCCTGCCATCGCGCAAGGCACCTGGCCCAATCGCCCCTTGCGCATGATCGTACCCTTCACGCCAGGTGCTGCGACCGATGCCATGTCTCGGCTTGCCGCGAGCAAACTCGCCGATGCGCTGGGCGTCGCCGTGGTGGTGGAAAATCGCGCCGGCGCGAATGGCGCGGTTGGCAGCCAGGCCGTTCTGCAATCCGCCGCCGATGGCTATACGCTGCTTGGGTCTGCTTCCATCCATCCCATGGCGCGCCATGTCATGAAGAACGCGCCTTACGATCCCGTGCAGGATTTCGTGGCGGTTGCGCGGACTGCGCGCGGGCCCTTGGTGCTGGTGATGAATCCGCGCCTGCCGCAAACGACCATCCCCGCCGTGGTGGAAGCCGCGAAGCGTGAGCCCGCCAAATGGTCCTTCGCCACATCTTCCCTTGGGGCAGCCGGGCATTTGGGCAGTATTGAATTCAACCGCCTGACCGGGGCGAATATTGAAATTGTCGGCTATCGCGGTTCTGCCCCGGCGCTGACCGATGTCGCAGCCGGCAATGCGCAGCTGATGTTCGATCCGGTGCTGGCAACCCTGCCCATGGTGCGCGCGGGGCAATTACGCGGCCTTGGCGTTGCCACCGCCGCACGTACACCCTTGGCGCCAGATTTACCCACACTGACGGAAGCGGGCCTGCCAGGTTTTGAATTCTATTCCTGGTATGGCGTTTGGGCGCCACGCGGCGTGCCGGTTGAAATCCTGCAACGGCTGAACCGCATTCTGGTTGACGGCATGCGCGAGGCTGCAACGGTACAACGCCTTAGCGGCCTTGGCTTTGAGCCTGTGGCCGAAACGGTTGGGGAGGCCGAGGCCTTCATCCGCGCCGATGTCGCGCGCAATGCGGAATTGCTGCGTATGGCGAATTTTCAGCCGGAATAACGGTTGCGGCCAAGTTCATCCCCGAAGGGCTTTTCCCGCTTGCAGCCCGCGCAGCCTCACGCCATTGTGAGGGGGCATCCAGATCGGGCATTACTTCATGGAAAGTTTCCGTCGCCGCTCCCTTTTGGCGCTGAGCGCTGCAGTTGCTGCCAGCCCCAGCGTGCTTCGCGCGCAAGCCGCTTGGCCGGATCGGCCGGTGCGCATTGTTTGCGCCTTCCCAGGGGGCTCGACGCCAGACCTCGCGGCGCGGGCCATTGCGCCGCATTTGCAGCAGGTGCTGGGCCAGCCGGTGATTGTGGAGAATCGCGCCGGCGGTGGCGGGCATATCGGCACGGAAGCGGTGGCGCGCGCGACAGATGGCCATACGTTAGGCGTCACGATTGGCGGGCCGGGCAGCACGGCGAAAATCCTGAACCCGGCGCTGGGCTATGATCCGGCGACCGACCTTGCCCCGATCAGCCTTTTGGCGCGGCTGCCCTTTGTGCTGGTGGTGCATCCTTCCGTGCCGGCGCGCAACGCCGCCGAGTTTGTGGCTTATGCCAAGGCCAATCCAGGCAAGATCAGCTATGCCTCCACCGGGCCTGGCACGCTTTCCCATTTGGTGATGGAAGATTTAGCGGCGTCGCAGGGTTTTGAGGCGGTGCATGTCCCCTATCGCGCGGTGGGTCAGGCGGTGCTGGATTTGGTGGCGGGGCGCATTCAGGCGTTTTTCGCCGCAACTGGCGGCGTGCTGGGCCAAGTGCGCGATGGTTCTGTGCGCGCCTTGGCGGTGACGAGTGCTGAGCGTTTCCCGGCCTTGCCTGAAGTGCCAACCATGGCGGAAGCGGGCGTGCCTGCCGACCCGGCTGTTGCCTGGATTGGGCTTTTCGCGCCGGCGGGTTTTCCGGCGGATCGCATCACGCGGCTGGCCGATGAAACCGGCAAGGCGCTGGCTGTGCCGGATCAGCGCCGCGCTTTGGAAACGGCGGGCTTTACCGTGGTGGGCAGTGATACCGCGACCTTCCGCGCCTTGCTTGCTTCCGATATCGCGCGCTGGGGCGGATTGATCCGTCGGCTTGGGCTTAAGCCGGAAAGCTGAGTCAAAAAATCCCGGCAGCCAGCCCGGCCGCCAAGGCGGCGCCGAGTTCTTCGCAGCGCGCAAGGTCATCTGCGCTGATGGTCTTGGCTGCGGCGATGGCTTCCGGCGTTTGTGCGCCGGTGATCACGATCAGTGGCTCGGCAATCGGTTTCAGACGCCAGCCGGTGGCGATGCGCGCAATCTGGCGCTCGGCACCCGTGCCATCCGAACCGGCGCAGATCATGGTCGCGTAAGGCCGACCCTGGATTTGATCCAGCAGCGGGTAATAGCAGCGATCAAAAAAATCCTTCATCACGCCGGCCATGCTCGCCAGGTTTTCCGGGGTGGCGAAGATATAGCCATCGGCGGCCAGCAAATCCTCAGGCGCGGCTTCGGTGGCGTGCAAACCACCAACGGCTGTTTGGCCTTCCGCCATGGCGCCTTCCAACGCGGCCTGCGCCATCTGGCGTGTGCCATCAGTCATGGAATGGTGAATAACAAGAAGCGTCTTCATGCCGCTTCAGCGTAAGCACCCCGTTCCTGCGGCAGCAAGAGCGTAATCGCCCAACAAAGCCCGAGCATGACCGCCGCACCCGCCAGGGCGCCCATGATGCCGGCCATCTGGTACAGCAAGCCCGACAGCAGCGTGCCCGCAAAGCGCCCGGCGGCATTGGCGGCGTAGTAGAAGCCCACATCCTCGGCGGCCTTTTTGGAACCGGCATAGGCAAGAATAAGATAGGAATGGAGCGAGGAATTGACCGCAAAGGCAAAGCCAAAAACCAAAAGCCCGGCGACCAGCAGCAGATCAGCGCGGCCCGCCTGCAACCAAAGTGCTGCCATCAGCGCGGGTGGTATCACCGCAAGGCCAAGGCACCAAAGCCGTGCCGCTGGCACTTCCGCGCTTAGCCCATCAGCGCTGCGTTGGATCAAAGATGGTGCCGCTGCCTGCACCAAACCGTAGCCGATGGTCCAAACGGCGAGGAAGCCGCCCACGGCCGCAAAGCTCCATCCCGAGGAGTAGAGAAACACGGGCAGCGCCACCACAAACCAGACATCGCGGGCACCGAACAACAGCACTCGTGCGGCGGCCAACAGATTGACACCGCGATCCCGCGCCATGAATTCGCGCATGGAAGCTGACGCCTTGGCCTTGCCCATCAGCCGCGGCAGGGACAACACGACACCCAGCAGCACCAGCCCAAGCAATGCGGCCATCAGCCAAAGCGCGCCCTGAAAGCCAAGCGCTTCGAGCAGCACACCGCCCAGGAAAAACCCGATACCCTTCATCGCGTTCTTGCTGCCGGTGAACCAGGCAACCCAGCGGAACAAGCGGCCAGAAGCGTCACCCGCTGTCAGTTTGATCGCGGATTTGGAAGCGGTTTTGGTGATATCCTTCGCGATGCCGCAAATGCCTTGCGCGACCACCACCCAAACCAGCGCCATGGCCGGCACCCAATTGGGTGAAAGCGCTGACAGCATCAGGAAGCCCGCAATTTGCGCCGCAAGCCCTACCGCCAACATGCGCGCAATGCCAAAGCGCGTGGCAAGCCAACCGCCGACAAGATTGGCGCCGATCCCCGCTGCCTCATACAGCAAAAACAGGAAAGCCAGCGCAAAGGGCGAATAGCCAAGCTTGTGGAAATGCAGCAGCACCAGCATGCGCAAGGCGCCATCGGTCAGCGTAAAGCCCCAATAGGCGGCAGTGACGATGGCGTAGTTGCGCATGTCAGAGGCCGCGCGCTGCCATGATGCAGGCAAGATCCACCATGCGGCAGGCATAACCCATTTCATTGTCATACCAGGCATAGATTTTCGCCATGGTGCCATCCGTCACCAAAGTGGATGGCGCATCAATGATGGAGCTTCGCGTATCGCGCGCATAATCGGCGGAAACCAAGGGCCGGTCCTCATAACCCAGAATGCCGGCCAGCGGGCCTGTGGCGGCTTGGCGGAACAGCGCATTCAATTCCTCGGCGCTTGTGGCGCGCTGCAATTCAAAGACGCAATCGGTAAGCGAGGCATTCAAGACCGGCGCGCGCACCGCATGCCCATTCAGCTTGCCCTTCAATTCCGGATAGATCAGCGCAATGGCGGTGGCACTGCCCGTGGTGGTGGGTTGCAAGGACAACATGGCGGAACGCGCACGGCGCAAATCCTTATGCGGGGCATCCACCACCACATTAGTATTGGTGGGATCATGGATGGTGGTGATCTGGCCATGCCTGATTCCAATCGCCTCATGCACCACCTTCACCACGGGGGCGAGGCAATTGGTGGTGCAGGATGCGGCCGTGACAATCGGGTGCTGCGCCGGTTCATAAAGCTTATCATTCACGCCGACCACGATATTGAGCACTGAGGCTTCCTTGACCGGTGCCGCGACAAT
>JBIKXA010000242.1:0-4223 GCA_044356015.1 Roseomonas sp.
CCTTCTCCATTGCCGCCGCCGGCTTGTTTGCGGCGCTGGTGATGGGGGTCTGGTACAAGAAAACCACCAATACCGCGGCTGTGATCGGCATGGCTGTCGGCTATGTGGTCACCTTCGGCTATATGATTCATTCGGAATGGTTCGGGCTGGATTTCATCCAGTTGTTCGGATCGAAGGATGCGATCATCGCCGCGGCGCGCCAGGTCGGCGGTATCAACCAGAACTTCACCTCACCTGAGCTTCGTGCCGAAGCGGCGGCCATTCTGGCCAATACGGCCGCGGTGAAGGATGGGGCGCTCGCTTGGCTCGGTAACATCTGGGGCAGCCCAATGACGACCGATACCATCGTGCTGCGCAACCGGGTGACCGGGCGCATGTGGGGGATTGGCAGCATTTCCGCCGGTATCTTCGGCGTGCCGGTTTCCTTCCTGGTCATCTATGTGGTGTCTCAATTCACCGCCGCGCCAAGCAAGGCGATGCAGGATTTCATTGACGATATCCGCATCCCGAAGGGTGGCGTGCGCCTTGCTGACAAGCGCGAGGCGGTGGAATAACCCAAGCGCCAATTTGGCGTGATGTTTTGGGGCGGTTGCGGAAACGCAGCCGCCCCATCATTTGGCGCCTGATCCGCGAAGGCTGCAGGCCGTAGCGGTGAATCAGTCGCTCAAAAATGGTATAGCGTGATCCGTCAAAACGGATCGCGCTATAGGGCCTCATGGAAAGCAATTTCATCCTTGGCTATCTGCCCTTTTGGGTGGTGACCTATTTCCTGGCGCTGACCGCCTGGGGCTGCCTTGGGCGCTTCATGATGCAATTCTTCATGACGCCGGCGAATACCAATTACATCTGGCGCGGCTTTCTGCTGCTGACCGGCTGGGCCGTTCGCACCGCCGAGCGTTTGGTGCCTTCCTATGTCTCCCCGCCCTTCCTGCCTTTGGTGGCGGCCTTCTGGCTTTTCGCGCTGCGGATGATCTTTGGCCTGGTCATGGTGGGGCTTGGTTATGCGCCGCGCATCAGCCCACCGGGGGCGGGGTAGCCCATGATGACCCCGCAAAACCTTTTCGTGGCGACCGTTGCCACCTGCCTGCTGAATGGCATGCTCAGCCCAACCCTGCCGATCGTCTGGCACCTTTACCCTGTCTGGCTGCCGGAACTTTTGCCGCCCACCAAGGAAGTCGTGTTTTACGGTGCCTCATTGATTGTCTCCACCGCCACGCTGCTGCTTTCCGCCATACCAGCCGCAATTTCAGAGCGCCTGGGCCTCAGCCTGGAACGTGCCATGATGGTCTGGTTCGGCACGGCGCTTTTGCTGGTGCTGCTCGGCCTGGGCTGAGTCGGCCCTTCACGCAAGCGCGTGTTTCCTGCCGCGCCCGAATGGGGTTAGGCTTACGCAGACGGCACCCGGATATCCTGGGCGCTGCGTGCGGAAGGGCCATACCCTGGAACGGCTTGAGGCATTGGCTGATCTGGTCATCCGGCGCGCGCTTGGCTTCGCGAGCCTGGCGATTGCGCTTGTTGTATTGTCGCTTTCGTTCCAGTGGGCGCTGGCGCTGCGTTCCGGTGCCATGCTGGTGACGCTGCTCTGGCTGATTGTGCTGTTGAAACTGACTTACGTGCCACGCCAGGATATGCGCCAGAGTGAGATTTGGCTGATGGTGGCTGACCGCCATGCCCCGGATGCCCTGCCCATGCAGAACGCGATGCGCCAGGCCTTCGCAAGCCGGCTGCGCTGGCATGCGGATAGGATCGGTGCGGTGGCGATCAGTCTTTGGGGGCTTTATCTGCTGGTGAGCATTCTCACCTGAAGCATCCAGGCCGCTTGACCCATATGCCGAAGCGCAAATATCCGATCGGTTGGCATGCTTGTTCTTTCCGATTCATCTGGCTTCAGCCATAGAGCCCTTTGGGTGCTCACGCCGGGCCATGCCTTGGGGCCAACTGCGACCTGCAACATACGCCGAATGGGCCTTGTGGAAGCCCGAACAAACCATATCCCCACTTTGGCGGCCATGGCGCGCTGCCTCATCAGGCCGCTCCTGGACTAATCGAGGTTTGCCGGTTACCACCACCCGCATGAGCCCCGCCGCCATTATCCTTGCCGCCGGTCTTGGAACGCGCATGCGTTCCACCAAACCCAAGGTGCTGCACCCCTTGGCGGGGCGGCCCATGATCCAGCATCTGATCGGCGCTTGCGGGAAAGTATTTGGGCGCATTGTGGTGGTGGTCGGCCCCGATATGCCGGCTTTGGAAACCGCCGTGGCACCGCGCGAAGTGGTGGTGCAGCGCGAGAGGCTCGGCACCGGCCATGCGGCCCTGCAAGCGGCCCCTTCGCTCGGCGGGCATCAGGGTGATGTCGCGGTGCTTTATGGTGATAATCCGCTGATCTCTGCGGCTACCTTGCAGGCGCTGGTGGCAGCGCGTCAGTCGGCTGGGCTTGTGCTGCTCGCCATGCGCCCCGCTGATGCCGCGCGCTATGGCCGCGTGGTGCTGGATGAAAAATCCGAAGTGGCGCGCATTGTCGAATGGGCGGATGCGACGGTGGAAGAACGCGCGATCGGGCTTTGCAATGCCGGCGTGATTTGTGCCCCGGCAGGTGATTTGTTCCGCTGGCTTGGCGCCATCGGCAACAACAATGCTAAGGGCGAATATTACCTGACCGATGTGATCCAACAAGCGCGGGCCGAAGGCAAGCGCGTGGTCGCGGTGGAAGCCCCAGAGGCCGAGCTTCGCGGCATCAATAGCCGTGCTGAATTGGCGCAAGCGGAAGCCGAAGTGCAGCGCGGCTTGCGCGCGGCGGCCATGGCGGGTGGGGTGACGATGCTGTCGCCTGAGACTGTGCATCTCTGCCATGATACGAAACTCGGCGCCGATGTGCTGCTGGAACCGAACATCTTTTTTGGCCCTGATGTGACGGTGGAAGATGGCGTGACGATCCGCGCCTTCAGCCATTTGGAAGGCTGTGTGGTGAAGCAGGGTGCGGTGATTGGCCCCTATGCCAGGTTGCGCCCGGGCACGGTCATTGAACCCCATGCCCATGTCGGCAATTTCGTGGAGTTGAAGGCAACGACATTAGGTGCGGGGGCGAAGGCGAATCATCTATCCTATCTTGGGGATGCCATGATTGGCGCCGGGGCGAATATCGGTGCCGGCACCATCACCTGCAATTATGATGGCGTGGCGAAACATCGCACCGAAATTGGTGAAGGCGCCTTCATCGGGAGCGATACGGCGCTGGTGGCGCCGGTAAAGGTGGGCAAGCGCGCGCTGGTCGCGGCCGGCAGCGTGATTACGGAAGACGTGCCGGATGATGCGCTGGCGATTGCGCGCGGGCGCCAGGCGGTGAAGCCTGGGCGCGGTTTCAAGGGCAAGGGGAAGCGCTGATGTGCGGTATTGTTGGCGTGGTGGGTCAGGCAGCGGCGGCGCCTCGGCTTTTGGAAGCGCTGCGGCGGTTGGAATATCGCGGCTATGACAGTGCGGGCATCGCCACGCTGATTGACGGCAAGATTGATCGCAGGCGCGCTGAGGGCAAGCTTGGCAATCTTGCCGCCGTTTTGGAAGCAAGCCCGCTGCCTGGCACCACCGGCATTGGCCATACACGTTGGGCGACACATGGCGCGCCCACCACGCGCAATGCGCATCCGCATGGCACGGCGCGCGTGGTGGTGGTGCATAACGGCATTATCGAAAACCACGCTGAATTGCGCGCGGAATTGGAAGCGCGCGGCCATGCCTTCCAGACGGAAACCGATACCGAAACCTTCGCGCTGCTGGTGGATGATTTTCTGCAAGGCGGCCATGCGCCGGAAGCCGCCGCGTCAGCGGCCCTGAAGCGTGTGCATGGCGCCTTTGCGCTGGCGATGATTTTTGCCGGCCATCCTGATTTGCTGATCTGCGCACGGCAAGGCGCGCCGCTCGCCGTTGGCTTTGGTGAGGGTGAGATGTTTGTGGGGTCGGATGCGCTTGCCTTGGCCCCCCTCACGCGACGCATCGCCTATCTGGAAGAAGGCGATTGGGCGGTGCTGGATCGCACCAGCGCGCGGTTTCATGACGCGACAGGCGCGGAAGTGAAGCGCGAGATCAAGCTCACTACCGTTTCAGGTGCGACGACCGGCAAGGGCAATTACCGCCATTTCATGGAAAAGGAATTGCATGAACATCCGGTGGTGCTGGGCGATACGCTGACGCAATATCTGGAACCGGCGCAGCGACGCGTGGTTTTGCCG
>JBIKXA010000006.1:0-43558 GCA_044356015.1 Roseomonas sp.
TCCGGAAACCAGCGCCGCGCAGCTTGCGCGCCAGCTGCAAGCCATCATGAAGCGAGCCGCGAATTGCCCCGTGCCCGCCAAGGGCCTCGTAGGCTCCACGCTCGAAAAGGATCAATTGCCCGCAAGCCGCGCCAAGCTCCGCGCGTTCTGTCTCAGCCCGCCCGCCACCGGGCAGATAGCCAATCAGCAGCAGATTGATCATGGGGACGGTCAGCGCTTCACCCAAGCTGCCGATAATCTGGCGCGGCACGCCGGTTACCATAGCAAGCTTCTGCCGTGCGGCATGGCCACACATCGCTGAAGCGGCATCCCGCGCCAGCCGCACATCAGCATCAATGAACAGGAAATGCGTCCCCCGCGCCGCTTCCGCCAAACGCGCACAGGCATGCACCTTGCCGGTCCAGCCCTGCGGCAGCGGCGGGCAAGCCAGCAACCGCACCCGCGCATCCCGCGCGGCATAGGCGCCGACAATCGCTGCCGTACGGTCGGTGGACCCATCATCCATCACCAGCACTTCAATCGCGACACCTTGTTGCGCGAGCGCGGCATCAAGGCAGGCGGCGATATGCGCTTCTTCATTGCGTGCCGGGATCAGGATGGAGACCAACGCATCCTTGGGCGCCGGTCCCGCTGCCTTCGCCATGCGGCGGAGGTTATCCAGCGCGAAGCCAACCGGCATCAGCGCCAAGGCCAGCGCAATCCAGGGCAGGAAATCTGTCATGGCGCTGTCTCCGCGCGTTGTTCATGTCGGGGGTCGAAGCGCTCACCGCGCAGCAGCGCCTTGGCGCGGCGCCAGCTTTGATAAATTCCACCCATGCCTTCCCGCCCCTGCACCAGGGTTTGAAAGGCCGCCGGGTCGCGCGCAATCGCATCGGCACTGAGCTTTTCCATCACGCCCGCCAAGGCATCAGACAGCATCGCCGTGCGAGCCTCACGCGGTGCGGCGAGCAGGTTGGTGGCCGGAATCGGTGGGCCGAAAGCCGCGAGCATTTCTGCCTTGCGCTCACTCCAGAAAGGGTAATCAAGTGCCAAGGGAACAAACACAGCCTCGGGCGCAATCTCCGGCAGGCGGATCATGCCAGGCGCAATCGGCACCGGTCTTTCGCGCGGATCACTGAAACGCCCCGGCGCATTGATCCACAGAATATGCGCAGGATCGGCCAGAACCTTTTCCACCACCCGCAAAAAGGCAACCGATCCGCGCGCCGATCCGGTTTCAATGCCAAAAACACCAAGCCGCTTCATGAAGCGATATTTTTCGAGCGCCGCCGCATCCATCGGCGTGAATAAGGGCCGCTGCGGCAAAAGCCGGCGATAGAGCAGCATGAAGGCAACGCCATCCCACCAGGAAGGATGATTGGCGAAAATCACCACGGGCTTGCCTTCCGGTAGATCAGGCAGGCCCCAGCGCGCCACGCGCAAGGCGCGCATATGCTTCGCGAAGAAACGCGTGAACATGAAATCAAAAAAATCCAGATGGCGCGGCGAACGCAGCGCCACCGGGTCAGGCACTTGTTTTGCCTGGCCTGTCGTCATTCCGCCGCGGCGGGAAGCTCGGCCTCTCGCCGGCCGGCCAATTCCGCTTCGGGCGACATGCCGCGCCCGCCAAGATCACGGTCCAGAGCATCGGCAGCGATCCAGCCAGACATCATCACCATCGGCATGCCAGGGCCCGGATGCGCTGCACCGCCGGCGAGATAAAGCCCCTTGATCGCCTTGCTGCGATTGCTCGGCTTGAAGGCGCCGGTGAAGGAACCATGCGATGCCAGGCCATAAATCGCGCCATTCAACACCTTGTAGCGGTTATGGATATCCACCGGCGTCAATTGGCTTTCGCAGACAATGCGGCTTTCAATATCTTCCATGCCTGCGGTGCGCTTCAGCTTATCCAGGATTTTCTGCCGATAGGCGGGAAACATCTTGGACCAATCATGATGCGGGCGGAGGTATGGCGTGTGGACCAGGATATAAAGCGCTTCCCCACCCTCAGGCGCGACCGAAGGATCAGTGCCCGATGGCGCGGCCAAATAGGCTGTCGGGTCCGGCGCCGGTTCGCCCTTGCGATAGATCGCATCGAATTCTTCTTCCGCATCGCGGGAAAAGACGAAATCATGATGCGCCAAATGTTCGTAACGGCGATTAAGACCGAGATACAGCACCACACCGGAACAGGCGGGTTCATATTTCTTGGCATAGCGCTGAGACGCATTGCCCTTCACCAATTCCGTATAGGTGCGGATCGCATCCATATTGGAAATCAGCGCATCGCAGGGAATGCGTTCGCCATTGGCCGTGACACTGCGCACCGCGCCGTTCACAATCTCAATATCCGTCACCTCGGCATTGGTGCGGAGATCAGCGCCCAGCGACGCGGCAAGATTGGCAAGCCCTTCCGCCGTGGCGCGCGTACCGCCCACCGGATACCACACGCCTTCGGAGGCCTGCATATCGCCGATGCTGCACAGCACCGCCGGCGCCAGATAGGGGCTCGATCCGACATATTGCGTGAAGTGATCCAGCATTTGCGCCAATTGCTCATTCGGCACATGGCCGCGAATGACCTTCGCCACCGTCTGGCCCATGCGCAAAGCCATCACATCGCGCAGCACATCGGGCTTGAAGTTGTCGCCAAGGTTCAGCGTATCGCCAATGCCTTCCACCGGCTTCCAGAAGAAGAATTTCTCGGAAACCTTGTGCAAATGGCGCGCGACGCGCTGGAAGCGTTCATACCCCGCGCCATTCGGCCCACCAGGCGCGAATTCATCCATCAGCCGTGCCATATCCTGCACGTTTTCGATCAGATCAATCTGCTTGCTGCCATCGAAAAAGCAGCGCCATTGCGGATCAAGCCGGATCAGCGGCATTTCCTTCTGCTGATCGCGCCCCGCTTCGGCGAAGATGCGGCGCAGCACGCGCGGCACGGTCAGGATGGTGGGGCCCATGTCAAAGCGAAAATTGCCGCGCCCATCGGGCGATGGCAGGTTCAGCACCGCCGCCTTGCCGCCCAGCCAGGAATTACGCTCAAGGACCGTGACCTGATGCCCACGCGCCTGCGCGGTGGCGGCAGCCGCAAGCCCGCCCAAACCGCTGCCAATGACAACTACCTTGGCACCCATCGCGCCCTCTCCTTCTCAGTCGCCAGATACGGACAGGTTGGCCCGCATATGGCGCGGGCTGCGCTCGCTCCGCGCCAAGCCCAAATCCTGCAACAATAAATCCGTGCTGATGCGCGCACCTTCGTAAATCACCGGCAAGCCGCTACCGGGATGCGTGCCGCCGCCCACCAGATACACGCCCCGCGACTTGCCAAAGCGATTGCGCGGGCGGAAATGCATCATCTGGCGCACATTATGCGCCAGATTGAAGGTGGCCCCATAGCCTACCGCATATTCATCCTGCCAACCTTGTGGCGAGAGGATTTTCTCATAGCGAATGCGGCTTTCAATATCCGTCAGGCCAAGCGCCTTCAGCCGATCCAGCGCCAGGCGCCGATAACGCGGTGCTTCCGCTGCCCAATCAGCGCCACCCAACAAATTTGGCACCGGCACCAGCATATACAGCGTGGAATGCCCAGGCGGCGCGAGCGAAGGATCAGTCCCTGCCGCCGCCTGCACGTAAAGCGATGGATTTTGCGGAATAATGCCGGATTCGATCTGCGCCAGATTATTCTCATAATCTTCGGCCAGCAGAACCGAGTGATGCGCCAGATCAAGCTGCCCTTCAATGCCCAGATACAGCATGAAGGTGGAACAGGAATATCGCGCCTCGGCGATTTTCTTATCGGGCCATTGCGGGCGCTGTTCTTCTTCCATCAGTCCCGGAATGGCGTGTGCGAAATCCGCATTCACAACCACCGCGTCTGCCGCATGAAGCCGCCCGCCCGCTTCAACACCCACGGCGCGGCGGTCTTCAAAGACGATGCGATCCACCTTGGTATTCAGGCGGATATCCACACCGACGCTTTCCGCAACCCGCGCCATGGCTTCCGACACCACGCCACACCCGCCGCGCGGATGAAACACGCCATGTTCATATTCCAGGAAGGACAGGATGGAGAACATGCTCGGGCAGCGGAAGGGACTCATGCCCAGGTATTTGGACTGGAAGGAAAACGCCAAGCGCGTGCGCGGGTCCGAGAAATGGCGCTGCAATTCCTGATCCAGCGACAACCAGGGCCGCAAATGGCGCAACCCATTCATCACTTCCGGCGCCAGATAGGTCATCACGCCATGGAAGGGGCGTTCCAGCACAGGGCGGAAGGCTTCCAGCTTCACGCGATTTTCCGCCATGAAGCTGCGCACACCGGGCGCATCAGCGGGATTGATCTTCGCCACTTCCGCTTCCATGCGCGCCAGATCGGGCGATGCATCGATCGTGACGGGATTGGCACCTTCAAAGATCAGCCGGTATTGCGGATCAAGGCGGATCAAATCCACCTCATCCTCAAGCCGCGCGCCACAGGCTTCGAAGATTTCCGCCAGAATGCGCGGATACAGGAAGAAGGTCGGGCCGATATCAAAGCGATAGCCGCCAGGTGCTGTCACGGTGCGCGTGCGCCCGCCGACAACGCCATCCTTCTCATAGACCGTGACCCGGACGCCGGAGGAGGCGAGCAGCATGGCAGCCGCCAGCCCCCCAGGGCCGGCGCCAATCACGGCGACATGGGGGCGGGTTTGCGAAAGAGAGGGAGGTGAAGCGTTCATCCGGCAATCTGTCTTTACGTCTTAACGGTACCAAATGTCCAAAAGGAAGTACAAACCAGGCCGGACAAGGGCGCCAAGCGGCATCAAGCCGCCATGGCCCCCTCAATTTCCGCGAAGCGCGCCCCCGCGCGCGGCAGAAGCCGCCGCAGATAGAAATCCGCCACCGCCCCATAGGCCGCGCCATCCGCCGCAGCCGCCCGCGCGAGAAGAGCACCGCCCAGCACCCAGCCCACCGCATCCAGATAGGCGGTCGCAAGCGATTGGCTAGCCTCCGCATCGCGGCTTTGCGCTTCCAGCACCGCTTCCGTGGTCCGTGCCAGGCCTTCCGCCGCGGCGCGCAGCCGCGCATCCGGCAGGGCGGCGATCTCAGAGATCAGGGCGCGCATCTCCGCCCCGCCATCGCGGGCGAGCTTGCGGGTCAGCAGGTCAATCGCCTGGATGCCGTTGGTGCCCTCATAGATCGGGGCGATGCGCGCATCGCGCAGCACCTGGGCGGCGCCGGTATCCTCAATAAAGCCCATGCCGCCATGCACCTGCACGCCGATCGAGGCGGTTTCCACCCCGCGATCCGTCGCCCAGGCCTTCAGCACCGGGATCAGCAACGCCAGCCGCGCGCTGGCTGCGGCATCGCCCAAAAGCTCGGCCCTGTCGGCCGCCACCGCCGCTTCCAGCATGATCAGACGGGCGGCGAGGGTCGTGGCGCGCATTTCCATCAGCATGCGCGACACATCCGGGTGTTCGGCAATGGTGCGCCCGCCCTGCACGCGCTGCGCGGCATAGGCCTCAGCCAGGCGCAGCGCAGCCGCGCCATGCGCCACACCCTGGGTGCCCACGCCAAGCCTGGCGTTATTCATCATGGCGAACATGGCTTGCAGGCCGCGATTGGCCTCGCCCACCATCTCAGCCTCCGCGCCCTCATACAGCATGATGCAGGTGGGGCTGGCATGAATGCCCATCTTGCGTTCGATGCCACCGCAGCGGAACGCATTGCGCGCACCATCAGGCATGATTTTCGGCGCGGCAAAGAGCGAAATCCCGCGCGAGCCCGGCGGCGCATCCGGCAGGCGCGCCAGCACCAGATGCAGGATATTGCCGGCGCAATCATGCTCACCCCAGGTGATGAAAATCTTCTGCCCGTGCAAGGCATAACGCCCATTGCCGAGCGGTTCGGCGCGGGTGCGCAGCACGCCCAAATCACTGCCGGCTTGCGGTTCCGTCAGGCACATCGCGCCAGTCCATTCGCCCGCGATCATCGGCGGCAACCAGCGCGCCGCCTGATCCGGTGTCGCGTAATGGCGCAGCAGATCAATCGCGCCGGCGGAAAGCAGCGGCCCCAGCATGAAGGAGGTATCCGCCGCCATGCCCAATTCCACCATGGCGGTCCAAAGGCTGAGCGGCAGCCCCTGCCCGCCATGTTCCGCCGGTGCGGCCAGCCCCTGCCAGCCGCCTTCACGCCATTGATCATAAAGGGCGGGGTAATGCGCCGGCGTGGTCACGGTGCCATTGGCGTAGCGTGCGCCTTGCTTGTCGGCTTCCTGGGCTTTCGGTTGCAGGGCTTCGGTGCAAAAGCGGTTCGCCTCCGTGACGATTTGCGCAATGTCATCGGCGGAAAGCGGCGCGCCGGCGGCATTGGTGAGGCCGGGCAGGTCAACCAATTTGGTCAGGCCGAAAATCAGGTCATCAGCGGCGGTGGTGGTCATGTGTTGCTCTCCAATCCGGCCAGCAGGCCAGGTGCCGGGGCATCCCGCCCGGCGGCCCAGCCCGGCAGGGCGCGGGCGAGGCCATTATCCTCTGCCGCCGCGGCCAGGGCCAGACCCAAAAGCGGGGCGAATTTGAAGCCATGGCCGGAAAAGCCGGACATGACAAAGCAGCGTGGCGCCAGGGCTTCCAGGATGAATTCCTCCCGGTCTTCCACGTCGTAATAGCAGGCCTGCGCGCCAAGCACGCGATACCCAGCCGCATTGATCAGGCGCGGGCGGGCGAAGGCGAGAATTTCCTCGATTTCTGAAGGCGTTGCCGCGCGTGGGTCCGCCCCTGCATCGCCCTGGCGGGAGAAGCGGTGATCCCCGATCTTGAGCGCGGTGCCCCCCACCGGCGGCACGGCGTAAAACCCGCCATCCTCGGCGAGGTCCAGCAGCATGGGTGCGGCTTCCCAAGCGGCGCGAAATTCGGGCGGCGCTTCCAGCCGCACCAGGATTTGCCGGGAGGCAACAACCCGCGCGCCGAGACCAGCGCCCGCCAGCTTCGGCCCCCAAGGCCCGGCAGCCAGCACCAGCAGATCGGCGCTGCGTTCCTCACCATTGGTCAGGCTGAGCGCGGCACGTTCCGGCAGGGCGGCGGCGACCTCGGCAGCTTCGAACACCCCGCCCTGCGCCGCCAGATGCGCGGCAAGCCCGGCCACGATGCGATCGGCGAACAAAACCCCGCCGCGTGGCAAGGTGAAGGCATCGGCAATCCCCTGGCCAGAAAGCATGGGAAAGCGTGTGGTGATATCGCTTGGCGCCAGATCGGCGCAGCCATGGCCATCGGCGTGCAGCGCAGCGCGACTTTCAGCGAGCCAGCCGCCGGGATGATCCGCCAAAGCCAGCACGCCGGTTTCTACATAATGGCGCGCCCCCAACGCGGCCCAGATCATTTCCCAAGCCTGATAGGCAGGATCAATCATCCGCATATAGCCGGCCTGGGCCCCATAGGCGTGACGGATCAGGCGGTGCTGATCCACGGATGCACCGCGCGGATTGGGGATGGGGGATTGTTCCACCACGCGCACCTGCCAGCCTGCACGCATGAGCGCCCAGGCGGAGCAAAGCCCCATAATGCCGGCGCCGAGGATAAGGGCGGTTTTCTGACTTGCCATGGCGTTAACCTATGCCGGTTTGGGCGGGGAATGGGAATGCTTGTTTTCGCAATGCCCGAAGCGCAAAACGCCTTTGCTAGGCCGCGGCACTGCAAGGACCCGCCCCGCCCAAGGCCAAATGGAACGTATCCCGCCATGATCATCGCCTTCTGGACCCTGCCTTTGACGCTGATTTTCCTCTGGCTCAGCTTCCGTGTGATTCGCTACCGGCGCGCTGAGCGGATCCCGCTTGGGTCAGGGGGGAATGCCAGTTTGGAACGCGCCATCAGGGCCCATGCCAATTTCGCCGAATTTGTGCCCTTTGCGGTGCTGCTGCTGGTCCTGGCGGAATGGGGCGGTGCCTGGCCTTGGCTATTGCACGCGCTTGCGGCGCTGCTGGTCACGGCGCGCATGTCCCATGGCCTCGGCCTTGTGCAAGACCCTGAGGATTATCGCTTTCGCGTCTTTGGCATGATGGGGACCTTCAGCGTCACGGGTATCGCGGCGGCCCTGGCCTTTTGGGGCGCGCTGATGCGCGGCTGAAAACTGTTTGAAATAACGGGGCCGAACGACTAATTCTACATCTCTAGAAGGCACTGCTTGAGTTTCCCCAAACTGGATTTGCCTTGATGCCCTCCATATTTGGTACGCCCGGTAACGATACCATCACCCAGTCCGGTAATTCCACTGGCGTGTCCGGCGGCCAGCCCGGTGCCGGCGACGACATCATTTATGGCGATGATGGTGACGATTCGCTTTCGGGCGGTGGCGGCACAGATGAGATTTACGGCGGCGCGCATAATGACACGATCCTCGGCGGGGAGGGTTTCGCGGAGAATCTCAACGGCGAGGCAGATGACGATAGTCTGATCGGGGGCAGTGGCTCTCAGCAACGGCTTTATGGCGGTGCGGGAAGTGACTCTCTGATCAGTGGCAGTGGCGCTTTACAGGAGCTTTACGGCGGCGCCGGCGATGATAGTCTCATGGCCGGGCTTCACATCGGCTCCGCACAGCCGGGCTTTCAATATTTCTATGGCGATGATGGCCCAGGCTACAGTTATTTTGCAGGTGGTGCCGATACCTTGGTGGCTGGTGAAGGCACCATGCAGGAATTCCAGGGTGGGGGTGGCGACGACCGGCTGATCGGGGGCAGCGGCCAGTCCCAAAGGTTCATCGGTGATGATGGCAATGATATTCTGATCGCGGGCAATGGCGAAGAACAATACCTCGCTGGCGGCGATCATGATGATAGCCTGATCGGCGGTGATGGGTCGGGCCAGCAAGTCTTTGGTGATAATGGGCACGATACGCTGATTGCAGGCAATGGGGATGGCCAACAGCTTGGCGGCGACGAAGGTAATGACAGCCTTTGGGGCGCCGATGCCAATGGCTCTTCCCTGTACCTCGCGGGCGGCGGCGGGGACGACACTATCATCGGCAATAATGTTCAGCCGGGCGGTACGCCATATGTGTTTTGGGCCCAATTATTCGGCAATGACGGCAATGATAGTCTGGTCGCTGGTGCTGGCGATATGCAGATGCTTTTTGGCGATGATGGTGACGATACGCTGGTCGGCAATACCAGCGTGGACCCGTTTGGTCCTGGCATTGGCATCAGCCAGGAATTCCAAGGCGGGATCGGCCATGATAGCATTGTCGGCGGTGATGGCGTTTTACAGAGGCTTTTCGGTCAAGATGGCAATGATGTCCTGCGTGCCGGTGCCCGCGCCCTGCAAACGCTGGATGGCGGGGCTGACCAGGACACGCTGATTGGTGCCTTTGCGCAGCAATGGCTTGAAGGCGGAGATGGTGAAGACAGTATTGAAGCCGACCTGCAAGCCTACATCAACACTCTGCTGGGTGGTGCCGGCGATGACACGCTGATTGGTGGCGGTTCAGCATTTGCAGGCGATAGCCTGTTTGGCGGCGCCGGCAATGACTGGCTCGATTTCCGCGACGGTAATGATCAGCACAGCTATGTCTTCGGCACCGGCAATGACACGCTGAATGGCGGCGATGGGGCCGATACGCTCAATCTTGGTGGTGAAGGCTGGGTACAGGGCGCCAGCGGTGATTGGGCCACCTATAGCGCGCTCGGCACAACATTATATGTGCGCGGCTTCGAAAGCGTTGTCATCGCCGCCACGATCGGCCCCAATGATCAGCTTCTGATCGGCGAAGACTTTGCCGAAACGATCCAGGGTTTCGATGGCAATGATACAATCCTTGGCCTTGGCGGCAATGACACGCTGGATGGTGGCGAACATAATGACAGCCTGGTTGGGGGCGCCGGCGATGATTCCATGCTGGGCGGGGATGGCGCGGATACGCTATTGGGCGATGCCGGTGCTGATCGAATGTCTGGCGGGAATGGTGCGGATAGCCTGCTGGCCGGCAATGCCAGTGGTCAACGCCTCTACGGCGAAGCCGGCAATGACACGCTGGTGTTGGGGGGTGGCAATGATCAGCTTGCTTTGGGCGGCGATGATAATGACAGCCTGATCGGCGGCACCGTGGCCGATACACTCCAAGGCGGCGCCGGCGATGATACGCTCAATGGCGGCGGCGGCGCCGACCGCGCCGAAGGCGGCGCCGGGAATGACTATATCTACGCGGTCATTGGTCTTGATGTCGGGATCGGTGGCAGCGGCAATGATACGCTGGATACAAGTGCCTTTTCCGGCAATTATCTGGTCAATCTGCAAACTGGCCTCACCAACTTCAGCGGCGAAAGCTTCACCGAATTTGAAGCGGTCATTTCCGGTGGCGGTAATGACACGCTGATCGGCACGGATGGCGCCAATTTCATGCATGGAGGCGCCGGCGACGATGTCATCATCATCGGCGGCTCTGACCTCGCGTCCATCCTGGCGCTGTTCAATACACCCTAACGTTGCGCGCCCTTCCATTGCGTGCGCAACTCGTCCCAACCTCCTTCCTGACATCAGTAGGGAGGAAAAGCAGGCCATGACCCTAGACCATGTTGCGGTCATAAGGGGTCGCGCAACCCGCTCGATTTTGTTGTTTTTCGAGCCTCTTCACGCATTCAGATTTGCGATCTGAACGCGATCTGCTCCAGCATGCGCATCTAGCACATTGCCTTGCGTCGAGAGGCATTGGCGCGCGGATTGGTGCCATCCACCGCGGAATGGCCAAGCTTGACCAGCCCCGTTGTCTTGCAGTCACGCGCCGATTGCCGTGATGATTAAATCCCGCGGCGATACCCATAAAGCAGCAGCACCAAAAGCACCGGTGGGGGGATGGGGCGGCTGACCCTGTTCCGATTTGAAGAAGCCCGTAATCGCCGAAAGGCCCGGCGCCTCATGCGCCGTATCAGGCACGAAACGCGCCAAATGGCCGGGGGTACAAACCAGCGCCGCGAAGCCGGAAGCGGCCACGCCTGATCCATATCCCAGGCGCGGCAGGTTTTGCTCAGAAACATGAGGCAATCAGAAATAAGGCCAGGAAGCGAGCGGTCCGATCGTTACTATTGGTTCCCGATAGCAGCGTTAATCGGGCCACAAAATACATGGCTGGTGCTGCGCAGGGGCGTTTTGGATGAGGAAGGGTCAACCTGAACCTCACCACCAGCTACATACGCGCCGTAAGCTTACGGGCCAAAAGATAGCCAAGCCCGCCACCCAAGGGTGCCGCCGGCAAGGCGAGCAGCCAGCCGGCATGGGAACCCGCCACGACCAGGGCCAGGCCCGCATACAGCGTCAGGCCGCCCACCAGGCTGCCCACCACCCCGGCCGTCAGGCCAAGGACCAGAATTTCTTCGCGTGAAACACTCATGCTCCGGGGATGGGGGCGGGCGCGCGGTTTGACAAGCCCTGGGCGGCGGAATATCACCCGCGCTCTTCCTGGGAATGTGGACGGGCCTTCGGGGCCTGCGCCCGCCCTGGCCAGCCGGCCTGGGACTACCGGGACAACAAGGCCCTTTGGGGCATAGCAAGAAAGGCCATCGCGTCTGCGGTGGAGTTTGCGCATGACGAAGCGCGCTGAAAGCAAATACAAGATCAATCGCCGTCTTGGCGTGAACCTTTGGGGCCGCGCGAAGTCGCCGGTCGCCAAGCGCGAATATGGCCCCGGTCAGCATGGCCAGCGCCGCAAGCAGAAGCCGACCGATTTCGGCGTGCAGCTGATGGCGAAGCAGAAGCTGAAGGGCTATTACGCCAATATCGGCGAAAAGCAGTTCCGCAAGTATTATGAGGAAGCCGTGCGCCGGAAGGGCGACACTTCCGAAAACCTGGTGGAATTGCTGGAACGCCGCCTTGATGCGGTGATCTATCGCATGAAGCTGGCCGTTACCCCCTTTGCGGCACGACAATTCGTCAATCATGGCCATGTGCTGGTGAACGGCAAGCGGCTCAATATCCCGTCCTATTCGGTGAAGAATGGCGATGTGATCGAGGTGAAGGAAAAGTCGAAGCAGCTGACCGCTGTGCTCGATTCCGCACAGAGCACGGAACGTGATGTGCCCGAGTATCTGGAAATTGATCACCGCGCGATGAAGGGCAAGTTCCTGCGCGCGCCGAAGCTTTCCGATGTGCCTTATCCGGTGCAGATGGAACCCAATCTGGTGGTCGAATTCTACAGCCGCTGATCGGCAGCGTTTCTTGTTGGCTTCAAAGGATTTTCCTTTGCTGGCTTGCTGAAAAACAACAATATCAAAGCGTGTTGCGTGAACCCATGTGAACGCAACATGCTATAAGGAACATAGGCAATCCAGTGTTCCGATCGCTGCTGTCGGGAACCGGCAGCGGCGATGGCGCCATAAGCCTCTGGCGCTTGACTTGTGATGGGCCAGAGCAGACCACGCCCCAAGGCTTCATTGTGAGGGCGTCTCAACGCCTTTCGATCTCAGCCCAGGTCTGACTAATGATAAGCTTCTACTGGTCAAGCTCCTGCGCCACGAACTGCTCGGCACTGGCCGCTGTTCTGTCAGCTAAGGTGATGGTGCCGATCTCAGCCAAGCGCTGCGCCAATTCAGCTTCCGCAAGGCCGCATTCAAGGCAGTATTCAAGCGAATAAGCGTCGCGGGCAGCGTGCCGGCGGGTGCGGCAGCCAAAATCCATGTTTCCGCATCAAATCCGGGTATTGCCTGATCAGTGATGGCCGGCAGCGCGGCAAAGGGACCGGCGGGCGCAAGCTGGCGCGTGCCAGGGCGCGCAGCCTACCATCGGCAATGGTACCGGCGAGGGTCGGCACTCATTCAACCATGAAGGTGACTTCGCCCGAAAGCATCGCCTGCATGGCGGGCCCACCACCGCGATAGGCCAGGTGTTCGGCTTGCAGCCCAAGCGCGTGCCGAAGCCACTCGCCAGCCAGATGCGGCATGGAGCCAACCTCAGCCGAGACGTCATTATGCTTGCCCGGTTCAGCGCGGCGTTTGGCGATCAGCCCAGCAAGATCGGTCATGCCCGAAGTGGCTGGCACCACCAGCACGAAGCCCGTCACACCCAGCAGCGCTATTGGCGCCAAATCACGGATAGGGTCATAGGGTATATCGGAAAACAGTGCGGGATTGACCGCAAGTGTCGCCGCCGTGGGTGGCCCCGCCGATTATGATGTCGGCGGCTGGAATGGGTTGATGGTCCCGGCGGGCACGCCGCGCCCGATCATTGACCGCATCTTCACGGAAATCCGCGACGGTATGGCGGTGCCGGAGGTGCGCCAGCGTTATGAATCCGTGGGATTTGATGTTGACCCGCTGGGGCCCGAGGCGATGCTGCAACATATCTGCAAGCGCTCGGCCCGCTGATCCGGCAATTGGGCATTCGCGCCGAATAACCGGGGCTAGATCCCGAGTTCGCCCAGGATAATCGCCTCCACCTCTGCCCCCGCGGGCAAGGCGGGGGCGAAGGGCGCGCGCAGCACCAGCGCATCAGCCCGCGCCAGCGTGGCGAGCATGGAGCTATCCTGCACCGGGAAGGGCCGCACCATGATGCGCCCTTCTTCATCTGACTCCAGGCTGGCCCGCAGGAAATCGGCGCGGCGGTCATTCTCGGCCAAGGGTGCGGCGCAGATCATGCGCCGGCTTGGCGTCGGCGCGCCGGGCAGGCCGGATAGCCGTGCGAGCGCCGGCAGCAGGAACACAATGCCGCAAACCAGGGCGGATACCGGATTGCCCGGCAGCCCCAAGACCGGCACACGCCCGAGCCTGCCCCAGATCAGCGGCTTGCCGGGGCGCATCGCGATTTTCCAGAAGCCGAGTTCAAAGCCTTCGCCGCCGAGTGCCTGCTGGATCAGATCATGCTCGCCAACACTGGCGCCGCCTGTCGTCACCAGCAGATCATAGCCATGGGCCGAGGCAGCGATATCGGCGATGGCCTTGCTGTCATCAGGCGCGATGGGCAGCACAATCGGCTCGCCACCGCCAGCGCGGATCATTGCGGCCAGGGCATGGGCATTGGAACTGATAATGCCGCCCGCTGGGATGGGGTCTCCGGGGAGGGCGATTTCATCGCCGGTCGCCAAAATCCCCACGCGCGGGCGCCGATGCACCGCCAGCCAAGGGTTATTGCTGGCCGCCGCCAGCCCGAGATCGCGCGCCGTCAGGCGTCGGCCTGGGGAGAGCAAGGTCTCGCCCTCGGCAAAATCCAGCCCGCGACGCCGCACCCAGCGCCCGCGCGTCACGCTTTCCTTCACCAGCACGGCGCCATTGGCGGCTTCGGCATCTTCCTGGAGCAGAATGGCATCGGCCCCTGAGGGCACAAAGCCGCCGGTGAAAATCCGCACGGCCTGGCCGGGGCCGACCTCTCCGGCAAAGGGATGCCCTGCAGGGGCGGCGCCAATCACGGCAAGCCGCGCACCTTCAAGTGCATCCGCCGCGCGCACCGCATAGCCATCCATGGCCGAGACATCCGCCGGCGGCTGCGTCAGCCGCGCCAGCACGGGCCGCGCCAGCACGCGCCCCGGCGCTTCGGGCAGGGAAAGGGTCTCGGCGGCGGTGGGCGCAAGGGCGGCCAGGATACGCGCGCGCGCTTCCTCAACCGCCAGCAAGCCGCCCTTTTCAGCCATTGGTGAATTCGCCGGATTTGCCCCCGGCCTTATGCACCAGGCGGATATTCTCAATCCGCATCCCGCGATCCACTGCCTTCACCATGTCATAGACCGTGAGTGCGGCGATGCTGACAGCGGTTAGCGCTTCCATCTCAACGCCCGTCTTGCCGGTGAGTGTCACGGTCGCTTCAATGGCGATGGCATCATCGCCTTCCGCTTCCAGATCCACCGCGACTTTTGACAGCATCAGCGGATGGCAGAGCGGTATCAGATCCGAAGTGCGCTTGGCCGCCATGATGCCGGCAAGCCGCGCCACACCCAGCACATCGCCCTTGCCCGCGCGGCCTTCCTTGATCAACGCCAGGGTTTCCGGCGCCATCACAATGCGCCCGCGTGCGGTTGCGGTGCGCGCCGTCTCGGCCTTGGCGGCAACATCCACCATGGCTGCGCGACCCGCGGCGTCAAAATGCGTCAGGCGCGGCGCTGTCAGGACACGTCCACCAATTCACGCGCGGCAGCGGCAACATCCGCCTGCCGCATGAGGTGTTCACCCACCAGAATGCAGCGCGCCCCGGCGGCGGCCATGCGGCGCACATCATCGGGCGTGCGGATACCGCTTTCCGCGACAGGCAGGCGATCAGCAGGCACCAGCGGGGCCAAGGCTTCACTGGTGGCCAAATCCGTCTGAAGCGTGCGCAAATCGCGGTTATTGATGCCGATCAGGCGCGTTTCCAGGCCAAGCGCGCGGTCCAATTCGCGGCGGTCATGCACTTCGGCCAGCACCGCCATATCAAGCGACCGGGCGATGGCTTCCAATTCGCTGGCTTGCTGATCAGTAAGCGCTGCCATGATCAGCAGAATGCAATCGGCGCCCATGGCGCGGGCTTCAAACACCTGCCAGGGATGGATCATGAAATCCTTGCGCAGCACGGGCAGCGCACAAGCGGCGCGGGCGGCTTCCAGATGCTCCACCGCGCCTTGGAACCAGGGCGCATCGGTCAGCACGGAAAGGCAGGCCGCGCCGCCGGTTTCATAGGCGCGCGCCAGGGCCGCCGGTTCAAACGGGTCCCGGATCAGCCCGCCGGAAGGCGATGCGCGCTTGATTTCGGCAATCAGCCCGGTGCGGCCTTCGCCAATGCGCTCGCACAGCGCGCCCACGAAATCGCGCAGCGGCGGCGCGGCTGCCGCGCGGCGTTCAATCTCCGCCTGCGGCGTGATTTCCATCCTTTCGGCGACTTCGCGCGCCTTATCGGCCAGGATGCGGGCCAGGGTGTCAGGGACCGATGCGGTATCGGTCGAGGGCACCGAGATATGGGGTGCGTTCATCCAGCGGGGTCCTTGGGGGGGCAAAGCGCCCGGAGGCGTGCCAATACGCCAAAGGCAGCGCCTTCGTCTATGGCCTTGGCGGCCAAAGCCACCCCGGCCTTCAGGTCCGCCGCCCTGCCGGCCACAATCAGCGACGCGGCGGCATTCAAAAGCACGACATCGCGATAGGCGCCATGCGCGCCGCGCAGCAGGGCTTCCAGCGCGGCGGCGTTTTCCGCCGGATCGCCGCCCTTGAGCGCCGAAGCGGGCGCGCGGGCAAGCCCCGCATCTTCCGGCGTCACGGTAAATTCGCGGATGGCGCCATTTTCCAGCGCCACCACCTGGCTTTCGCCGGAAAGCGTGAGCTCATCCAGCCCCTCTCCATGTACCAGCCAGGCGCGTTCCGTGCCGAGCCGGGCCAGTGTCTCGGCCATGGGGCGCAGCCATTGCGGCGAAAAGGCGCCGGTCATTTGCCGCCTAACGCGCGCCGGATTGGCCAGCGGGCCGAGCAGGTTGAAAATCGTGCGCGTGCCCAATTCCATGCGCGGCCCGGCAGCGTGGCGCATGGAAGCGTGATGGCGGGGCGCCATCAGGAACACCATGCCGGCATCGCCCAGCACCTCGGGCAGCCTTTCCATCGGCACATCAAGCGAAATGCCAAGTGCGGATATGGCATCCGCGGCGCCGGAACGTGACGACAGCGCGCGATTGCCATGTTTCGCCACCGGCACGCCGCAGCCTGCCACCACCATGGCGGTAGTGGTGGAGATGTTCAGCGTCCCCGCCGCATCGCCGCCGGTGCCGACGATATCCATGGCCCCGGATGGTGCTTCAATCGCGACCATCCGTGCGCGCATGGCGCGGACCGCGCCGGTCATTTCCTCAACGGTTTCGCCGCGCACGCGCATTGCCATCAGCATGCCGGCGATCTGCGCTGGTGTCGCTTCGCCGGCCATGATGATGCCGAAGGCTTCCTCGGCTTCGATCTCAGTCAGCCGCGCGCCATCGGCCAGCCGCGCCAGGATGGGTTTCAGTGACATCGCCTTCAGGCCGGGACGGTAGCGCCATGGCTGGCGCCGGCCAGTTTCAGGAAATTGCGCAGCAGGTCATGCCCATGGGCGGAAGCGATGCTCTCCGGATGGAATTGCACCCCCCAGACCGGCAACTCCCGATGCGCGAGGCCCATGATCAGCCCATCTTCCGTCCAGGCGGTCGGGCGGAGGCAATCGGGCAGGGTCTCACGCTCCACAATCAGTGAATGGTAGCGCGTGGCCGCGAAGGGGGAGGGCAGGCCGGCAAAGACATCCGTGCCGCCATGATGCACATCCCAAACCTTGCCATGCACGGGTTCCGGCGCGCGGATCACGCGCCCGCCGAAAGCCTGGCCAATCGCCTGATGGCCCAAACACACGCCGAGGATCGGCAGCTTCACCTCGGCGGCGAGCGAGATCAGCGGCAGGCAAATGCCGGCCTCATTCGGTGTGCAGGGGCCGGGGGAAAGCACCACGGCTTCGGGCTTCATCGCCAGCACCCCTTGCGGGTCTATGGCGTCGTTCCGCCTGACCTCTACCCGCGCGCCCAGATCGCCCAGGAAGTGGAAGAGGTTGAAGGTGAAACTGTCGTAATTGTCGATCAGCAGGATCATGGCGCTGATCCTTGGGCCGAAGGGGCCGAAGAATCAAGCGCCAGATTTGGGCCGGGCTGGTCAGGGGTAGAACCAGCCACTCGCCGCATAAAGCAGCGGCATATTGACCAACAGGTTGAAGGGGAAGGTGATGCCGAGGGAGGCGGTCAGGTAGATCCCCGGGCTCGCCTCTGGCAGCGCGGCGCGGCAAGCGGCGGGGGCGTCAATATAGGAAGCGCTGGCGCAAATCGCGGCGAAGACAAAGGCGCCGCCCTGCGACAGGCCAACAAGATAGCCCGCCATCAGCCCCGCCAGGCCGAAGCAGATGGGCGCGATAATGGCAAAGCCCGTCATGAAGCGGCCTGCCCCGGCAAAGGCCCGAATTTGCCGCGCCGCTGTCATGCCCATCTCCAGCAGGAACAGCATCAGGAAGCCGCGGAAGAGCTGCTCATAAAAGGGCGCGATCCGCCGCCATTCGGCATCGGTTGCCAGATAGCCGATCAGCATGCCGCCCGTGAGCAGCAGAATGCCCCGGCCCCGGAGCGTATCGAGCAACAACTCACCCAGCCGGAAATTCCCCGCCTTGGCCTGATTGCCCCAGCGCCCGATGGCGAGCGAGATGATGACGGCGAATTCCATCACCGCGACAATCGCGGTCAGATAGCCCTCCGCCGGGGTTTCCATGGCGCGCGCAAAGGCGATGGCGGCGAAGAAGGTGACGCTGGAAACCGAGCCGTAATGCGCCGCGACCGCCGCCGCATTGGAAACATCAAAGCCACCAAGCCGCCGCAGCACCGCATAGCAGGTGATAGGGATGGCGATGGTCATCGCCGCCGCCGCCGCGATCAGGGTTGAGACATCACTGAGCGACACCTGCGCGAGTTCGCGGCCCCCCGTCAGGCCGATGGAAAACAGCAGATAGATGGAGATCAGCTTCAGCACCGCTTCAGGCAATTCAAGTTCCGAACGGATGAAGCCGGCCACCGCACCAAGCGCAAAGGCGAGCACGATGGGCGAGAGAAGATTGGTCAGCAGCAGGTCCAAGCCGGGCATGGGTTTCTTTCCGTCCAGATGAAGGGACCCGCCCCATAGGCTGCCGCTTTGGATAAATAAAATACATTGTATCTAATTTTTCGTTCGATAAAATAGAAGGATGAACCGGCTGAACCTGCGCCACCTTGGCTATTTCCGCGCTGTCGCGCATGAGGGAAACCTGACCCGTGCGGCGGCGAAACTTGGCCTGTCGCAATCGGCGTTGTCAGTGCAAATCCGCGATCTGGAGGCGCGGCTTGGGCACCCGCTTTTTGAACGCACGCAACGCAAGCTGGTGCTGACCGAAGCGGGGCGAATCGCGCTTGATCATGCGGATGCGATTTTCGCGACCGGTGAGGAATTGCTCGCGACGCTCAAGGGCGACAATCCGGCGCAAGCGGTCTTGCGGATTGGTGCGCTGGCCACGCTGTCGCGCAATTTTCAGTTGGCTTTCTTGCAGCCCCTGCTTGATCGGGCGGATCTGCATCTGGTGTTAAGATCAGGCGGCGCGGTGGAGCTTTTGGCGGAATTGCGCGCGCTCAATCTTGATGTCGTGCTGATGGATCGGCTGCCGGCGGCGGGGCCAGGCCCGGCCCTGGTCGGGCATCGCGTGGCGCGGCAGCGCGTTGAGCTTTTCGGCACGCCCAAAAGGCTTGGCCAGGGCGGCAGCCTGCCGGAATTGCTGGCGCGCCATCCCGTTATTCTGCCCGGCCCGGAAAGCGGCGTGCGCGCCGAATTCGAAGCGCTTTCGAATAGGCTGCGCGTCACGCCGCGCATCGCGGCTGAGGTGGATGACATGGCGATGATGCGCCTTTTGGCGCGCCAGGATGTCGGCCTTGCGGTCATGCCCGCGATTGTGGTGAGGGATGAACTTCGCGCCGGCACGCTGATGCGTGCCACGGCGCTTTCGGGGCTGGTTGAGACCTTCTACGCCGTGACCATTGCGCGGTCCTTCCCCAGCCCGCTGCTCAGGCCCTTGCTGAAGGCGCGTTCTGCCGCGCTGGAGGCGTGATACAAATGCGCCTTATTTCTTCTTTACCGAAGCGCTGCCTTTTCATGGTAGAAGCGCGTCATGCTGCCTGATTTCCACGCCACCGCCGCTGCCCTGGGCGCCCTGCCGCGCGAGAAAATCCATGGGCGCGTCAATGCCATTACCGGGCTGACCATCACACTGGAAGGCTTTGGCCCTTTGGCTGCGATTGGGGACCGGGTCGCCATCACCCCGCCAACCGGCGCGCCGGTCATGGCGGAAATCGCCGGGTTTCGCGATGGCAAGGCGCAGGCCATTGCGCTTGGGCCACTCACGGGGCTCACTTCCGGCATGCGCGCCACGCTCGCGCCGCGCCCGGCCCTGCCCGTTTCCGATGCCTGGCTGGGGCGCGTGCTGGACCCGATGGGAAGGCCGCTTGATGGTGGACCCATGCCGGCACCAGGCGCCATTCAGCGCCCTACGCACGCGCCAGCACCGGCGGCGGGGCAGCGTGCGCGGCTTGGCGTGCGGCTGCCGCTTGGCGTTCGGGTGCTTGATCTGTTCACACCGGTCAGGCGTGGTCAAAGGCTTGGGCTTTTCGCGGCCTCCGGCGTTGGGAAATCAACGCTGATGGCGATGCTGGCCGGGGGCCTGGCGGCGGATGTGATTGTCTTTGCGCTGGTGGGTGAACGTGGCCGCGAATTGCGCGAATTCATTGAAGATGATCTGGGGCCTGAAGGCTTGGCGCGTAGTGTTGTGGTTTGCGCCACATCGGATAGTGCCGCGCCGCTCAGGCGCGAAGCCGCCTATGCCGCCATGACGGTGGCCGAGCATTTCCGCGACCAGGGTCTGCAAGTGCTGCTGCTGATGGATAGCGTGACGCGCTTTGCCTTGGCGTTGCGCGAAATTGGCCTGGCGGTGGGTGAACCGCCAGCGACGCGCGGCTACCCGCCTTCGGTCTTCACCGAATTGCCGCGGCTTTTGGAACGCGCCGGGCCGGGGCCGGATAATGCGCCGGGCGCCATTACCGCGCTTTTCACCGTGCTGGTGGAAGGTGATGACCATGATGAACCCGTGGCCGATGCGGTGCGCGGCATCCTTGATGGCCATGTGGTTTTGGACCGCGCCATTGCCGAGGCCGGGCGTTATCCGCCCGTGGATGTGTTGCGTTCGGTGTCTCGCAGCATGCCGGGGGTATTGGAAGAAGATGAATGGCAATTGGTGTCGGAAGCCAAGCGCCTGCTTTCCACCTATAACGAGGTCAAGGATCTGGTGCGGCTTGGCGCCTATCGCACCGGCAATGACCCGGAAGCGGATGCGGCGGTGAAGCTGGCACCGCGCATTGAAGCGGTGCTCCGCCAGCGCAAGGGCGAGATTTCAACCCTAGAACAATCCTTCGCCGCCCTGGCTGAGGCGGTGGACGGGGCTTGAGGGGTCTCAATTGCCTCGACCCATCCTCGCGAATATACCAAAGGCCGAATTTATCAGGGCGGGGGGCTTTCGGTGTCTGGTGAGCGCGTCTATCGGCTGGAATTGGCGATCCGTCGGGCCTTGCCTGAAAGCCTGAAGCAATATTGGCGGCTTGGGCGTTTGGCCTTTCAGTCTGATCCGCCTTTCGCACCAAAGATTCCGCAGGCACAGCTTGACGGCTGCAAATTGCTTACCGATCGCATCGAAATGCTGCGCCATTTTCCGAGAGGTGGCGTGGTGGCAGAAATTGGCACCTACAAGGGTGACTATGCGCGCGCCATTCTGGACATCATGCAACCGACCGAGCTGCATCTGGCAGACATCACTTTCGGCCTTTGCCGCGCCGATGTGCTGGATGATCCTCGCGTAAAACGGCATGAGGCGCTCTCGGTGCCCTTCCTGCAATCCTGCGCTGATGCGAGCTTGGACATGATCTATGTGGATGCCGATCATGGATATGATGCAGTCTGCGCCGATATTGCGGCCGCTGCGCCCAAGGTGAAGCCGGGCGGCTATCTTGCCTTCAATGATTTCGCCCGCATCGTTCGTCGCGGTTTTGGAGTGCTTGGGGTGCAGCGGGCTGTGAGCGAATTCGCAGTGGCCAGTGGTTGGCCGGTTGCCTATTTTTGCCTGGAAGGTCAGGCGCTTTACGATATCGCACTCAGGCGGCCGGAATAGGCGACCGCGCTATTTTTCGCACCGAATGAAGACTGTGCCGGCATGCGCGCGTTCGCCGACTTCCGCCGCGCTCAATTCCGTGGGTGGGCTTTCGCGCAAGGTGGGTTCCACGCCAGCCCGTCGAAGGAAGCCAATCGCTTCGGTTCCCTTCACGGCAAAATTCACATTCTGCGGAATATCGCCGGTGCGCTGCGCGATGCGCTGGGCATTCAGCTTGGACACAATCACGCCCATCACATGGCCCTGACGGTCCAGCAAAGGTCCGCCCGAATTGCCCTGTTGCACCGGCGCGCTGATCTGGAAATGCTGTTCATTATTGGCGAGCCCCGCCAAGGCGCTGACTTCCCCCGTGGTCAGCGTTGGCCCGGCGGCAAGCAAGCCCGCCAAAGGAAAGCCATAGGTCACCACACTTTCGCCGCGCCGCACGGGATTGGCGCGAAATGGCAGGATCGGCCCCGGATCATTCGGCACAGCAAGCAAGGCAAGGTCGCGCTGCACATCAACCCGTGCGGGCATGGTGGCGGGCAGGCTGCGGCCATCGGCAGTGCGGATGGTTATGGCGCTGCAGCCATCAATGACGTGATGGTTGGTCAGCACCCTATCCCGCGCGACGACAAAGCCCGTGCCGGTGGAAGCGCGCCCGCCGCGCGGTTGGGGCGCCTGCGTTCCGGGAGAGGGGGCTGCCGCGCCAGGCGGGCGGGCGAGCGCGGCTTGCATCGTCACCACCTTTTCCGCGCAGATATCATGGCCGCGATTTATCACCTCCCGCCCATCCCTCAGCACCATGCGGAAATCAAAGCGGCAGCCGGCATTCTGCGCTGGGCGTATATTGATCCCGGCACCTGGCGCCAGCGGGCCGCGCGTCAACATATTGGCCCCCCAATCTGGCCGCCCCGTGCGCACGGCAAAAAGTGAATGGGCCGATTGTTCGGTCTGATTGAGCACCCTGAAGGGCTCCGTCTGCGAAAGCGCAGGGAGGGGGGCCAGGAGCAGGGCGAAAAGCGCAAGGAACAGGGCAGGCATGACGCATTTTATCTCGGCATGGATGACGCCTTCGTCAATCGCATCGGGCTTGACCTTCCCATCATTGGAAGCGCCACATAGACCCCATCATGCCTGATGTCGCTGCCCCCCTGCCGCGCCTTTCCTTGCCTATTGAAGGCATGACCTGCGCCGCCTGCGCCGGGCGGGTGGAACGCGCGTTACGCAAGGTGCCGGGCGTGATTGAGGTTCAGGTGAACCCAGCCACGGATCGTGCGGAGGTGCAGGGCAGCGCCGGCGTGATCGCGCTGAAACAGGCGGTTGAGGGCGCCGGTTATGGCGTGGCGGAAGCGCGGTTTGATCTGATGATCGGCGGGATGACCTGCACCACCTGCGCGGCGCGGGTTGAAAAAGCGCTGAGGACCGTGCCGGGGGTGCTGGAAGCCAGCGTCAATGCCGCATCCGAAAAGGCGCATGTGCTGGCCATTGGTGGCGTCACGGAAGCCGCTTTGCGCCAGGCCGTTGAAGCGGCCGGCTATGTATTGCGCGGCAGCACCGCTGATGCCGGAGAAGAAGCCGCCGCGCGCGGTTTGGCGGCTGAACGGCGCGATGTGGTGCTGGCTGGGATATTCTCAGCCCCTTTCTTCATCGGCATGATCGGCATGGGGCTCGGCCAGGATTGGATGCCAAGCGGCTGGGCGCAATTTGGTCTGGCAAGTTTTGTCGAATTTTGGCTCGGCGCGCGGTTCTGGCGCGCGGGCTTCAAGGCGGTGCGTGCCGGCACGGGCAATATGGATCTGCTGGTGGCGCTTGGCACCGGCGCGGCCTGGGCGCTTTCCACCTGGCTTTTGCTGACCACGCCCGCGCATCACGGCACGCCGCATCTCTATTTCGAAGCGGCAGCAATGGTGATTTTCTTTGTGCTGCTCGGCAAATATCTGGAAGCCCGCGCCAAACGCGCCACCGGGGCGGCGATCCGCGCCTTGCTTGATCTCAGCCCGCGTCAGGCGCGGCGGCTTGAGAATGGTGAGGAGCACGAAGTGCCGGCTGCCTTGCTTTCCATCGGCGATCTGGTGGTGGTGCGCCCTGGTGAGCGTATTCCCGTGGATGGGCTGGTGCGTGAAGGCCGCGCTGGCGTGGATGAAAGCGCGCTGACCGGCGAAAGCCGCGCGGTGGAAAAGGAAGAAGGCGCGCGCGTTTCAACCGGCACCATGGCGCTGGATGGGCGCTTGGTGATCGAAGCGCTGGCCGTGGGCGGCGATACCACGCTTGCGTGTGTGGCGCAGTTGGTGGCGGCAGCGCAGGCATCGCGCGCGCCCGTGCAAAAGCTGGTGGATCGCGTGAGTGCGGTTTTTGTGCCGGTGGTACTGGGGCTCGCGCTGGCAACCTTGGTGGGGTGGTTGCTGGCGGGGGTGGGTTTTGAACCCGCGCTGATCAATGCCGTTTCGGTGCTGGTTATTGCCTGCCCCTGCGCATTGGGCTTGGCGACCCCTGCCGCCATCATGGCCGGCACCGGGGCAGCGGCGCGGGCGGGCATTTTGCTGCGCGATGCGGAAGCGATTGAGCGCGCCGGGCACATCACCCTGGTTGCCTTCGACAAGACTGGCACGCTGACAGAAGGCAAGCCGCGCTTGGCGGCCTTGCATCCGGCACCCGGCATGGCGCGTGAAGAAGCGCTCGGCATTGCCGCCGCTTTGCAAGCAGGCAGCGAACATCCTTTGGCCCGTGCAGTATTGGCCGAAGCGGGCAGCGCGCCGGCTGCCCAGGATTTCCGCACCCTGCCTGGGCGTGGCGTGGAAGGCGTGGTCGGCGGGCGGCGCTACGCGCTTGGCAGTTCCAGGCTGTTGCAGGAAGCGGGCGCGGCCCGCGGCACCTTGGCCGAGGCCGCCGCCGCCGGAGAGGCAGCGGGGCAAAGCCTTTCCTGGCTAATCGAAGGCAGCGCAGCCCGCGCGTTGTTCCTGTTCGAGGATGCGCCGCGCGCGGGCGCGGCCGCCGCCGTGGCGGGGCTTGCGGCGCTTGGTGTGAAGCCTGCCATGATCAGCGGCGATCAACGCGCCGCCGCCCTTGCTGTCGCGACGCCGCTTGGCATTACCGATATCGCCGCCGAGGTTTTGCCCGATGGCAAGGCTGCGCGCATTAGCGCTTGGCAGGAAGCGGGCGAAGCTGTCGCCATGGTTGGCGATGGCGTGAATGACGCGCCCGCGCTTGCCCAGGCTGATCTTGGCATTGCGATGGGCACGGGGACGGATATCGCCATTCAATCCGCTGGTGTCACCTTGCTGCGCGGTGATCCCGCGCTGGTGCCGGCAACGCTGGAGATTACGCGGCTCACCTTGCGCAAGATCAGGCAGAATCTGTTCTGGGCCTTTGGCTATAATCTCCTGGGCGTGCCACTGGCGGCCTTCGGAATGCTCTCACCGCCCATTGCGGGCGCGGCGATGGCGGCCTCCAGCGTGAGTGTATTGACGAATGCGCTATTGTTGTCGCGCTGGCGGCCCCGGCCATGAATATCGGGGAAGCGGCCCGCGCTTCGGGCATCTCGGCCAAGATGATCCGCCATTATGAGGCGATTGGGCTGATCTCTGCCGAGCGCGGCGCCAATCAGTATCGCGTATATAGCCAGGCCGATATCGCGGAGCTGCGCTTCATCCGCCATGCGCGTGATCTTGGTTTTCCCTTGCAGGATGTGAAGCGCTTGCTCGATCTTTGGCGCAATCGCGCGCGGGCCAGTGCGGAAGTGAAACGCCTTGCGCTGGATCATGTCGCCGCACTTGAAGCCAAGGCCAAATCCCTCAGCGCCATGGCGGAAAGCCTGCGTCATTTGGCCGCGCATTGCCATGGCGATGAGAGGCCTGAGTGTCCGATTTTGGAAGAGCTAGCTGGAGCATTTTCAAGCCAAGCGGCTCCGCTTGGCGGCTCGGAAAATGCGACCAAAAAAATAGGAAAGGTAGATTGCCATGGCTGAACCCATCACGCTGCAAGTTGAGGGCATGAGATGCGGCCATTGCATCCGCGCCGTGACCAACGCCATCACGGCGCTGGATGGCGCGGCGAAGGTCGAGGTGGATTTGGCCGCGAAGCGCGTTGTCGCGCAAACCAGCCTGCCGCGCGCGGATGTGGTGCGCGCGGTGGAAGAAGAAGGGTTTGCCGTGAAGGGCTGAAGCCGACGCCGCGACGGCCCCTTCAATTCAGGCGGATGCTGATGCTCCGCCCATGGGCTTGCAGCCCCTCGGCTTCCGCCAAAGCCACCGCTGCCGGCCCGATTTCCTTGAGCGCCGCGCCATCCGCTTCCACCCAACTCGTGCGCTTCAAGAAGTCAAAACTCGAAAGCCCGGAAGCAAAGCGCGCGGTGCGCCCGGTGGGCAGCACGTGATTAGGCCCGGCGATGTAATCGCCCACGGCTTCCGGGCAGAAGCGCCCCAGAAACGCCGCGCCAGCATGGCGGATTTGGCTGAGCAAACCGCGCGGATCATCCACCATCAATTGAAGATGCTCGGGCGCCAGGCGGTTGGTGAGGGCGGCGGCCTCCGCCAAATCTCGCACCAAAATCACCGCGCCATGGCGCGCCCAGCTTTCGCCGGCAATCGCCGCTCGCGGCAGGGTCTTCAGCGCATGTTGCACGAACTGCGCGACCGCATCCGCCAGCGCCGCATCGGGCGTGATCAGGATGGATTGCGCGCTTTCATCATGTTCGGCCTGGGCCAGCAAATCCATCGCGACATGGGCGGGATCATTAGCGCCATCTGCAATCACCACGACTTCCGAAGGACCGGCGATGGAATCAATGCCAACCCGGCCAAAGACCTGGCGCTTGGCTTCCGCGACATAGGCATTGCCGGGGCCGACAATACGGTCCACCGGCGCAATGCTGCCCGTGCCCCAGGCCAGCGCCGCCACGGCCTGCGCGCCGCCGATGCGATAAATCTCAGTGACGCCTGCGCGCTTCGCTGCCGCCAGCACCAAGGGATTGAGCGCGCCATCAGGGGTTGGCACCGCCATCGCAATGCGCGGCACGCCGGCAGCGCGCGCCGGCAGTGCATTCATCAGCACCGATGATGGATAGGCTGCCTTGCCGCCGGGCACATATATGCCAACCGCATCCACTGGCCCCCAGCGCAGCCCAAGCGTCAGCCCCGCCGCATCCTGCATCACCAAATCCTGCGGCAATTGCGCACGGTGGAAGGTTTCGATCCGATCCGCCGCCAGGTTCAGCGCGGCGCGGAGTTCAGGCGCGATGGTCGCATCCGCCGCTTCAATTTCGGCATCTGTCACGCGCAAGGCGCCAGCATTCGCGGGCCGCCAACGGTCAAAGCGGGCGGTGTAGTCAATCAAGGCCGCATCACCACGCGCGCGGATTTCGGCGATGATCCCGGCAACAACGCCATCCACCTTCTGTGTGGTTTCGCGCGCGTCATCCAATAGCGCGGTGAAGGCGGCCTCAAACCCGGCGTCGCGCGTATCAAGGCGCTTCATGCGGTGGCTTCCAAGGCGGCGCGGAAGCGCGCGATCCAGGCGCCAATCGCTTCGGGCCGTGTTTTCAGCGCCGTGCGATTGACAATGAGTTTGGAGGTGACATGCGCAATCACCTCGGACTCCGTCAGGCCATTGGCTTTCAGGGTGGAACCGGTTTGCACCAGATCCACGATCAGCCGCGCAAGGCCCATGGAAGGTGCCAATTCCATCGCGCCATTCAGATGCACGATTTCTGCTTGAATGCCGCGCGCGGCGTAATGGCGCTGCGCGATATTCGGGTATTTGGTGGCGACCGTCACGCGCGACCAGCGGCGCGGATCATCCGGGGTGGCATTCACCGGTTCCGCGACTGATACGCGGCAGCGTCCAATACCCAAATCAAGCGGGGCGTAGATTTCCGGATAGTCGAATTCCATCAACACATCGGCGCCGCAAACGCCAATCGCCGCCGCGCCATGTGCGACAAAAGTCGCGACATCAAAGGGGCGGACGCGAATGACATCAACGGCCGGATCATTGGTCGGGAAGCGCAGGCGGCGGCTGTCTTCATCGGCGTAATCCTCGGCCGGGATCAGGCCGGCGCGTGCGAGAACGGGGTGAAGTTCCTTCAGGATGCGCCCCTTGGGAAGCGCAATGACCAAAGGCGCATCTGCCTGCGCCGGCGCGCCATTCAGCGCATTGGGGATCGGGATATCCATGACTACCTGCCCGCCAGTCTTTCAATATCGGCGCCCACCGCCGCGAGTTTCGCTTCGACGCGTTCATAGCCGCGATCCAGGTGATAGACGCGGTTCACAATCGTCTCACCTTCAGCGGCCAAACCCGCGAGAATGAGGGAGACCGAAGCACGCAAATCAGTCGCCATCACGGGCGCACCGGAAAGATGCTTCACACCACGCACAATGGCGGAAGCGCCGTGGAAATTGATCCGCGCGCCCATGCGCGAAAGCTCTGGCACATGCATGAAGCGGTTTTCGAAAATGGTTTCCGTGATCATGGATGCGCCTTCAGCCACGCACATCAACGCCATGAATTGCGCCTGCATATCCGTGGCGAAGCCGGGGAAGGGTTCCGTCATCACATCGGCGCCGCGAAGCCCATTGCTGCGCGTCACGCGCAGCCCGCCGTCTTCTTCCGCCACATCCACACCGGCTTCGCGGAGCGTGCGCGTCACCGCACCCAGATGATCCAAGCGCGCGCCTTGCAGCAGCAGCGATCCGCCGGTGATGGCGGCAGCACAGGCGAAGGTGCCGGCTTCGATCCGGTCCGCGATGATGGGATGCGTCGCGGCGCCAAGGCTGGCGACACCTTCCACCAGCAGGCGATCCGTCCCGATGCCTTCAATCCGAGCGCCCATGCGCATCAGGCAGGCGGCAAGATCGGTGATTTCGGGCTCGCGCGCGGCATTGACGATTTCGCTCTGCCCGCGCGCCAAGGCAGCGGCCATGAGGATATTCTCGGTGGCGCCGACAGACACCTGCGGGAAGATGATGCGCGCCCCCTTCAGGCCGCCCGGCGCGCGGGCTTCGATATAGCCCGCCGTGATCTCAATCTCCGCGCCCATTTGCTCAAGCGCTTTCAGGTGCAGATCAACCGGGCGTGTGCCGATGGCGCAGCCGCCTGGCAGGCTGACCCGCGCGCGGCCATGGCGGGCGAGCAAAGGGCCAAGCACCAGGACCGAGGCGCGCATCTTGCGCACCAGATCATAAGGCGCTTCCAGATCCGTCGCGCTTCCGCTGATGGTAATGCTGCGCGCGTTTGTGTCACGTGAAACATCAAGGCCGTGATGGCCGAGCAACCCCGCCATGGTGGCGACATCGGCCAGATCAGGCGCATTGGTGAGCGTGAGCGGCCCATCAGAAAGCAAGCCCGCCGCCATCAAGGGCAGGGCAGCATTCTTGGCGCCGGAGATCGGGATGCTGCCTGAGAGCACCCGCCCGCCGCGGATCAGGATGCGATCCATCAGAGTTTCGGCAGCGCGACGCCGCGCTGGCCCATATATTTGCCGCGCCGGTCCGCGTAGCTGACCTCGGGCGGGGCGTCACCCTTCAGGAACAGGAATTGGCACACGCCTTCATTGGCATAGACCTTGGCCGGCAGCGGCGTGGTATTGCTGATTTCGATGGTGACCTGGCCTTCCCATTCGGGTTCCAGCGGCGTGACATTCACAATCAGCCCGCAGCGCGCATAGGTGGATTTGCCAAGGCAGATCACCAGGATATCGCGCGGGATGCGGAAATACTCGACCGTATGGGTCAGCACGAAGGAATTGGGCGGGATGATGCAGACCGGCCCCTTGCGGGTGACGAAGCCATCTTCGGAAAACGCCTTGGGGTCCACGATGGCATTGTCAACATTGGTGAAAATCTTGAACTCATCCGCCGCGCGGGCATCATAGCCATAGGATGACAGGCCATAGGAAATCACGCCTTCCCGGCGCTGCGCTTCCACGAAGGGCTCTATCATGCCGTGTTCTGCCGCCATGGTGCGGATCCAGCTATCGGGCATGATGGGCATGATGGTTTGGCCTGGCTCAACAAAAATGGCGCGGCGCGGCGCCTGGGGGGCTTCGCTTAGCCCAGGCGCGGCGGGGGGACAACCGGTGCCCCGCGGCCCCTCACGCCACCGCCATCCGTGGCGGGCGCGTGACCCAATTCGCCAGCGCGGCGATGATGCCGACCACCAGCATCACCGGCCAAAAGGCGTCATAGCTGCCCGTGGCGTCTACCACCCAGGCGCCGGCCCCCGCGCCCAGAAACCCGCCCAATTGGTGGGAGAAGAAGCAAATGCCGTAAAGCGCGCCCAGATCGGCCACGCCAAAGCGCCGCGCAATCGCCGCCGAGGTCAGGGGAATCGTCCCAAGCCAAATGAAGCCCATGACAGCGGCGAAAACCAAGGTTCCCCATTCGGTGGGCGTCACATTGGCGAAGATCGCGATTGCCACGGTGCGGATCATGTAAATCCCCCCCAAGGCCACTTCCGGGCGAATGCTATTGCCGATGCGTCCGCAGAGCCATGATCCCGGAATATTGAATAGCCCCACCAGCATCAGCGCCGTGACGCCAAGCCCCGCCGGCAGGCCGCAAAGCGAAAGATGCGCCGGCAGATGCGTTGTCAGAAAGGCCAATTGAAAACCGCAGGCGAAGAAGCCGAGTGTCAGCAGGGCGAAATCACGCTCAGCCAAGGCACGCTTTGCCAGCGCCGGCAGGCCTGCAAGCCCGGTCGGGCGCCCTGTTGCGGGGCCAGGCGGCGCCCATTCCAACTTGGGGGCAACAAACAGCATCAGCGCCATGGTCGCCGCCAGCATCAGAAAAGCGCCGGAGGTGCCGTAACCTGTAATACCCCATTGCACAAAGGGGATCATGGCCGCCTGGCCGATGGACCCGCCAGCAGAGGCCAGCCCCAAAGCATCGCCGCGGCGATTTTCCGGCACGGCGCGGGCAACCGCGCCAAGCACGGTGCCAGACCCCGCCGCCGCCACGCCAAGCGCAGTCAGCACGCCGATGCCAATAATCAGGCTCGGCGTGCTCGGCCAGATCGCGGGCAGGATCAGGCCAATGGCGTAGATCACCGCGCCCCCCAAAGCCACGCGCCCGGCGCCGATCTTATCCGCCAAGGCCCCGGCCAAGGGCTGGCCGACCCCCCAGAGCAGGTTATGCAGCGCCACCGCCGCACCATACGCAAAGGCGGGGATGGCGTGTTCCGTACCCAGCGGCAGCAGGAACAGGCCAAAGGTCTGCCGCGCCCCAAGCGAGAGCGAGACTGAGGCAGCGGCGGCGATGACGACAATCCAGGCTTGTGCGGGCATGGCGCTTTCTATGCCCCTGGCGGCAGCGCCTGACCAGCCCAAAACAGGGCGCTTGACGCTGGGGCGTGATGCGCTTAAACGCGCGCTTCCGCTGAAAGCCCCCGAATGCTTCCTGGGGCTTCTTGGCGTTTTGGGGAACGCGGGAGATCCTTATCAGGGGTCGCAGGCACCGCGGGCCTCTCGGTTTTATGAGAGAGGATTAGACAGTGGCTAAAAAGATTGCAGGCTATATCAAGCTGCAAATCCCGGCCGGCAAGGCGAACCCTTCGCCGCCCGTGGGTCCCGCGCTTGGTCAGCGTGGCCTCAACATCATGCAATTCGTGAAGGAATTCAACGCGGCGACGCAGCAGATGGAACCAGGCACACCGACGCCTGTGGTCATCACTGCCTATTCGGACCGCACCTTTTCCTTCATCACCAAGACGCCGCCCAATACCTATTTCCTGCTGAAGGCCGCGAAGCTCGATAAGGGCTCCACCGCGCCGGGCAAATCCGCGCCGATCGGCCGCGTGACCAAGTCTCAGCTGGTGGAAATCGCCAAGGTGAAGATGCAGCACATGAACGCCAATGATGTGGACGCTGCCGTGCGTATGCTCGCGGGTTCCGCCCGCGCCATGGGCCTGACCGTGGTGGAGGGCTAAGATCATGGCACAGCAAGGCAAGCGCCTGAAGGCGGCCTATACGGGTTTTGACCGCGAAAAGACCTATGCGCTGGATGAAGCTGTGAAGCTCGCCCGCGGCGCGGCCAAGGCGAAGTTTGACGAAACCATCGAAATTTCCATGAATCTCGGCATTGACCCTCGCCATGCGGACCAGATGGTGCGCGGCGTGGTGGGCCTGCCGCATGGCACCGGCAAGACCGTGCGCATTGGCGTCTTTGCCCGTGGCGCCAAGGCTGATGAAGCCAAGGCCGCCGGCGCGGATGTTGTCGGTGCGGATGACCTGGCGGCCCTGGTGCAGGAAGGCAAGATCGAATTCGATCGCTGCATCGCGACCCCTGACATGATGGGCCTGGTGGGCCGGCTTGGTAAGGTGCTGGGCCCGCGCGGCCTGATGCCGAACCCGAAGCTTGGCACCGTCACCATGGATGTGAAGGGCGCGGTGACCGCGGCCAAGGCGGGTCAGGTGGAATTCCGTGCCGAGAAGGCCGGGATTGTGCATGCCGGCATTGGCAAGGCTTCCTTCGCCGAGGCGCAGCTGGTTGAAAATGCCCGCGCCTTCGTGGAAGCGATCCAGCGCGCCCGCCCGACCGGCGCCAAGGGGACCTATGTGAAGAAGGTGGCGGTTTCCTCCACCATGGGCCCCGGCGTGAAGGTGGATGTAACGAGCCTTTCGGCTTCGGCCAGTTAAGGTTTTCGCGTGGGTTGGTCCCACGCGCAGAATACGCCCGGACGATAAGGCCGGGCGGGCAGGGGATGGCGATTGCCGTTCCCGAACCTGTCGGAGACCCCCTGTAGTCCTTCGGGACAGTGAAGGGCCTTTTGGCTCGCAGGGGATAGACGGTGTGCCCAAGCAGAGACCACCCCAGGGCCAAGCCCCTGGAATGGTTTGGTTTGGCGTTCCGGACTGACAGGCGAACCGGGGTTGGTGCCATGCCGGCACCCGCCCCCGAGTGAACCCGGCTGGAGCCCTTCCAAAAGGCCCCAGTCACCGACGGAGACGTAGAGTGGAAAGATCGGAGAAGCGCGAATTCGTCGAATCTCTCGCTGCGATCTTCGCTGAGACCTCCTTCGTGCTGGTCGCCCGCAATAGTGGGATGACTGTCGCGGATGTGAGTGATCTTCGGCGCAAGATGCGTGCGGCGGGGGCTTCGTATAAGGTCGCGAAGAACCGCTTGGCCACCCGCGCCCTCGAAGGCACCCGCTTCCAAGGCATTTCGCCATTGCTGAAGGGTCCGACCGCGCTTGCGTGGTCAACCGACCCGGTGGCTGTAGCGAAAACCGCCGTGGAGTTCGCCAAGACAAACGATAAGTTTGTTGTCCTGGGCGGTGCTCTTGGAACCCAGACGCTGAACGCCGATGGCGTGAAGGCCCTGGCCGAGTTGCCGTCCCTGGAGACGCTGCGCGCGCAGCTGCTGGGTCTTATCCAGACCCCGGCGACGCGGATCGCGGGCGTGCTTCAGGCCCCTGGTGGGCAGGTGGCGCGGGTGTTGGCGGCATACGCCAAGAAGGACGCGGCCTGAGGCCCGGATTAACCCCCGGAGGCATGCCGCCCTGGGGGAGTTGCAAGAACCAAACCAAGCTACTAGATCAAGGAGTACAAAGACATGGCTGATCTCGCGAAGCTGGTGGACGAACTGTCCGCCCTGACCGTTCTGGAAGCTGCCGAGCTTTCCAAGATGCTCGAAGAAAAGTGGGGCGTTTCCGCCGCCGCGCCGGTGGCTGTTGCTGCTGCGCCGGCTGCTGCCGCCGCCGCGCCGGCTGCCGAAGCGCAGACGGAATTCACCGTCATCCTGGCCGCCGGTGGCGACAAGAAGATCAATGTCATCAAGGAAATTCGCACCATTACGGGCCTTGGCCTGAAGGAAGCGAAGGATTTGGTGGAAGGCGCGCCGAAGACTGTGAAGGAAGGCGTGTCGAAGGACGAAGCCGACAAGATCAAGAAGGTGCTGGAAGAAAACGGCGCCACGGTCGAAGTGAAGTAAGACTTCAGGCCTGCGCCTTGGGCATCCGCTGCCGGGGCCGGGCGAAAAAGGTTGGGCGCGGGTGGAACTTCCCTGAAAAGGGGGTCGGTTCCGCCCGTGCCCGCGTTTCTCCGGTCCCGGACCGGGGTGGCGTTCAGCGGATAACCCGGGCCGGCAGGGTAGGCCGGCAGGACAGATAGAGAAGAGCAGGACAGGCATGAACGCGATCACCCAGTCTTTCACCGGGCGTAAGCGGATCCGCAAGAGCTTCGGGCGTTTGCCGGAAGTGGCGCCGATGCCGAACCTTATTGATGTGCAGCGCGCATCCTATGAAAGCTTCCTGCAAATGGAAGTTTTGCCGGATGCACGCACCGTCACCGGGTTGCAGGAAGTGTTTCGTTCGGTCTTCCCGATTGATGATTTCGCCGGGCGCGGCCGCCTGGAATTCGTGCAATACGAACTCGAAGATCCGAAATATGATGTTGAGGAATGCATCCAGCGCGGGCTGACCTATGCCGCGCCGCTCAAGGTGCGGCTGCGCCTGATCGTTTGGGATGTGGATGAGGAAACCGGCAGCCGTTCGGTGCGCGACATCAAGGAACAGGATGTCTATATGGGCGATATGCCGCTCATGACCGATAACGGCACCTTCATCATCAATGGCACGGAACGTGTTATCGTTTCGCAAATGCATCGCAGCCCGGGCGTGTTCTTCGATCATGACCGCGGCAAGACACATTCCAGCGGCAAGTATCTGTTCGCGGCGCGGGTGATCCCGTATCGCGGTTCATGGCTCGATTTCGAATTTGACGCCAAGGATATTTGCTATGTGCGCATTGACCGCAAGCGCAAGCTGCCGGTCACCACGCTGCTTTATGCGCTGGATAGCGCGGCCACTGAAATGCTGCGCGCTGATCGGAATGATCAGCTGGAACCGCATGAAGTGCGCGGTATGGATGCCGAGGAAATCCTCAATTCCTTCTATGGCCAGGTGGTGTTTGCGCGTGGCCCCAAGGGCTGGTCGCGCACTTTTGACCCCGATGCCTTCCGTGGCGTGAAGCTGGCCGAAGCGCTGGTGGATGCGCGCACCGGCGAAGTGGTGGCCGAAAAGGACGCGAAGCTGACGCCGCGCATGGCGCGCAAGATCGCCGAAGCCGGCACAACGGAAGTGCTGGTGAGCCGCGCTGAATTGCTCGGCCGCTTTGTGGCGGAAGACCTGGTGAATATGGAAACCGGGGAAATCTGGGCCGAAGCCGGCGAAGAATTGACTGAACCCAAGCTGAACCTGATCGAGGAAATCGGGCTCAATCGCCTGCCGACATTGGCGATTGATCAGGCGGTTGGCCCCTGGATGCGCAATACGCTGGTGGTGGATAAGAATTCCAACCGCGACGAAGCGCTGATGGATATCTATCGCGTGATGCGCCCCGGTGAGCCGCCGACGCCGGAAACGGCGGAAGCGCTGTTCCGCGGCCTGTTCTTCGACATGGAGCGCTATGACCTTTCCACGGTCGGGCGCGTGAAAATGAATATGCGCCTGGGCTTTTCGCTGGAAGAAGTGCCGGATTACGTGCGCATCCTGCGCAAGCAGGATATTGTGGCGACCTTGCGCGTGCTGCTCGACCTGAAGGATGGGCGCGGGCAGATTGACGATATTGATAACCTCGGCAATCGCCGCGTGCGGTCGGTTGGCGAATTGATGGAAAATCAATATCGCGTTGGCCTGCTGCGCATGGAACGCGCGATCAAGGAACGCATGGGTTCGGTGGATATTGACACCGTCATGCCGCATGACCTGATCAATGCGAAGCCGGCGGCGGCGGCGGTGCGGGAATTCTTTGGTTCCTCGCAGTTGTCGCAGTTCATGGACCAGACCAACCCGCTTTCGGAAGTCACACACAAGCGCCGCCTTTCCGCGCTTGGTCCGGGCGGTCTGACGCGTGAGCGTGCGGGCTTTGAAGTGCGTGACGTGCATCCCACGCATTATGGGCGCATCTGCCCGATTGAAACGCCGGAAGGGCCGAATATCGGTCTGATCAACTCGCTCGCGACCTTCGCCAAGGTGAATAAATACGGCTTCATCGAAACACCGTATCGCCTGGTGAAGGATGGGCAGATTGTGGGTGATTCCCGCTATCTCTCCGCGATGGAAGAAGAACGGCTGATCGTGGCGCAAGCGGACGCCAATGTGGATACGGATGGCCGCTTCAAGGATGAATTGGTCTCGGTCCGTCAGGGCGGTGATTTCCGTCTGGTGAAGCCGGAAGAAGTGACGGCGATTGACGTCTCCCCGAAGCAGCTTGTCTCGGTGGCGGCGGCGCTGATCCCATTCCTGGAAAACGATGACGCGAACCGCGCGCTGATGGGTTCCAACATGCAGCGTCAGGCGGTGCCGCTGATCCGCGCCGATGCGCCGCTGGTCGGCACCGGCATGGAAGCCGCGGTGGCGCGGGATTCGGGTGCGACGATTGTGGCGCGCCGCGATGGCGTGGTGGATTCGATTGATGGCGCGCGCATCGTTGTGCGGGCAACGTCTTCCGATGGCACGACCAGCGGCGTTGATATCTATCGGCTGCGCAAATACATGCGGTCCAACCAATCCACCTGCATCAACCAGCGCCCGCTGGTGAAGGTGGGTGATGCGGTGAAGACCGGCGATATCATCGCTGATGGCCCTTCCACGGAACTTGGCGAATTGGCGCTGGGGCGCAATGTGCTTTGCGCCTTCATGCCCTGGAATGGCTACAACTTCGAAGACTCGATCCTGATCAGTGAACGCATCGCGCGTGATGATGTGTTCACCTCGATCCATATCGAAGAATTCGAGGTGATGGCGCGCGACACGAAGCTCGGCCAGGAAGAAATCACGCGCGACATTCCGAATGTGGGTGAAGAAGCGCTGCGCAATCTGGATGAAGCCGGCATTGTCTATATCGGTGCCGAGGTAAATCCGGGCGATATTCTGGTGGGCAAGGTAACGCCGAAGGGCGAAAGCCCGATGACGCCGGAAGAAAAGCTGCTGCGCGCCATTTTCGGCGAAAAGGCTTCCGATGTGCGCGACACGTCGCTGAAGCTGCCGCCGGGTGTTGCCGGTACCGTGGTTGATGTGCGCGTCTTCTCTCGCCGCGGCATTGACAAGGATGAGCGCGCGATGGCGATCGAGCGCGCCGAGATCGAACGCCTTGCCAAGGACCGTGATGATGAAAAGGCGATCCAGGAGCGTTCCTTCTTTTCGCGCCTGCGTGAGCGCCTGCTGAACCGCAAGGCGACGGGCGGCTTCAAGCCGATCAAGTCCGGCACGGTGATCACCGACGAAGTGCTGGATGAATTCGCCAAGGCGACATGGCGGCAGATTTCTGTCGCGGATGATGCCGCGATGGCGGAAATTGAAGCCATGAAGCGCGAATTCGATGCCGCGATTGAAAGGCTGCAAAAGCGTTTCGAAAGCAAGGTCGAAAAAGTGCAGCGCGGTGATGAATTGCCGCCGGGTGTGATGAAGATGGTGAAGGTCTTCATCGCGGTGAAGCGCAAGCTGCAACCGGGTGACAAGATGGCCGGTCGCCATGGCAATAAGGGTGTGGTCAGCCGCGTTGTGCCGGTGGAAGACATGCCCTTCCTGGAAGATGGCACCTCGGTTGATCTGGTGCTGAACCCGCTCGGCGTGCCTTCGCGCATGAATGTGGGGCAGATCCTGGAAACCCATTTGGGGTGGGCCTGCGCCAATCTCGGCAGGCAGGTGGGCGAATTGGTGGATGAATATCGCCACCGCAGCGCCCGCCGCAGCGAATTGGAAGCGAAGCTCAAGGATATCTATGGTGAGGAAGTCTTCACCCGCGATATCGCGCCGATGGCCGATGATCAGCTGGTGGAGCTTTGCGAAAACCTGAAGAAGGGTATTCCGATTGCCACACCTGTGTTCGATGGCGCGCGCATGGCCGATATCGAAGGCATGCTGGACAAGGCCGGGCTTGATACCTCCGGCCAGGTGTGGCTGCATGATGGCCGTTCGGGTGAGCGTTTTGAGCGTAAGGTGACGGTTGGCTATATCTATATGCTGAAGCTGCATCACCTGGTGGATGACAAGATCCATGCGCGCTCCATCGGGCCTTACAGCCTGGTGACGCAGCAGCCCTTGGGCGGCAAGGCGCAATTCGGCGGCCAGCGCTTCGGCGAAATGGAAGTCTGGGCGCTGGAAGCCTATGGCGCTGCCTATACGCTGCAGGAAATGCTGACTGTGAAGTCGGACGATGTTTCGGGCCGCACCAAGGTCTATGAAGCGATCGTGCGCGATCAGGACAGCTTTGAGGCCGGGATTCCGGAATCCTTCAACGTTTTGGTGAAGGAACTGAAGTCTCTGGGTCTCAATGTGGATCTGGAAAACCGCCCGGTCTGATGGATCGGTTTAGTCTTATTCTCTCACCGCTCAGCCGCCACGAGGTGTTCGTGGCGGCGGCCCCGCTCAAGAGGTTGGCCGCATGAACGAGCTTATGAAAATCCTGGGTCAGACGGGTCAGGCCGTCACTTTTGACCAGATCAAGATCACCATGGCGAGCCCGGAGCAAATCCGGTCCTGGTCCTATGGCGAGATCAAGAAGCCGGAAACCATCAATTACCGCACCTTCAAGCCGGAGCGGGATGGGCTTTTCTGCGCGCGCATCTTTGGTCCCATCAAGGATTATGAGTGCCTTTGCGGCAAGTATAAGCGGATGAAGTTCCGCGGCATCATTTGCGAAAAATGCGGCGTGGAAGTCACACTTGCCAAGGTGCGCCGCGAACGCATGGGCCATATCGAATTGGCGAGCCCGGTTGCGCATATCTGGTTCCTGAAGTCCCTGCCGTCGCGCGTGGGGCTGATGGTGGATATGTCGCTGAAGGAGCTTGAGAAGGTCCTGTACTTCGAAAGCTATGTGGTGCTGGAACCGGGGCTCACGGACCTTAAGCTGCATCAGTTGCTGAACGAAGATCAGTATCAGGCGAAGCTGGATGAATTCGGTGAGGATTCCTTCAGTGTCGGCATCGGCGCGGAAGCCGTGAAGCAGATGCTCGGCGGCATTGAGCTTCAGAAGGAAGCCGTGACGCTGCGCGCCGAATTGAAGGAAGCGACTTCGGAAGCCAAGCGCAAGAAGCTGGTGAAGCGGCTGAAGCTGATGGAAGCCTTCGCGGAATCGGGCGCACATCCGCAATGGATGATTCTGGATGTGGTGCCGGTCATTCCGCCGGAACTCCGCCCGCTGGTGCCGCTGGATGGTGGGCGCTTTGCGACTTCGGATTTGAATGATCTTTATCGCCGCGTCATCAACCGCAACAACCGCCTGAAGCGGCTGATCGAATTGCGCGCGCCGGATATCATCGTGCGCAATGAAAAGCGCATGTTGCAGGAATCGGTGGATGCGCTGTTCGACAATGGTCGGCGTGGCCGTGCCATTACGGGGGCCAATAAGCGCCCGTTGAAGTCGCTTTCCGATATGCTGAAGGGCAAGCAGGGGCGTTTCCGCCAGAACCTGCTCGGCAAGCGCGTGGATTATTCTGGCCGTTCCGTGATTGTGGTGGGGCCGGAATTGAAGCTCCATCAATGCGGCCTGCCGAAGAAGATGGCGTTGGAATTGTTCAAGCCCTTCATCTATTCCAAGCTTGAGAAATATGGCCACGCCACCACCATCAAGGCCGCGAAGCGGATGGTGGAAAAGGAACGCCCGGAAGTTTGGGATATTCTGGAAGAGGTTATCCGCGAACACCCGGTGCTGCTGAACCGCGCGCCGACTTTGCACCGTTTGGGCATTCAGGCCTTTGAGCCGGTGTTGATTGAAGGCAAGGCGATTCAGCTTCATCCGCTGGTCTGCACCGCCTTCAATGCGGATTTCGACGGCGACCAGATGGCGGTGCATGTGCCGCTCAGCCTGGAAGCGCAGTTGGAAGCGCGCGTCCTGATGATGTCCACCAACAACATCCTGAGCCCGGCGAATGGCAAGCCCATCATCGTGCCGAGCCAGGATATTGTGTTGGGGCTTTACTACCTCAGCCTGGAAACGCCGGAATTCCGCGCAGCGCAAAAGCGTGTGGAAGAAGTGCGCGCGCTGATCGCAAGCGCTGGCGCCAAGGGTGGTCAGAACCTGACCGCGGAAGAAACCGAGGCGCTGAAATTCCGCCCGCAAATCTTCCGTGGCCTGCGTGAGATTGAACAGGCTTTGGCGAATGGGCTGATCGCGCCGCATTCTGCCGTGCATGCGCGGGTTGATATCGGTGTTGAGAATGGCGGTCCTGCGACGGTGCTGACCACGCCTGGGCGCATGATGATTGCGGATTTGCTGCCTTCCCATCCGCAACTGCCTTATGCGCTGGTGAACCGGCAGCTCACGAAGAAGAATATCTCGGACGTGATTGACGCGGTCTATCGCCATTGCGGCCAGAAGGAGAGCGTGATTTTCGCCGACCGTCTGATGGGGCTTGGCTTCCGTCACGCGGCGCGCGCGGGGATTTCCTTCGGCAAGAACGACATGGTCGTGCCTGACGACAAGAAGGGCATGATTGAACGCACCAAGGCCGAGGTGAAGGAATTCGAACAGCAATACCTCGATGGCCTGATCACCGCCGGTGAGCGCTACAACAAGGTGGTTGATGCCTGGTCACGCTGCACGGATGAAGTGGCCGGCGCGATGATGAAGGAAATTCAGCGCCAGGAAATCGGCAAGCCGACCAATAGCGTTTGGATGATGAGCCATTCCGGTGCGCGCGGTTCGCCGGCGCAGATGCGCCAGCTTGCCGGGATGCGCGGCCTGATGGCGAAGCCTTCGGGTGAAATCATCGAACAGCCCATTATCGCGAACTTCAAGGAAGGGCTATCGGTGCTGGAGTATTTCAACTCCACCCATGGTGCGCGTAAGGGCCTGGCCGATACCGCGCTCAAGACCGCCAATTCCGGCTATCTGACTCGCCGCCTGGTGGATGTCGCGCAGGATTGCATCATTGTGGAGCCGGATTGCGGCACCGAACGTGGTCTGACCGTGCGGGCGGCGATGGATGGGGCGGAAGTGGTGTCGTCCCTGTCTGAACGCATTCTGGGCCGTACCGCGCAGGAAGATGTGGCTGATCCGGAAACGGGTGAGATCATCGTCACGCGCAATAGCCTGATCGATGAGGTGCAGGCGGAACGCATTGAAAAGTCGGGCGTGGAGCAGGTGAAGATCCGCTCTGTGCTGACCTGCGATGCACGCCAGGGCGTGTGCGGCTTCTGCTATGGCCGTGACCTCGCGCGCGGTACGCCGGTGAATATCGGTGAGGCGGTTGGCGTGATCGCCGCGCAATCCATCGGTGAACCCGGCACGCAGCTGACCATGCGTACCTTCCACATTGGTGGCGCGGCGCAGCGTGGTGCGGAACAGAGCGCGGTGGAAGCCGCGTCCGAAGGCACCATCAAAATCCTCAATCGCGTGGTGGTGGCCAATAGCCAAAACCAGCCGATTGTGATGAGCCGCAATTGCGAAATCGCGCTGTATGACGCGCAAGGGCGTGAACGGTCGCGTCAGCGCGTGCCTTATGGTGCGCGTTTGATTGCCGAAGATGGGGTGCAGGTCACACGCGGTCAGAAGCTCGCCGAATGGGACCCCTTCACGCTCCCGATCATCACGGAACGCAATGGCCGCGTTGAATGCGCTGACCTGATTGAAAATGTGACGCAGGTTGACCGCGTTGACGAAGTGACGGGCCTGTCCTTCCGCGAAGTGGTGGAATACAAGGCGCCCGGCAAGGCCGCTGATCTCCGCCCGCGCCTGATCTTGCGGGATGAGGCCGGTAATGTCGTGAAGCGTGAAAACGGCACGGAAGCGATCTACTTCCTGACGCCAGGTACGATTCTCTCGGTGGAAAACAACGCCACTGTCGCCGCTGGCGACGTGCTGGCGCGCCTGCCGCGTGAAAGCTCCAAGACGCGCGACATTACGGGTGGTCTGCCGCGCGTGGCGGAATTGTTCGAAGCGCGCCGGCCGAAGGATCATGCGATCATCAGCGAAGTTGATGGTCGCGTGGAATTCGGCAAGGACTATAAGGCGAAGCGCCGCATCCTGGTGGTGCCGGAACAGGTGGGTGATGAACCGCCCGTGCCGCGCGAATACCTGGTGCCCAAGGGCAAGCACGTCTCGGTCCAGGAAGGCGATTATGTGAAGCAGGGTGATCCGCTGGTGGATGGCCCCCGCGTGCCGCATGACATTCTGCGGGTGCTGGGCGTCGAAAAACTGGCCGATTACCTGGTGGACCAGATTCAGGAGGTCTATCGGCTTCAGGGCGTGAAGATCAACGACAAGCATATTGAAGTGATCGTGCGCCAGATGCTGCAGAAGGTTGAGGTCACCGATCCGGGCGACACCACCTATCTGATCGGCGAACAGGTGGACCGTATCGAATTCGAGATCGAGAATGAGAAGCGGATCGCCGCCAAGGAACGCCCGGCGGTGGCCGAGCCGGTTCTGCAGGGCATCACCAAGGCGTCCTTGCAGACCGGGTCCTTCATCTCGGCGGCGTCCTTCCAGGAAACGACCAGGGTGCTGACGGAAGCCGCCACGGCGGGCAAGGTGGACTACCTGGCTGGCCTCAAGGAAAACGTGATCGTCGGGCGCCTGATCCCGGCCGGGACGGGTTCCGTGATGAACCGGCTGCGGGCCTTGGCCGCGCAGCGGGATCGCGGCCGCATCGCGGCAGCATCACCGGCCTTGCCGGAACCGAAGGCCGCCGAATAAGGCGGGTTTGGCCGCCACCTGTGATGGGGATGAAATTCGCTGTGGAAACAGGTCGAATTATCCCCTTCCAACAGGTGAACGGCGCTTGACTTGAAGCGGGGCGGGACGTAAAAGGCCGCTCCTTACGCGACTCCCCGTTGGGGGATTTGCTGAATTTGGACCCAAAGCTGCGCCGCCGGCGCCGCCTCCTTCCAGGGGGCTGAGGCCGGCAGCCGATTGGAAGCCCGGAGGGCACGATAACTCGTGCCGCGCCGGGCATTACCTTTTGGCGGGGCTGAAGGTCTTTTGGATGGTATCTGAAGGGGCGTCATGCCGACGATCAACCAACTCATCGCCCAAGGGCGTGAGACGAAGCCAGACCGGAACAAGGTTCCGGCCCTGAAGGGCAGCCCGCAGAAGCGCGGCGTCTGCACGCGCGTCTACACGACCACGCCGAAGAAGCCGAACTCCGCGCTGCGCAAGGTTGCGAAGGTGCGTTTGACGAATGGCTTCGAAGTCGTGAGCTATATTCCCGGCGAAGGTCATAATCTTCAGGAACACTCGGTGGTTCTGATCCGCGGTGGCCGCGTGAAGGACCTTCCGGGCGTTCGCTACCACATTCTGCGCGGTGTGCTGGATACCCAGGGCATCGCCAAGCGCCGCAAGCGTCGTTCGCTTTACGGCGCGAAGCGTCCGAAGTGAGGGGCTGAACCATGTCGCGTCGTCACCGCGCTGAAAAGCGCGAGGTTCTGCCGGATCCGAAATTCGGTGATATCGTTCTCAGCCGTTTCATGAATGTCCTCATGTATGACGGCAAGAAAAGTGTTGCCGAATCCATCGTCTATGCGGCGATGGATACGCTGAAGAAAAAGGGTGGTCCGAATAGCGACCCGCTGCGTCTGTTCCATGAGGCGATGGATAATGTGAAGCCCGCCGTGGAAGTGCGCAGCCGTCGCGTTGGTGGCGCCACCTATCAGGTTCCCGTCGAAGTCCGTGCGGAACGCCGCCAGGCTTTGGCGATCCGTTGGCTGATCGAAAGCGCGCGCAAGCGTGGCGAGAACACCATGGAAGAGCGTCTATCGGCTGAGCTGATGGATGCAGCGAATAATCGCGGCTCTGCCGTGAAGAAGCGCGAAGACACGCACCGGATGGCTGAAGCCAACAAGGCCTTCAGCCACTACCGCTGGTAAGCAACCCCCGATCTGGAATCACGAACATGGCCAAGGCGAAATTTGAGCGGAATAAGCCGCATTGCAACATCGGGACGATCGGGCATGTGGACCATGGCAAGACGTCGCTGACGGCGGCGATCACCAAGGTTCTGGCGAAGGCGGGTGGGGCG
>JBIKXA010000243.1:0-4191 GCA_044356015.1 Roseomonas sp.
GGTAATAGCGTGTTTCTTCCGTGGAAATCGCGAATTTCGTGCGGTCAATCAAATCGCGCAGCACGCCGGCCTTGATGCTGAATTGCACCGGCATCCGCCCTTCGGTCATGGAAGGGAAATCATCCACTGGCAGCACGGCAAGGCTGGTATTGAAGCGGCCTGACCGCAGCGCAAGCGGCCCATCGCCGCCGCCATGGTCGAATTCAACGCGCGCCCCTTCCGGCAGGTTACGGATGATTTCATAAAGCGTTCCCGCCGGCGCTGTGGTGCGCCCGGCACGCGCCACCGTGACGCCCGCGATATCTTCCACCACCGCGATTTCCATATCCGTCGCGGTCAGTTTCAGCGCGCCGCCGGAATTCGCTTCGATCATGACATTGGCAAGGATGGGGATGGTGTTGCGGCGTTCCACCACGCTTTGCACATGGGTCAGCGCCTTGAGCAGTATCGCCCTGTCAACCGAGAATTTCATCGTTCCGACGCCCCGATCCTGTTGTGGCGATGTCAGCCGCTACCGGAAAGGCCCCGGGGGCAAACCGCCAGTGAAATCCTGCCCGGGCGACCAAGCTGCCGAATCGGCGCGCAAAGCGCCCGGAGAACCAGTTTCATACCAGCCAAGGCGGGGCCAGAAAAGCGGCCAGGGCACAAGAATATTGGCTTTCGTGGACGGCTTGGCGCCTCAGGTTTCCAGCATGCGCCGGAGCAATTCCACATCCTCAGCGAAGGACCCATCCGCCTGCATGAGTTCCGCCACGCGGGAGACCGCATGCATGACCGTGGTATGGTCCCGATTGCCAAAGCGCCGGCCAATCTCCGGCAGGGAGCGAGAGGTCAATTGCTTCGCCAGATACATCGCGACCTGGCGGGGCCGCGCCACATTGCGGGCACGCCTTGCCGAGGACATGTCAGTCAGACGGATACTATAGTGTTCCGCGACCTTGCGCTGAATTTCCTCAATGGTGACGCGCCGGTCATGGGCGCGGAGGATATCATGCAGAACCTCCTGCGCGCCTTCCAGCGTGATGGGCCTGCCGAACAGATTGGCCCAGGCGATCAGGCGATTGAGCGCGCCTTCCAATTCCCGCACATTGGAGGTGATTTTATGTGCCAGGAATTCCATGACGCGCGATGGCACCGCAATGCCGGACGATGCTGCCTTGGCTTCCAGAATGGAAATGCGCAATTCGTAAGTTGTGGCATGCAAATCCGCCACCATGCCGCAGCCCAGCCGCGTGCGCAGCCGATCTTCAATGCCGGAAAGATCGGATGGCGATTTATCGGCGGAAATCACAATCTGCTTGCCGGCATCCACCAGCGCATTGAAGGTGTGGAAGAATTCTTCCTGCGTATTGTCCTTGCCGATCAGGAATTGCAGGTCATCCACCATCAGCACGTCAACGGAACGAAGCGTTTCCTTGAATTCCATGGTGGATTGGCTGCGGAGTGCGGAGATGAAGCGATACATGAATTTCTCAGCGCTCATGTAGGCCACATGGCGCGTGGGGTGTTGTTCGCGAATGGCCCAGGCAATGGCATGCATCAGATGCGTCTTGCCAAGCCCAACGCCGCCGTAAAGGAACAGCGGATTGAAGCCCGGCATGGCAGGTTTTTCCGCCACGCGGCGCGCACAGGCATGGGCGAATTCATTCGGTTTGCCGACAATGAAGCTATCGAAGGTGAAGCGCGGATCAAGCGGCGCAGACCAATCACCGCGCGGATCGGCGGCGCGCGGCGCAGCACTGGTCAGGCTTTCCGCCAAGGGCTGTGCGGCGTTTGCAGAAGCCTCTCCGGCGCTTGCACGGCTACCTGCCGCCACACGCAGATCAACCCGGCGTATTGCGGGATTTTGCTGCTGCCACAAAGCGCGAAGGCGATCCCCGTAATGGCTGCTGACCCAATCACGCAAAAACCGCGTGGGCAATGTGATCGTCGCCTCATCACCATCCACGGAAACGAGTGTCATTTGCCGAAGCCAACTGCGGAATTCCACATCGCCTACTTCTTCGCGCAGCTTGGCGCGGATACGCGCCCATGCTTCAGCCCAAGCGGCGGGACCTTGCGGGGGCACGCCATCATCAGCCTTTTCCTTGCTCCGCAAAATGCTGCCCCCCTGGCCCATCTGAACTTTCTTCCCCGTCAAAAGCATCATGCGGCGGGCCGAGACAAAAGATCAATAGCAAAAAAACCTGAACGGCAGATTTCGAAAATTTTCTGATGCAGTATCATTTTTTTCTTGACTGGGAGATTTCATATGGCGACCGACAAAGCTGACATCCTGACCACATGAAAGGCATAGAAAAAGACGCGCTGCCCAGGCAACGCGCCTTCAACATTTCAAAAAGAAAAACCCCGTGGGCCGTCAGGCGCCCACGGACTTCACACGCGCCGAAAGCCGCGACAATTTCCGCGCGACTGTATTGGCATGCACCACACCCTTGGTTGCGGCGCGCTGCAATTCCGGTTGCGCCGCGCGAAAGGCTTCCTGCGCTGCGGCCTTGTCGCCGGATTTCACCGCCTCTTCCACCTTGCGCAGAAAGCTCCGCACGCGCGACTTGCGCGCCTTGTTGCGCGCGGTGCGCTTTTCAGTCTGACGAATGCGCTTGCGCGCGGAAGCATTATTGGCCATGGGCTTTCTGTTCAAACCTGCGAAATGGAAGGCCAGCGTTCCGCCAGCGAAGGGCGGGTAACTAGCGCCGGAGCATGGCCCGCGTCAAGCCGGGTGAGGAAGCCCAGCCCCATGGAATGCGCGTCGACTTTTCTTTACTTTTCGAACGGCTAGATTGCACTCCATGAAGCGTTTCTGGGAAGCGGCCCTGGCCGTGCCAAGGCTTGAAGGTGGCTATGGGGTGGTGCTGGATGACCGCCCCCTTCGGCTGCCGGGCGGCAATATCCTCACCACTGAAAGCCGCCGCTTGGCCGAGGCGATTGCCGAGGAATGGGGCAAGGCCGGCGGCACCAAGGGCGGCGAAATGCGCCAGGAAGATGTGCCCCTGACCCGGCTTCTGGGCGCCGCGCAAGAAAGGATCGCGCCAGACCCAAGGCCCATGGTGGATGGCATTGCCCGCTATGGTGAAACCGATCTGCTCTGCTACCGGGCCGAGGATCATCGCCTGGCCGCCCGGCAGGCAGAAGCCTGGCAGCCTGTGCTGGAATGGGCCGCGCTGGCGCTGGATGCGCCACTTGGCATCACGCAGGGCCTGATGCCCGTGCCGCAAGCCCCCACAAGCCTGGCCGCGCTTCAGGCCGCCGTCGCGCGGCATGATGCGGCGGGGCTTGCCGCGCTTGGCGTTGCCGTGCCGGCCTTGGGCAGCCTGGTGCTGGGCCTGGCGCTCAGCCTTGGGCGGCTTGATGCGGAAGAAGCGCATCGGCTGGCCACCCTGGATGAGCTGTATCAGGAGGAATTCTGGGGCAGCGATGATGAAGCCCAGGCGCGACGCGAAGATCGGTTGAATGAGGTCAGGCTGGCGGCACGTTTTCTGGCGCTGACGGCCGACTGAGGCTTTGGCAATGGAGCCCCTTTCATGAAACTGAATTTCCGCGACGCGCTGCTGATGCTGTTGGTCGCGCTGCCGATCCTGCCGGCGCATGGCGAGCCAGAACCGCTAATGGAAGACCCTTTCGGCATCATCGGCGCGGCCCCCACACCTGTTGGCGGCCAAACCCTGGCCCTTGGCCTTGGTTATACGCGCGCGCGGAATGGCGCGAACCGCGATCTTTATGGCGGCGCGCTTGAAGCGGAAGCCGGGCTGGTGCGCGGGCTTGATCTGCGCTTTGCGCAAACAGCGGAATACGGCCCGGCAGCGCCCTATCCGGCGGATGATGCAAAGCGGCTTTGGGGCGGGCTTTCGCAGCTTGGCCTGCGTTGGCAAATCCTGGAAGAAGATGGCTGGCGCCCGGCGCTTGGTGTTTTTGGCGCCCTACGCAGCGCCTATGGGGAGACAAGCGGGCCATCGCAAAGCGGGCAGCTTGTCGGCCTGCTGAGCAAAACGCTGATTGAAGGCCCGCGACCACTTGCCCTTTCCTTCAATGCCGGCTGGTCGGAATTGTTCAATGCAGAGCCCGGGGAAAGGGCGGGACGGTATGAATTTGCCGCGGGCCTCACGCAGAATATTGCCCAAAATACGTCACTCGGCGTCAGCTATTTGCGCCTTCAACAGGATCGCGGCGAGAAGGATCTGAACATCATCGCAG
>JBIKXA010000244.1:0-4127 GCA_044356015.1 Roseomonas sp.
CCCCTGCACCCCGAGCGGGGTCAGAGCCTCTCGCACCTCGTCGAGCTTGAAGGGCTTGATGACAGCCATCACAAGTTTCATCGCGCTTTCCGTTCCTCTCTCTGGGCGGGAACCGACCCCCGCATGAAATCAGGGTTTCCAAATCCCGTGCCAGCCAGACGGGGTGGAAATGTGCTGCTTTTGGGCAATAGGCGCGGGATTTTCGCCGATAAAGACGTCATATGCCTAAAATGTGATCATTTCCTGGATGGGCGTTTTAGCGCTTGGTGCCCCCCGCCAGCCCCGGTAAACTGAGCGCATGAATGCTTCCCAGGATGTTGATGTTTGTGTGGTGGGCGCCGGCCCCGTTGGCGCCACCTTGGCCGCGCGCCTCGCGGGCGCGGGGGTCAGAACCGCGGTGGTTGATGCCGCGCCTTTGCCGCCCATGGAAATGCCGGCCTTTGATGGTCGCGCCTATGCCATTGCGCTGACCTCCAAGCGCTTGCTGGAAGCTGCCGGCGTCTGGGCAAGGCTGCCGGTGGACCCCTGCCCCATCCTTGGCATCCGGGTTGCCGATGGCCGACCGGGCGAGGCCCCCTCCCCCTTCTCGCTTCATTTCGACCATGCGGCGCTGGGCGAAGACCCCTTTGGCTGGATGGTGGAGGCGCGTTCACTCCGCATCGCACTCAATGCCCATTTGCCGCAATTGGCCAATCTGACGGTCCATGCGCCGGCAAAAGCCGAGGTCACGCAGGATGCGGATGGTGCCACCATCACGCTTTCATCGGGTGCGAGCTTCCGCGCCCGGCTGGTGGTCGGCGCGGAAGGCCGCAATAGCCCGCTGCGCGCGCAGGCGGGCATTCCGGTTTCCCGGCTGGATTACCATTGCATGGGCATTGTCGGTTCCATCGCGCATGAAAAGCCGCATCGGAACATGGCTTTGGAGCAATTCCTGCCCCATGGCCCCTTCGCGCAATTGCCCATGCCGGCTTTGCCCGAGCACCCGCATGTCAGCGCCATTGTCTGGACCGACAAGACCGCCATCGCTGAACGCTGCCTCGCCATGGATGATGCCGCCTATGGGCGGGAAATCGCGCGGCGCTTGGGCGGGCATTTGGGCTCCGTAAAGCCGATTGGCCGGCGCTGGTCCTATCCGTTATCCGCCATGCATGCCGCGCGCTATGTGGACACAAGGCTGGCACTGGTGGGCGATGCGGCGCATGGCATTCACCCCATCGCGGGCCAGGGGCTCAATCTTGGCTTTCGCGATGTGGATGCTTTGGCGAGCTTGCTGATTGAAGCCGTGGCGCGCGGCGAAGACCCGGGCAATGGCGCGCTGCTGGCGCGGTATCAGGCGAAGCGCCGGCCCGATAGCCTGCTGATGCTGGGGGCGACGCATGCGCTGGAGAGGCTTTTCGCCAATGACATCGCGCCCATCCGCATCGCGCGCCGGCTTGGCATTGCCGCGGTGGACCGCATGCCGCGGCTCAAGAATTTCTTTGCGCGGCAAGCGATGGGGATGAATTCTTCTGCGGGTGCGCTGATCGGGGGTTGATGGCGCGGGGTGGCATGTTTCCGGCTGAGCCTTGACGATGATTCATGGGCCGCTGGCGCTGCCATCCTTGCCCACTTCAGTCTCCCTCTAACGCCCTTGCCGCCCTTCACACCGCGCGGGCCGAAGCGCGCCACATCACAATCCCGACGACCAGCGCCGGCGCACCGCACAGCAAAAAGCCAATGCCATGGCTATTCGTCACGGCAAGCTGCGCCGCATAGATCACGGGCAGGATGAAGGCGCCCACCTGACCGAAGGACAGCACACCACCCGTTGCAGCACCGCGCATGCCGGGCGGGGCCAGGCGCGCAGCCTCAGACAGCAGCACTCCATGCCAGGACATGGCGGTCGCGCTCATTACTGTTGCGATGGCCGCAATCAGCAAGGGGTGCCAGGCTGCGCCATATAGGCTCATCAGCGCCGCACTGGCGGCCATGCCAAGCGAAAGCCCTGCCATGACCCGGCGCGGTGATACCCGGCCACTGCCAAGCCAGCCCCAGAAAATGCGCATTGGCACCGCAATCACCATGGCAATGGCAAACATCAGCCCCGCCGTCGCCAGATCATAATTCAGCGCGGTCAGATAGAGCACGTAATAGCTGGTGAAGGCGGTTTGCAGCCCGTTGAAGGCAAAACAGGCCATGGACAATTCGCGCAAATCCTTGGCGCGCAGCACGGTGGTCAGCGTGGTGCGAAAATCCGAAAAGTGAAAGCTGCGGCTTGGCACACGATCGGAGTCAAACTCAGCACGGAGCGGTTCCAGCATCACAGCAAAAAGGAAACAGGCGCCTGCCGTGACCAATAGCGCACCGCTCCAGCCCCAATACCCGGTCATCCAGGGGCCGAGCAGCCCTGCCAGCAAAAGCCCCGCCGGCACTGCGGTCTGCTTGATGGAAAACACCAAGGGCGCCTGTTTGGGCGGCGAATAGCGCCCAAGCAAATGTGAACTCGCGGGCGTGGAGGTCGCTGCCCCTCCCCCGCCGATGATCGCTGAAATCAGAAAGAACAGCAGCGGTCCTGCGGCGGCGAGTGCCATGCCAGCGGCCAGAAACACCAGCGCCACCTGGCTCATCCGCAGCGCCCCGTAGCGGATGATGAAACTGCCGCAGCCAAGCTGGAACACCAACGAAGCCAGCGCCGCCGCACCGACATAAACCCCGACCAGGGCAGGGTCTATGTGCAAATCCTCAATAATGGCGGGCGCGATGACCAGCGGCAGGGTGCGCCCGATGGAAGCAAATGTCTGCTGCACAAACATGGCCCCAAGGGCCAGATACAGAAGCTTCTTGGCCGTATCGGCAATCATGCGCGCAACATCACCTTATCAAGCACATGAATCCTAAGCAGGTTTTGCCGCGCGCGAAAGATCAGCCCTCATCCTCGGCATAAGGGTTGCGCGGGGATCGCAATTGCAGCCTTATCGGCACGCCGGGCATGGTGAAATGCTCTCGGAAGGAATTGACCAGATAGCGCCGATAATCCTCTGGCAGCACATCGGCGCGCGTGCCGAAAATCACCATGGTGGGTGGTCGCGCCTTCGGCATGGTCGCGTAGCGCAGCTTGATCCGCTTGCCATCCACCAGCGGCGGCTGATGCCGCGCCAGCGCCGCTTCAAACCAGCGATTGACCTCACCTGTTGAGATGCGGCGGTTCCACAGCGCATAGGTGGCGCGCACCGCGGGCATCAACTTATCCACCCCGCGCCCGGTCGCTGCCGAAAGCGGCACCACGGTCACGCCCTTGGATTGCGCGAGTGATGTCATCAGCGCGTCTTCCACGCGCTTGCGCGCCGCGTTGCGGTCTTCCACCGCATCCCATTTATTGAGCGCGATTACCAGCGCACGACCTTCACGTTCCGCCAGCCGCGCAATGCGCAAATCCTGTTCATCCATGCCAAGCAGCGCATCCAAGACCAGCACCACCACTTCCGCTTCCTTGAGCGCGGCGAGCGTTGAAGCGACGGACATCTGCTCCAAAGTTTCCTGCACGCGGGCCTTCTTGCGCATGCCGGCGGTATCCACCAAGCGCACCTCACCGCCCGTGCTGTCGCGCCATTGCACGGCAACGGCATCGCGCGTCAGGCCCGGTTCCGGGCCGGTGATCATGCGGTCTTCACCCAAAAGCGCATTCAGCAGCGTGGATTTGCCGGCATTGGGCCGGCCCACAATCGCCAAGCGCAGCGGGCGATCTGCATCTTCTGCCTCAGCCTCATCCTCTGGCGGCGGGCCAAGCTTCGCGGCGATTTCATCATGCAGATTGCCAAAGCCATCGCCATGTTCGGAACTAACCGGCACCGGGTCGCCCAGACCCAATTCAAAGGCCTCCATGGCGGCGGTGGTGCCGGCGCGGCCTTCTGCCTTATTCGCGACAACCAGCACCGGCACGCGCGCGCGGCGCAGCCAGGCAGCAAAGGCACGATCCGCGGGCGTAATGCCGGCGCGCGCATCCATCACAAAAAGCACGAGGGAGGCATTGCGCAAAGCGGCCTCGGAACTCGCGCGCATGCGGCCGGGCACGGTATCGGGGGGCGCTTCCTCAAGCCCGGCAGTGTCCACCAGCGTCACATCGCGCCCGGCGATGCGCGCGGTGACTT
>JBIKXA010000094.1:0-14045 GCA_044356015.1 Roseomonas sp.
ACCGCAGCAAGCCGGGCCAGCGCATCCTTCGCGGCTTCGGTGGCGGAGACCTGCTTGCCGCGGATACGCGCCGCCAGGTCGGTTGCGTTCAGGCGCCATAGATCTGTCATGGTGGATAGCCCCCTTTTTTCGCCTGCGGCCTAACCCGGCAGCGCAAGCACATTCTTGCTGATGATATTGCGCTGGATTTCATTCGATCCGCCATAAATGGTGGAAGGCCGCGCCTGGATGTACAGCCCGGTTGGGTTCAGGTTGCGGTTGCCTTCCATGGGGTCGAGCAAGCCAGCATTTTCGCCGCAAATTTCCAGCATGGTATCCGTGATGCGCTGGAACAATTCGGTCTGAAACACCTTCAGCATGGAAACATCCGGCCCGAGCGTTTCACCACGCCTGACCTTATCCACGAAAACGCCATAGAGCGATTTCAGATCTTCCAGATCAAGTCGGAGCTTGGCGTAGGTATCCTGGAACACCGCATCTTCCCAAACCCCCATACGTTCCGCGAGTTGCTTAAGCCGCGAAAACGCATAAGCCGAAAGCCTGGGCGATCCCAGATAGATACGTTCAAAGGAAAGCAACGCCTTCGCCATATCCCAGCCGCGATTGGGCGTGCCGACCAGATTGGCGGCAGGCACGCGCACATTATCGAAGAATACCTCGCAGAATTCGTCGTGATATTCCAGATTGATGATGGGCTTCACGGTAATGCCAGGCGTATTCATGTCCACCAGCAGGAAGGAAATGCCTTCCTGCTTCTTGGCATTCTTGTCCGTGCGCACCAGCAGGAAGCACCAATTCGCATCCATGGCGAGCGTGGTCCAAATCTTCTGGCCATTCACCACATAGGTATCGCCATCCAGCACCGCTTCCGTGCGCAGCGCCGCCAAATCCGATCCCGCATTGGGTTCGGAATAGCCTTGGCACCAGATATGCTCACCGGAAAGAATTTTCGGCAGGAAACGCTGCTGCTGCTCACGCGTGCCGTGATTGATGAGCAGCGGCCCGACCATGACGATGCCATGGTCATTGGTGCGCGCGCAGCCATGGCGTTCGATTTCTTCGGTAAAAATAATCTGCTTCGCCGGGGACAGCCCAAGCCCGCCAAATTCGCGCGGCCAGCCAGGGCAGAGCCAGCCTTTCTCGGCCAGTTTGAAATACCAAGGCTTGTTTTCATCCCAATGCAGGCGCTTCGGTGGATTGCGCAATTCTGCTGGATATTCAGCTTCAATCCAGCCACGCACATGCAAACGGAAGGCTTCATCTTCCAGCAGGTTCAGATCCTGGGTTTCGCGAGCTTCGATCATCACTTCAGCCTCCGGTAAAATTGGGCTTGCGCTTGGCGAAGAAGGCCGCACGGCCTTCCTTGAAATCTTCGGTCGTGAATAGCGCCGCCTGATAGGTTTGTTCCTGCGCCAAAGCCTCATCCAGACCATCGGCGAAGATTTGCTTGGTGAAGGCGATGGGGCCAGGCGCCTCGGCGGCCAGGAAGCGCGCCTTTTCCAAGGCGGCTTCCAAGGCCTTGCCGGGAGGTGCGACGTAATCCACCAGGCCGATGCGTTCGGCTTCCGGTGCGGCGATCACCTCATGGAAAAACAGGATGCGCCGCGCACGGCCAATGCCGACACGCGCGGGCAGGAAATGCGGCAGGCCCATATCGGACATCAGGCCAATCTTGTGGAAACCCGCCGTGAAGCGCGCGTCTTCGGCGGCCACAATCACATCGCAGGCGCAAGCCACCGCCATGCCGGCACCGGCGGCCCAACCTTCCACAGCGGCAACAATCGGCTTGCCACCCTTGGCCATGAGGCGCACCAGCTTATGCGTGCGGCGCATGCGTTCGCGCCCTGCCAGCGTGCTATCAATATCCATGGAGGAGATATCGCCGCCGGCGCAGAAAGTGCCCTCAGCGCCTGTCACTACAATGGCGCGGATGGTATCATCGCCATGCGCGCGTTCCATCACCTCTTCCATCGCGGCGCGCAGCACGGGCGCGATGGCGTTCTTGCGGGATGGGCAATCAATGGTGACGATCAGCACCGCGCCATCACGTTCTTCCAGAATGCGTTGGCGCAAGGGTTCAGCGGCGGCGTTCATTCCGCATCCTCCGGCGCCAGCGCCATGAAGCGGCGGCGATGCAAAGCGGCGGAGCCGAATTGATTGGCGATCACCATGCCGCGACGGAGATATAGCCCGACATCATATTCATCCGTATAGCCAATGCCGCCATGAAGCTGGATGCATTGGCGCAAAACCATCAAGCCGCTTTCACCCGCACGCGCCTTGGCTTTGGAAACAGCGGCCTTGCGCGCATCACCTTCCGCACCGGCATCCAAAGCCGCCGCCGCGGCCTCAACGGCTGCGCGCGTGAGCGAGAGATGAATTTTCAAATCCGCCGCGCGATGCTGCAAAGATTGGAAGGTGCCGATGATGCGGCCAAATTGCTGGCGCGTTTTCAGATAGGCAAGCGTCATGTCAAAGGCGCGTTCCATCAGCCCAACCATCGCGCCCGCTGTCATCAACGCAGCCTCATCCAGCGCAGCATCCAGCACGGCACCGATATCGGCGGAGATGCGCTTGCCATGCACGGGGTCAGCGCGCAGCGTGCCGAAATACCCGCCATCCATGGTTTTCTCGAGCGTCAAATCAGCGCCCGCCGCCGGCACGGCGTAAAGCGAGAGCCCTGCGCCTTGCCGCACCGGCACCAAAAAGACATCAGCGCCACCCGCTTGCGGGATGAAGACGCGCGGCGCATCGGCATTACCGGGAACCGCGAGCGTATCAGCGCGTTCCTGCCAGGCGGTCAGCACCATTTGCTTGCCCGCCAGCAAAGGGCCAAGCAGGGATTGATCATCCGCCGCCGCCAGCAGGCGCGCGGACAGCATGGCGGGGATCAGCGGTTCGGGCGCGAGCCCACTCGCCAATTCTTCGGTCAACGCAATGGCTTCACTCATGCCAAGCCCGGCGCCGCCGGCAGCTTCCGCCACCGCAAGCCCGATCCAGCCGAATTCGCCCATCTGGCCGAAGACGCCCTTATCAAAACCCGGCGCGGCGAAACGCAAGGCGCGCACGCGCTTGCTGTCGCCACCGCGCGGGGCCACCGCACCCGCGCTATCGCGGATCATGCGGATGGATTCTGCGCGTTCTTCCAAAACCTCACTCATGTTCTTATTCCTTATGCGCGTCAGTTCGTGTGCAGCTTGGCACCACTCGCCGCCTGGATTTGGTCAAAGGTCACGCCAGGCGCCAGATCGCGCACCACAAAACCCTTGCCCTGCACCACATCCAAAACGCCAAGATTGGTGTAAACACGGCTGACGGCGCCCGGCGTTGTCAGCGGATAGCTGCAGCGTTCCACAATCTTATGCCCGCCATCCTTGGTGGTGTGTTCCATCACCACCCAAAGCCGCTTGGCGCCAGCACCAAGATCCATCGCGCCACCGACAGCGGGGGCTGAATCATTCTCGCTGGTCGCCCAATTGGCGATATCGCCATTCGCAGCCACTTCAAAAGCGCCCAGCACGCAAAGATCAATATGCCCGCCGCGGATCATGGCGAAGCTATCGGCGTGATGGAAATAAGAACCGCCAGGCCGCAGCGTGACAGCCTGCTTGCCCGCATTCACCAGCCAAGGGTCCACCTTATCCGGCGCGGGCGCGGGCCCCATGCCCAGAATGCCGTTTTCCGAATGCAGAATCACTTCGCGTTCCAGCGGCACGTAATTCGCGATCATGGTCGGAATGCCGATGCCGAGATTGACGAACCAGCCTTCCGGAATGTCTTCCGCGACACGGGCGGCCATTTGCTTGCGGTCAAAGCCAGTCATGAGTTGATCCCCCATCAAAGGTTTTCGTTGGCACTGGTTCTCTTCTGACGCCAGCGCGTTACGTACAAAATGGCTAAATTGCTTATCAGAAGAAACGTAAGAAAGGCGACGCCGGCAATCAGTATCCTGAACATCGGAACACCGTTCCACCAAAGCAATAGAAGAAGCACGGGCAGACTATGAGTTGCGGTACGTCTGGTTATTTCCAAGGCTTCCCTTAGCATGATCCCCTCCTCTTCATAAGTAATCACATCTGAATCGGCACAAATACCCTGACGCTGTCATGGCTCCGAATCATTCCTGCCTGCTCAAGCCCATGCCGGGCCGCGATCAATGCGCAGCACGCGCTTCACAAAAATGCCGGGCGTATGCACATTTTCCGGCACAATCTCACCAAGTTCGCGGATATGCATCACCTGCGCGATGGTCATATCGGCTGCCATTGCCATTACCGGGTTGAAGTTCCGCCCGCTGGAACGATAGGTCAGATTGCCCCAGCGATCCCCTTCCCAGGCTTCCACCAACGCAACATCGCCCTTCAGCGCATGTTCCATGACATAGGTGCGGCCATTGAATTCGCGCTGTTCCTTGCCATTGGCAAGGATGGTGCCTACCGATGTCGCAGTGAAAAACGCCGGCACGCCAGCACCGGCAGCGCGCATGCGTTCGGCCATGGTGCCTTGGGGCACAATCTCCAATTCGATTTTGCCTTGGCGATAAAGCTCTTCAAACACCACGGAACCGGCGGAACGCGGGAAGGAGCAGATGATCTTGCGCACCCGGCCCAATTCCATCAGCCGCGCCAGGCCCACGCGCCCGGTGCCGGCGTTATTCGCAACACAGGTCAGGTCTGTGGCACCCTGTTCGATCAGACCTTCAATCAAATGATCCGGCTGGCCGACCGCGCCAAAGCCACCGATCAGCACGGTTGAACCATCCTTGATGCCGGCCATGGCATCGGCCATGGATTGAACAATCTTGTTGATCATGCGTCTTTTCCCATCATCATTCAGGCGAAACGAAACAGGCCATTGCTGACAACAACCTTGTCACGCTCCACCACCCGCGCACGGAAGGCAGCGCCGCCGGCTTCATGCCAAATCTCGCTTCGGATCGTCTCACCGGGATAGACCGGGGATGAGAAGCGCAAATCCATCTGCCCGAAGCGCGCCGTATCGTAACTGCAAAGCGTCTTCAGCAACGCATGGCAAACCGTGCCAAAGGTGCAAAGCCCATGCAGGATGGGGCGCGGGAAGCCGGCAGCGGCGGCGATTTTCGGGTCTATATGCAGCGGGTTCAAATCCGTGTTCAGCCGATAGATCAACGCCTGTTCCGGCCGCGTCGCCAGATCAAGCGTGATATCCGGCGCGCGGTCCGGTTCCGGATGCGGCTGCTTCACCGGCCCGCTCGGCCCGCCAAAACCGCCATCGCCGCGCAGGAAGGATGTGCTGGTGAGTGTCGCCAGCAAATCACCCGTCTTCGCATCAATCACCTGGCGTTCGGAATACATCAAGGCGCCCTTGCCCTCACCGCGATCCACCAGGCCCGTAACGCGCGACCGGCCAATGATTTCGCCTTCTGTCGGCAGGGGTTTGTGCAGCACTAGGCCCTGTTCGCCATGGACGATCTTCACCCAATCCATGCCGGTATCGGGATTGCGCGACCAGAAGCCCGGCGCGCCGAGCACCACCGGCATGGAAGGCATGACCTTCAAGCGCGGCTCATAAAGAAAATCGAGCTGCTGTTCATCCATCGGGTCCTGGCCGAGCCCAACAGAGAAATTATACATCGCCACATCCTGCCAGCGCAGATGTTGGCGCATTTCAGGGATGGGGTAGTTCAGCAGCTTTTCGTAGATGATTGGCATGTCACTGCGCTTCCTCGATTTCAATCACCGCATCTGCGGCAAAGGCGCCCTGCCCTGCCGGCAGCACCAGCATTGGGTTCACATCAACGGATGCCAAACGCGGCCCCGCCGCCACCGCGAAGCGGGACAGCGCGGCAAGCGCCCCCGCCAACGCCTTCACATCCGCTTTCGGCTTGCCGCGTGCGCCATCCAGCAACGGGAAGCCCTTCAGCGAACGGATCATGGCTTCAGCTTCGGTTTCATTGAAGGGGCAGCGGCGGAAGGCGACATCCTTCAGGATTTCGATGAAAACGCCACCCAACCCGACCATGGCGACAGGACCAAATACCGGGTCGCGCAAAACGCCGAGCGCCATCTCAACGCCGCCATTGATTTGCTTGGCGATCAATACGCCTTCAATGCGCGCCTTGGGCGCATGTTGTGCAGCACGTGCCAGAAGCGTGGCATGGGCTTCACGCACCGCCGCAGCATCCGCGATGTTCAAGATCACACCGCCGATATCGCTTTTGTGCAGAATATCGGGCGAGAGGATTTTCGCCACAACCGGATAGCCCATGGCGTCCGCAGCGCGCACCGCTTCCTCCACATTCGCGCAGGCTTTCTCTGGCACGGCGGGCAGGCCCGCTTCGGCCAGCAGGCGCTTGGCTTCGGCTTCCGTTGGCGTATGTGCGGGCAGCACCACATCCGGCAGCGCCCCCGCCGCACCCGCTTCCTGCCGCGCGAAAAAGGCGCCGAAGCGGCCCATGGCGGCAATGGCATTCACCGCGCGCGTCGGGTCCTCAAAAACAAGGAAGCCATCTTCTTCATATTCGCGCACCTTTTCGCGCGAACAGATCGCGGAAAGCACCCACAGCCGATCCCGCCTTTTCGCAATGGCGTCTCGCATGAAGGGCCGCAGCTTCGGCGCCAAAGAAGTCGAGCCCCCCGTCTGCGTCAAAAACACCAGAACGGAAGGATAGCCGCCATCGCCCGCGGTTGCTTCCAGGAAATCGCCGAAAAGCTCGGTTTGATTCACAGCTTGCGCGGTGCAATCCACCGGGTTGCGCGGCGCGCAGAAGCTGATCAGGCCGCGCAGCTTGTCCTGAGATGCCTGCGGCATTTCCGGCATGGGCAGACCAACGGCTTCGGATGCATCGGAAATCAGCACGCCGGCGCCGCCACTCACGGTCAGCACGCCAAGGGAATTCTTGGCAGGATAGATGCGCCGCGATGCCGCGTAAGCGATATCCAGCATTTCTTCCGTGGTGCGTGCGCGCAAGACGCCATATTCATCCAGCACGGCCTGCGTCACCGCATCATCGCCAGCGATGGAAGCGGTGTGGGATTTTGCGGCGGCACCGCCAAGCGCACTGGAGCCCACCTTCATCATGATCACGGGCTTCTGGTTGCGCCGTGCCAGATCAAGCGCTGCGACAAAACCGGCACTTTCACGGATTCCCTCAGCGTAGGCGCAAATCACGTCCACTTCCGGCGCCTGCGCCATCCAGCCAATCGCCTCACCCAAGGAGACATCGGCTTCATTGCCGGTGGTCACGCAGACTGTGGTGCCAAGCCCGCGCTGCCGCGCCACCGCGAAAACATGCGTGCCGTAAGCGCCGGATTGGGACGCAATGCCGATATTGCCGCGAATGGGCCAGCCCTGTTCGAAGGAAAGCGAGAAGATCGGGTAGAAACCAATCGCGGCATTGAACAGGCCAAGGCAATTCGGCCCCAGCATGCGCATGCCATGGCGCCGAGCGGCAGCCACCAGCCTTTCCTGCATGGCGGCGCCGGCCTCATCCACTTCCGCAAAGCCTGCGGTGAAGACAATGGCGGATTTGCAGCCGCGCGCGCCCAGATCATCCACGGCCTGGATCGCGGCCTCACCAGGCACGGCGATGATGGCGACATCCGGCACTTCCGGCAGCGCGGCAACGGAAGCAAAGGCCGGCAGCCCCTGCACGGTGGGGCGATTCGGGTTCACCGGCAAAAGCCGGCCCTGGAAACCCTGGTTCTGCATATAGGCAATGGGCCGTCCGCCAATGCGCGTGGCGTCATCGGAAGCGCCAATCACGGCAACGGAACGGGGGCGGATCATCGCATCCAATGCACTAAAATTCACTGTGGATTTTCCGGCACTCAAGGGGCCGCCTTCGGCGGGCATCGCGTCTTCCTCCTGCAATCGGTTGCAGGGTGGCGCCAGCGCGCGCGGGCGGCAAGGGGTTGACGTCACATAAGCAGGACCAAAAGCGCTGCGCCGAGGCCGGCCGCGAGCGAAACCGCCGTGAAAGGCACGCCGAAACGCGCACCGCCCAAGGTCACGGCATAGGCCGATTTGGCGCAGATATTCACCGCAACCGCGACAAGCACCGCCTGGGCAGCGAAGGCGAAGCTGACGGAAGCCGGCGCCAGCAGCGGCACGGAAAGCGCCACCGCATCCACATCAGCAAGGCCGGTAATGGCAGCGACCGCCATGACAGCCTCGGGACCCAGTTTTTCGGCGGCCAATTTGGAAATCAGCACAACGGCCGCCAGCAACAGGGCGATTTTCAGCACCGCAGCCAGTTCGAAGGGATTGTCGGGGGTGCTGACCATGGCGCCATCCGCCCCGGCCCGCCGCGCAAGGGCGAAGCCGCCTATGCCCATGATCAGCGCCGCAAGGCCAAGGGGCGCGAACAAATGCTCTGCCACCGCCGGTGCGATAAAGGCCACAATGCCGATGGTGCGCAGGCAGGAAACCGCACCAGCCATCAAGGCGCCCGCCGCCAGCGCCGGGGCCGCCCCGCCCGCCGCCGAGGCACGGGCATTGGCCAGCGTCACGGCGGTGGAAGAAATCAGCCCCCCGGCGGCACCGCTGAACAGCAAGCCCCGTTCCGGCCCCATCAGCCGCACCGCCAAATAGCCAAGATAGGAAATCGCCGCGAGCAATATGGCAAAGCGCCAAATCTTGGCCGGGTTCAGGCCCCCCAGCATGGCAATGGGCTGATCGGGCACCAGCGGCATGACCAGCAGGGTCATGGACAGCAACACAAGGGCGGAACGCAATTCCGCCCAGGTGATGCGTGTCATCAGCCCGTGCAGGCTTTCGCGGGCGGCGAGGATGGCGGTCATCGCCACCGCCGCCGCGCCGGCCACCGCCATATCGCCCATGACCGCCATGGCGCCCAGGCTATAGGTGCCAAGTGCGGCGACCAGGCTGGTGGCGGAAACCTTATTCTCAGCATCCGCTTCACGCAAAGCAAAGGGCAATTGCGCGGCCAGCAATGCGGCAAGCCCAAAGCCCAACAGCAAGGCACCGCCGGCTTCGCCAAGCGCCGCGGCCAGAACCGCCATGATGCCGCCCAAAAGCCCGGTCAGCGCGAAGGTCCGCACGCCGGCGGTGCGCCTTCCTGCCGCTTCTTGCCTTTCGCGCCAATGGCGTTCGGTACCGACAAGCAGGCCAATGGCCAGCGCGGCGGCCAGGCGGCGTATCAGTTCTTCCGCGTCCATCCCGGCATAAGGCGCCAAGCGCGGCCCTGTCGCAAGCGGAAAGCTTGCGCCGGTGCGCCCATCGCGGCCATATGGCGGGGATGTCGCTTTCCTTCTCCCGCGCGGAATTGCAGCGCTATTCCCGCCATATCCTGCTCCGCGAAGTGGGCGCGATCGGCCAGGCCAAGCTGCGCGCGGCGCGGGTGCTGATTGTGGGCGCGGGGGGCTTGGGCTCGCCACTCGCGCTTTATCTGGCGGCGGCGGGCATCGGCACGCTCGGCCTTGTGGATCATGACGTGCTGGAGCTTTCCAATTTGCAGCGCCAGGTGGCGCATAGCACTGCGCGGATTGGGGAGAACAAGGCGGCGAGTGTCGCGGAAACCCTGGCCGCGCTGAACCCGGAAGTGGCGGTGGATATCCATGCGCGGCGGATGGATGCGGCGGCGGCGCGTGACCTGATCCCGCATTATGACGTGATTTGCGACGGGACGGATAATTTCGAAACCCGCTTTCTGTTGGGCGATGCCTGCCATTTGCTCGGCAAGCCCTTGGTAAGTGCGGCGGTGCTACGCTTTGAAGGCCAGCTTTCGGTGTTTCATGGCCATGACGGCACCAGCCCCTGCCATCGCTGCCTGCACCCGGAACCGCCACCGCCCGGCCTGGTGCCCACCTGTTCCGAAGCGGGCGTGCTGGGTGCCGTCACGGGCGTGATGGGCACGCTACAAGCGACCGAGGTGCTCAAGCTGATCCTCAGCATCGGCGAACCGCTGATCGGCAAGCTGTTGCTGTGGGATGCGCTGGATGCGCGGTTTCGCACCGTGCGGCTGAAGCGCGACCCGGCCTGTGCGCTGTGCGGGCCGGAGCCTTCCATCCGCGACCTTTCCGCGCATGAAAACGCGGCAGAGGCAGCCTGCCGCGCATGAGCGAAAGGCGCCCCCCGCTTGGAATCTTGCTGCTGGATGGCGGGCATGAACGCGCCCATTACGCCCTGGTGATGGCCAGCGGCGCGGCGGCCTTGGGCCGCGATGTGGTGCTTTTCGCCACCAATGGCGGCTGCCGGCTGCTTTTGGCCGATTGCCCTTTGTTACAGGACCCTCGGGAAGCCCATTTGGCGGCGCGTGGCGTGGCCGGCATTGGCACTTTGCTTGCCGCCATCGCCGCCCTTGGCGTGCAGCGCATGGCCTGTGAGGCCGGGCTGAAGGCCGAGGATTTGGTCGCCGCGCCCCTCGCCCCCGGCGTGGAACGGGCGGGGGTGGCCAGTTTTCTGGCCGCGGTGGGTTCCGGGCAGATCGTCAGCCTGTGACCTATGGGTGACGGTTCTGCGCATGGTGCCTGAGCTTCGGGCAGCAAAGCTTTGATTTATCATTCGATTCTGTCGTTATTCTGCCTAAATCTTGTCATGTTTGCCGTGGCAAATACCCCACATGCTGTGGGCTTGGGGTAACGCTTGACCTGCCCTGTCCAAATGGCATAGGCGAGACTTGTCGTGATCTTGTTTCTGGATGTTTCAGGCATCCAGGGCGTGATCAGCGGGGCGGCTTGGGCCGCACCGATGCGGGGGCATTGGTGGGGCTCTTGGGGGGCCGTTTCGGGGCGCAAATCCCAGACCCGATGGAGTATGAGGGGATGCACGGGTTTCGACTGGGCTATGGCCGGTTTCTGGTTTTGGGGCTGCTGCTGGCGGTGCTTTCGGCTTGCGCGGATGGCACGGGGCGTCATGCAAATGGGCCATTCTATAATCGTCCTGATAGCACTTCGCCGCCCGGACCGCCCGGCGATCCTTGGGGGCCATGGATTCGCGATGCCTCCCGCCGCTTTGACGTGCCCGATCTTTGGATTCGCGAAGTCATGCGCCAGGAAAGCGGTGGCCGGCCGGGGGCCACGTCCCGCGTGGGGGCCATGGGGCTGATGCAGGTGATGCCTGGCACCTACCGTGAATTGGCGCAGCGCTACAATCTGGGTCCGGACCCCTATCACCCTTACGATAATCTGCAGGCCGGCGCGGCTTATCTCCGTGAGATGTATCAGCTTTACGGCAACCCCGCCTTCCTGGCGGCCTATAATGCCGGGCCGCGGCGCCTGGAGGATTTTTTGTGGGGCGGGCGTGGCCTGCCGGATGAAACGCGCAATTACGTGGCGCGGGTCGGGCCACGCATCGCAAGCACCGCGCCAGCACGCCGCGCCCCGGCTGAGGTTTATGCGGCGGCCGATATCGGCACCAGCATCCCGCGCGGGCCGCGCCGGATGGATGGCGGCACGATGATGGCGCTGAACCAACAGCGCAGCCCTGCACCGACCGTGCAGGTCGCGCAGGCCGCCGCCCCTGCCCCGGCGGCACAGGCGGGCACTCAGGTGGCGAGCCTTGGCAATGTGGTGCGCATGGACCCGATCCCGGATGGCAGCACCTTCACCCCGGCGGAGCGCCGGCGCGCCGGGCTGGATGCGGGCAGTTCAGCACTCGCTTCTGCTTCTGTCGCGCCGCCAGCGCCGCGCCAGGCGCCGGCGGCTGCGCCTACGCGCCGTGGCCTAGGTTTGATTGGCTCAGCGCAGGCAGCGCCAGCGTCAGCCCTTGGTCGCGGCGGTTCGCTGCCACCACCAGGCGGGGGCGGCAATGGCTGGTCAGTGAGCCTTGGGCGTTTTGCCTCAGAAAACCTGGCGCGGAGTGCTGCTTCATCGGCGCGGTCCTCGGCTGGCGGTAGCGGTCAGACGGAAGTGGTACGCGTTGCACAGGGCAAGAACGCAGCCTTCACCGCAAGGGTGAAGGGGCTGACGCGGGCGCAGGCTGAAAAGGCGTGCCAAAGGGCGCGCTCGGCAGGGAATTGCACGCTGGTGGCGCCGGGGGTTTGACAGGCGCGATCTACCCGCGCCTTGCGTCACGGAAAGCGATTCATTTCGCCGCGTCAGGACCGGCAGAGCAGGCCAAAACAGGCGTTAGGGAAGCAGGGAACCAAGGCGCCTGTCACGCCCCTGGGCCTGTAATTCCCGACGCGCATCGAGCATGGCGCGGGTAGTGCGCGGCAGGGCGGGCAGCGCGCCAAAACGTTCAAGTGTCTCCCGCCCCCCTGGGCTAAAGATTGGCGCGCGCAGGGCCGCTGCCGCTTCAGCCGGTTTCTGGGCGGCATAGGCGCCACGCAGCTCGGCCAGGCTGTCAATCACGTCCTGCGCGCGGGCTCCCGGCGCTATGCCGAAAGCCTGGCGCCATTCGGGTCGCGCCGCGGGTAATTGCTGTGACGCCATCGGCAAGTTTGAATTCCAGCCTGCACCCGCGCGCAATTCAACCGCCAGAAATTCAAGCGCTTGGACAAGGCGCGCAACCTCCCACGGTTGCCCGGCCATTCTTTGCGGGTGCGATAGCATATCTGCCCCCTGATCAATGGATTGTCGGACAGGATGCAGCGTCAGAGAGCCCCTGAATTCCGGCAGGCTGACTGTTTCAATCGCGGTGTCGGCGCAAGCGCTGAGACCGAGAAGCCCCATGAGAAAAACGCGCCTGTCAAACAGCATTTTTTGTCCCTCCAGGAAAATAAAGCACGCTGAGCCAGACGCCCATAAAGGTTGAGCATCAAGGGCGCCTTGATCCGCATCACGGCGCCCGAGCAGGTTACGCGTTTACAAGCCGACTGCCTTGCCCTTTTCCGGGATAAGCACCTTGGCCTTGGCGCCAATCATTTCCGCTTCAAAGCCCTTGGCATCCGGCAGCAACATGCCGAAGGTCGCGTAATGGCAGGGAATGGCGGTGGTGACATTGCGCAGATACCGCTTCACCGAAAGTGCTGCCGCACGCGGGCCCATGGTGAAGCGATCGCCCACCGGCACCAAAGCGACAGTTGGGGCGTAAAGCTCATCAATCAGTGCCATATCGGAGAAGATATCCGTATCTCCCATGTGATAGACTGTCGGTTCATGCTTGTCCTTCGGCGTCACCACAATGCCGTTCGGCAGGCCGAGGCAATGGAAAACGCCATTGGCATCCACCTCGACCGAGGAATGGAAAGCCTGCGTCAGCGTGACCGTGAATTCACCCTGATCCGTGGTGCCGCCGGTATTCATGGGATCAAACGCCGTGACACCTTGTTTGCCGAGCCACATGGCGAGTTCATAATTGGTCACCAGCTTGGCGCCGGTGCGTTTGCAGATGGCCGCCGTATCGCCAATGTGATCGGCATGGCCATGGGTCAGCAGCACATGGGTCGCCCCCGCGCTGGCCGCTTCCGCATCGCCGCCAAAGGCGGGATTGCCGGTCAGGAAAGGGTCAATCATCACAATAGACTTGCCGAATTCCAGGCGAAAGGCGGAATGGCCGAACCAGGTGAGTTTCATTGCGTGTTCCTTTGCGTTTCAGGTGAAAGTCATGCGGATGGTATCCGCGATCATGGCGGGCTTTGCCTCATTTTCGATTTCCAGCGTCTGGCGCACGGTGATGCGATGGGCACCGGGCGCGCCATCTTCCACCGCAACCAGGCTTTGGCGCAGCCGGATGCGCGCGCCGGCCTTGACCGGATTGACGATGCGCACCTTGTCGCTGCCGTAATTGATGGACCGCGTGGGCCAGGAAAGCTTGTAGATGCCAGCGCCAAGCTTTGGCAGCAGTGAGAGCAGCAGATAGCCATGCGCGATGGTCTTGCCGCCGGGCATCTCTCGCCTCGCGCGTTCTACATCCACATGGATCCATTGATGATCGCCGGTGACTTCCGCGAAGCGATCAATCAAATCCTGCGTGACTTCCAGCCAATCACTGACACCCAATTCCTGCCCGATCAGCGCCCTGAGCGCTTCCGGGGTTTCGACCATACGCATCGCGTCCTCCCTCAATCACTTCGTCGTAACATCGGGCGCGGCGCGGCGGGGATCAAGCCGGGCTATCGGAAGCGGGCGAATTGCGGCCTAATCGGGCCATGACCTTGCTTC
>JBIKXA010000245.1:0-4090 GCA_044356015.1 Roseomonas sp.
GGCAGGCTGGCATCACATTCGGCCACTACCTTGCCGCGCAGCGCCGCAAGGGCAGGGTCTTGCACCGCCGGCATGTTAAAATCTGCCACATCAGCGCGGCCCAGCAGCAGCGCAATCGCGGCGCAGTGATGAATGCTGACGCGCGTGTCGCGTTCATTGCGCACTTCTCGATCACCGCGCGCCAGCAAAAGCGCATCGCCGGCAACCGTCACGCGCGCAATCTGCGCCACCGCCGCACCAAGCTTTTCGCGCAGCGCCAGGCAGGCATCAATTACTGCGTGAAAGACAATACCCGCCGCATAGGGCTTGTAGGTATTGCGCGCGATTTCCCAGTGCTGGCCGAGGCCTTCGGTGATTTCAGCCAAAACAGCTTCATCACCCATCGCACGCGCCCAACCAAGCGGGCCTTCAATGGCGAGCGGCGCGGCACGATAACCGCGCACGGCGAAGCGTGCCGCCAATATGCCATTCCGCGCTGCATTGCCCACGCCGATATTCTTCGCCGCAGTCGCCAGATTCTCCACAATGCTGCCCGATTGACTGGCGGCGATGCCAAGCGCATGCGCTGTTTGTTCCGCCGATAGCCGCAGCAGCCGCGCCGCCGCTGCCGCCGCGCCAAAAACCCCGCAGCTTGCGGTGATATGCCAACCCCGCGCGTAATGCCCCGGTGATACCGCATTGCCAATGCGACAGGCGATTTCCGCACCCAACAGAAAGGCGTGCAAAACTTCGGCCCCGCTGGCGTTGATTTCCTCGCCAAGCGCAAAGGCGACAGGGGCGACCGGTGCGCTTGGGTGGATCACGGTGCGCAAATGCGTGTCATCATAATCCAGCAGATTGGATGCAATGGCATTGACGAAAGCCGCTTCGATCACGCCGAGCCTATCGCGCTGACCCAGCACGGTTGCGCTTGGCTTGCCGGATGCATCGCGCATGATCTCAAGCGCCGTAATCACCGCCGGATCACGCGCGACACCAAGAGCGCAGCCGATGTGATTGAGGATGGAACGCCGCCCTTCATGGCGCAGCGCCTCCGGCAGGGTTTCAAAACGCGATTCGGCGACGAAACGCCCGAGGATTTGCGTGGCGGATAATGCTTCACCCATAGGGCGCGTCCTTCGATTTATTCAGCGATTTCGCGCGCCATGACACGTGCCGGCGCGCCATCCGATCCGGTAATGGCAAGCGCACCAAAAATGAATTCCACGCGCTTGCCGGCAAGGGGTCGGGGGCCGCGCAAATGCTCACAGATCAGCACACCATCGCGCAACAGGCGCTGATGCACGGGCCAGGTGAAGCCCTCGGCTGGGCGGCGATGCACGGGCAGATCAGGGGTTGGGAAATCACAGGCGAGCAGCTTCACCTGCTTCGCTACAATCCAATCCGCTGCTGCCAAACTAAGGCAGGGATGCGCATCATAGGCGGGTGTGTTGATGTGCGGCGAAGAACCCGTATCCAGCGCCAAAATATCGCCTGGGCGCAGCAATGGGCGCGCCGCTTCCAGATGTTCCGGTTCAATCAGGCTATTGGGCGGCAGATCGAAACGCCAGACAACGCCAGGACCATTCCAGCGTTCCAGCGGCACTTGTTCCATGCTGGGGCCATCGCTGTAGAAATGGCAGGGCGCATCCACATGCGTGCCGGTATGCACCACCATCTCAAAGCTTGTCACGGTCAGTGGATCAGTCGGCAGGCAGAACAGCTTCTTCACCTTGGGCGGGCCGAAAATGGGTACACGCGGCATCGCCTCATCTATCGGGTGCGTCAGGTCCAACCAGGGGCCGAGCGGTTTGGTTTCCTGCCGGGGCGGCAGCGGCATCCAGCCGCGCCAGCCAAGCCCGCGTTCCTTTGCCTTGTCGCACATGTGTTCTCTCACTCAGACTGCCCGCAGATTTCTGACACCATGGTGACCGGCAGCGCCCTATCTGTCCAGCGCGCGCGGCGCTTTCCCTCACGCGCAAGGGGCGCAATACTCGGCGCCGAGACAAGATGGGTGGAACAGCATGGCGAAGGGTGGCGGTTTGCTTTGCGTGATGAATGATCTCGCAGCGGCATGTGATCGGCGTGATTATGAAGCTTGGTATCAGCAGGATCATGTGCCGGATCGCCTTGGCATACCGGGATTTCTGCATGCGCGGCGTTATCGCCGCCTGCATGGCCCGCGGGCGGAATTTCTGACTTTTTATGAAACCGCAAAGCCCGCGGTATTGTGCTCCGCGCCTTATCTGAAACGGCTTGCGGAACCGACAGATTGGACCGCGCGCATCATGGCGCATTTCCGCAGCATGTCGCGCAGTATTTGCCGCGTGGCGCTGGATCAGGGGCAAAGCGGGGCGGGTGGATTGCTGGCCTTGATGGTGCATCAGGAATCCTCGGCTGAAGCGCTTACTGCCCTGCTGCAACATCCCGGCGTGACGCGGGTGCGGCTGTGGCAAGCTGATCCAACCGTGACAGTGCCAAGCCCGGAAGAAAGGCTGCGCCCTGGCGGCGATGCTGCCTTCGCGACCATCATCGTGGTGGAAGGCACAAATGCGGAAATGATCCAAGCGGCGCTTGCCACGCATGGCTTTACAGTAGCGCCAACATTCTACAGCCTGATCTATGCCTCACCATCACTGAAGGAAACATCAAAATGACCACGCGCGCCCTTGCGGAATTTACGGCCTCCATCACGCCGGATGCGCTGCCAGTGGAGGTGCGGCGCCAGGCGGCGCGGTTGGTGCTGGATGCGCTGGGCTGCGCCATGGCGGCCTGGACGGAAGACGCGGAGAAATCCCGCATCGCGCGCGATATCGCCGCCCTTTATCCGGGCGCGCCTGGGGCGCATGTGATGGGCAGCAAGGGCCCGGCGGTGCAGCCGGCTTTCGCGGCTCTCGCCAATGGCATTCTGATCAATGCCGCGGATAATGATGACACGCATAAGCGCGCCTTGTTGCATGTGGGTTCCGTCATGGTGCCAACCGCGCTTGCCCTGGCGGAAGCGCGCGGGCTTTCGGGCCGCGCCATGCTGGCGGCTTTGGTTGCGGGTTATGAGGTTGCGGTGCGTGTCGGCATGGCGGTGATGCCAACGCATTATCGTTTCTGGCATTCCACATCTACCAACGGGACTTTTGGCGCCGCTGCTGGTGCGGCCCATGCCATGGGGCTGGATGCGGATGGTGTGCAGCGCGCGCTGGGCCTCGCGGGCACTCAGGCGGCGGGGCTGAATACGTTTTTCGAATCCGGCGACATGACGAAATCCATCCACCCCGGCAAGGCGGCGCTGAATGGGATTCTGTCTGCGCAAATGGCGGCGCTTGGCGCCACCAGCCCACCCGGCATTCTGGAACACCCGAAGGGCTATCTGGCGGCGTTTTCGCTGGAACCGAAGCCAGCCGCGCTGACGGCGGGCTTGGGCACGGAATGGGAAATCCTGCAAAACGGCTTCAAATATTTCCCGTCCATCCTGGCAAGCCATTCACCGATTCAGGCGACGCTTTCTATCGTGGCGAAGCACAAGCCGGACCCGAAGCGGATCGTTTCCATTACCAATGAAACCTATGACACGGTGAAATCTCATTTCTCCAACAAGGATGTCACTTCCGTGATGGGCGCGCGGGTTTCCGTGCCTTATTGCATCGCGGCTGCGGCGGTGGATGGGGAATTGACCCAGCGCCAATTCGCCGCCGGGCGCGTGGATGATGCGCTGATCCGCCAGGTGCTGGCGCGCACGGAAGTGGTGCCCGATGCGGAATTGAATAAGCTTTACCCGGCGAAATTTCCCGCGCGCGTGACCATCACGCTAGATGATGGCACGAAGCTGACGGAAACCGTGCTGCTGCCAAAGGGCGACCCTGGTGCGCCGCTTTCCGATGAAGAATTGGAAGCAAAATACCGCGACAATGCCGAACCGCTTTTGGGCAAGGCGGGTGCGGCGGCGTTACGGGATGCGATCTGGCGCCTGGATGATGCGCCGGATGTGGCGGCGCTGGTGCGCGCCATGATCCCCGGTTAAACGTTACGCATACCGCTTCAAAATATCGCGCATGGCCGGCGCCAGATCGGGCCGCGCCAGCGCGAAAGCCACCTGCGCTTCCAGAAAACCAGCCTT
>JBIKXA010000007.1:0-42347 GCA_044356015.1 Roseomonas sp.
CGCACCTATGGGCGGCTGAATGCGGCGGCGAGCAACGCGGTGCTGATCTGCCACGCGCTGACGGGCGATCAATATGTCGCGGAAAACCACCCCATCACCGGCAAGCCTGGCTGGTGGGAGAATATCATCGGCCCCGGCCGGCCCCTGGATACGGATCGTTATTTCCTGGTCTGCGCCAATGTGCTGGGCGGCTGCATGGGCTCGACCGGGCCGCGCAGTGAAATGACCGATGCCGCAGGGCGCGGGCTTGGTCGGCCTTGGGGGACGGATTTTCCCTCGGTCACCATTCGCGACATGGTGCGCGCGCAAAAGTGCCTGATGGAAAGGCTTGGCATCAATCGCTGGCTTGCCGTGATTGGCGGGTCCATGGGCGGAATGCAGGTGCTGGAATGGGCCGCGACGTATCCTGAAGCGGTCTATGCCGCCGCGCCCATTGCGACGGCCGCGCATCATTCGGCACAAAACATCGCCTTTCACGAAGTGGGGCGCGCCGCGATCCATTCAGACCCCGATTGGCAAGGCGGGCGCTATTGGGAAGCGGGCATCATCCCGGCCAAGGGCCTGTCTGTGGCGCGCATGGTCGCCCATATCACTTACTTGTCCGAAAAGGCGCTGACACGGAAATTCGGCCGGCGGCTAAGGGGCGCTTCCGCGCTCACCTTCCTTGAAGATGTCTTTGAGGTGGAGAGTTACCTCCGCCATCAGGGTTCCACCTTTGTGCGCCGCTTTGACGCCAATTCCTATCTGACCATCACGCGCGCCATGGATTTCTTCGATCTGGCGGCAGATCATGAAGGCGATTTGGCCAAGGCGTTTCGCGGTACGGCGACGCGGTTTTTTGTCGCCTCCTTCAATAGTGACTGGCTATTTCCCACCAGCGAAAGTCGCACCCTGGTGCGCGCGCTGAATATGGCCGCGGCCAATGTCAGCTTTGTCGAAATTGACAGCGACAAGGGCCATGACGCCTTCCTGCTGGAAGAACCGGATTTCCATCGCGCGCTGGGCGGTTTCCTTGCCGGCTGCGCTGAACGCCTTGGGGTTTAGGTCGTCACCATGGATGGCGTGCAATATGTCGCGAAGAATATGCGCCTTGATCTTCGCCTGATCGCGGAGATGATTCCGAATGATGCGCGCGTGCTTGACATTGGCTGCGGCGATGGCGCGCTGATTGAACATCTGGCGCGCGAAAAGCGCGCCGATGCGCGCGGCATTGAAATTGACATGGCGCAGGTGACCAAGGCGGTCTCCGCCGGGCTCGCGGTCATTCATGGCGATGCGGATAATGACCTCGCCTTTTATCCTGATGGCGCCTTTGATTATGTTGTGCTGTCACGCACCTTGCAGGCCGTGGAAAACCCGCGCGAAGTGCTGCGGCAATTGCTCCGCATCGGGCGGCACGCGATTGTGTCCTTCCCCAATTTTGGCCATTGGCAGATGCGCTGGCGGCTGCTGTGGGGCGGGCGCATGCCGGATACGGAAACCTGGAACCGGCCCTGGTATGAAACGCCCAATATCCACCCCTGCACGATCACGGATTTCACCGCGCTTTGCGCTTTGGATGGCTATGCGGTGGAACGCTGGCTGGCGGTGGATGAACAGGGGCTGAGGGCGCCGTGGCGCCGCTCATTAAGGCTTGCCAATCTATTTGGGGAGCAGGCGTTATTCATGCTGCGCCGGGCCGGGCCTGAGGCCTGACCCGGGCAATCATGCGCCTATTCGACCGGCGCGAGGCTCTTGATCAGGTCAAACACCCGCTTGCGCACGGCCGGGTCGGTGATGCGGTAATAGGCGCGCACCAATTCCAGCGTTTCGCGCTTGTTCATATTATCGTCATCAAAGCCGTTCTGCGCTTCGGCCAGGCCATAAAGCGCCGGGCGGCTGCGGACGGCGACATTGCCCCCCATTTCGGGGGGAAGATCATCAAAAAAGAAGCCGATCGGCACATCCAACACGCGGGCCAGATCGAAAAGCCGACTGGCGCCGATGCGGTTGACGCCGCGTTCATATTTTTGCACCTGCTGAAACGTCAGGCCGAGCGCGTCGCCCAGCTTCTCCTGGCTCATGCCAAGCAGCGTGCGGCGTAGGCGAACCCGGGACCCCACATGGGCGTCAATCGGGCTGGCCCGATGCTCGCGCTCACCCTTGGCGCCAAGTTCATCAATGTCGTTCATGGCAACTACAGATTTCATCTTTTCCCCCGCCCTGCCAAAAAGGCAACCATGGCGCGTTTTGTGGATCACGCCCTGGGGTTTTGGTTGCATGAAACATCAGGCACCTATCCCCATCAGCGATTGATAATGATTGATGTTACCTTAAGGGGCAAGCAGAAGCTATAGGTTTTTCTTAATTCTCAAAAAAGGCACAATATTTTTCCTTGCATGAAGCAAAATGAGGAATTCACCGTTGATTTCGTGCCGACAAAATCCACCCCAAGGCGAAAACAGCCAAGGCAAGCCCCAAGGGCAGGATAAGCCCGAGATAGGCATAGATGGTCGGCGCTCTCGGGGCGGGCAGCAAGGCCCGAATAACCGCCGATTCCCCCAAGGGGCCGCGCGCCACAAGCCGCCCACGCGCATCAAACACCGCCGATACCCCGGTCTGCGCCGCGCGCGCCAAGGGCAGGCCTTCTTCCACCGCCCTGAGCCGCGCCGCCGCCAAATGCTGCCAGGGGCCGGCGGTGATGCCGAACCAGGCATCATTGGTCACATTCACAATCCACGAAGGCCGCTGTGCGGGCATGATCCGGCCCGTGAAAATCACCTCATAGCAGATCAGGCCGACAAAGGGCGGTAGCCAGCCAGCCACAATGCGGCGCCTTTCCTCGGCGGCGGTGAAATCGCGCGTGCTTTGCACCAGCCGGATCGGCAAAAGCCCCCTGAAGGGCATGAATTCGCCAAAGGGCACCAGATTCATCTTATCGGCGGTCGCCAGAACCTGCGTCGTGGGGCTGATCACCGCCAGGCTATTGAACAAATCCCGCGCATGGCCAGCCGGGGTGAAATCACCGCGCACGGTGCCCGTCAGCAGCAGGGCGTTTTGCGGCAGGGCGCCGGCCACCAATTGCCGCGCCTCGGGGTCATTCGGCAGCAGGAAGGGCACGGCAGTCTCTGGCCAGATTACCGCCAGCCGATGCCCCGGAGGCAAGTCGCGTGAGGCGGCCACCGACGCATCCCGGGTCGCTTCCACATAGCGGCGCAGGATCGGCACGCGGGATTCCTCGCGCCACTTCACCTCCTGCGCGATATTGCCTTGCACGATCAGCAGGCCGACGGGCTGAGGCTCGGGCTCCGGCGCCCAAAGCCGGGCGAAGCCGAAGGCGCCGCAAAAGGCCAGCACCGCAACACCGCCCAAGAAGGCGCGCCGATCCAGAATGGGCGTTGCCGCCACCAAAAGCGTGATCAGCGATAGGCCATGCACGCCGATCAGCGCCGCCATCTGAATGGGCAGCGCATCAAAGGCCCAGACCGTGCCCATGAGGTTCCACGGAAAACCGGTCAGGATTTCCCCGCGCAGCAATTCAAAGCCGACAAAACCGCCGGCAAAGACCAGCACGCGCGGCCAGCCAGGCTTCGCCCCCCAGGCCATGGCGGCGGGCACGGCCACAAACAAGCCCAGCGGCAGCGCCAGCGCCGGCACCGCAATCGGCACCAGCCACCAAAACCGCGCCACATCCGTCAGAATGGCCGAAGTGATCCAGTAAAGCCCGCCGGCAAAGAAGCCAAAGCCCCAGGCAAGCCCGATCCAGAAGGCGCCAGCCCGGCTCGCCGCCCCGCCAATCATGGCAAGCAACCCCGGAATGGCGAGAAACAGTGCTGGGATGATGTGCAGCGGTGGCAGGGCGAGGACCGCCAGCATGCCAAGCCCAAAGGCGGTCACCTGGGCGCGCCAACCGCGCCGCGAAGCAAGCGCCCGCCACATCGCCCCCATCCGAAACCGAGCCTTTCTATTCCGCCGCGACGCGGGAATTGGCACCGGGCCGGCGCACGCGCAAGCGGCGGATGCGCCTTGGATCGGCCTCCAGAATGCGGAATTCAAGCCCCGAGGGGTGAGAGACCAATTCCCCCTTCGCCGGCACGCGCCCCGCCAGGGTAAAAACCAGCCCGCCCACCGTATCAATATCGGCGGCGCGTTCCTCATCCGTCAGCACATTGCCGAGCTTTTCCTCAAAAGCCGCGATCGGGGTGCGCGCATCCAGATCAAGCGCACCATCGGGGCGTTCGGTGATCTGCTGCGCCTGAACTTCATCATGTTCGTCGCTGATATCGCCAACGATGGTCTCAACCAGATCCTCAATCGTGATCAAGCCATCTATGCCGCCATATTCATCCACCACCAGCGCCATATGCACGCGCGCCTGGCGCATTTGCAAAAGCAGATCGAGCACGGGGATGGACGGCACGACGAAAAGCGGCCGTCGCAGAATGGCGCCCAAGGCAAAGGCTTTCTCTTCCTTGCCGATGGCAGCGAAGACATCCTTGATATGCACCATGCCGATAATGTCATCGAGCCCATCGCGATAGACCGGGTAGCGGCTATGGCCTTCCGTCTGGATCAGCGCGATGGTCTCGGGCAATGAATGGCTTTCCGGTATCGCCATGATATCGGCGCGCGGCACCATCACATCATAGGCAGTGATATTGCGCAGCCGCAGCACATTGCCGAGCAGCGCGCGTTCTTCGGCATCCAGCCCAGAGGCCGGGCCAGCGGGCGCGCCGTCCTCATGCGGGGCTTCCTGCCGTTCGATCAGTTCTTCCACCTGATCGCGGATGGATTCCGCTTCCTTGCGGCGCAGCATGCCCTGGATTTTCCAGAACAGGCCGGGTTTCTGGCCAGCCTCGCTCATGTCGCGCCCCGCCAGGGATTGGGCAGGCCAAGCCTGCGCATCACGCGCGCCTCGGCGCGTTCCATCCGCCGTGCCTCTCCGGCTTGAAGGTGATCATGTCCGGCCAGATGGAGCGCTCCATGCGCGACCAGATGCGCGAAATGCGCCGCGACACGCCGCCCGGCGCCGCGCGCTTCGCGCCGCACCACGCCAAGCGCCAAAGCGACATCACCCAAATAGCCCGGCATTCCGCCAGGGAAGGACAGCACATTGGTGGGCTTGGCCTTGGCGCGATGGGTGCCATTCAGCCGCTTCACGGTCCTGTCATTGGCGAGCAACACAGTGACCGCCCCCGCAGCGCCCGCTTCGCGCAAGGCGGCCCTTGCCGCGCGGCGCGCCAGCGCCTCAGGCTGCTTGATTGTGGCGCGCCAGCCTGGCGCTGCCAGGATCACGGAGATATCCAGCCCCTCCGCCGATCCGCTCCGAAGCCCAGCCGAGGCACCCTTGCGGCGCCCCCGGCCGGGACGGCTACTTCCCGGTTCCATACTTCTCCTTCTTCGCCCGATTCTGGTCCTCGGCCCGCCCATAAGCGGCCACGATCCGGGCAACCAGAGGATGCCTTACCACATCCTGATCAGAAAAGCGCGTCACCCCGATACCTTCCACGCCAGAAACAATCGAAAGTGCCTCGACAAGGCCTGATGGTTGATGGGGCGGCAGGTCAATCTGGGTCGGATCGCCGGTAATCACCATCCGGCTCCCCTCCCCCATCCGGGTCAGGAACATCTTCATCTGCGCGGGGGTGGTGTTCTGCGCCTCATCCAATATGGCGTAGCAATGCGCCAAGGTGCGCCCACGCATAAAGGCGAGTGGCGCGATTTCGATCTCACCAGCCGCGATCCGTCGCGCTACCTGATCCGCGGGCATCATGTCATGCAAGGCGTCGTAAAGCGGGCGGAGATAGGGGTCCACCTTTTCCTTCATGTCGCCCGGCAGGAAGCCGAGCCTTTCGCCGGCTTCAACCGCAGGGCGGGAGAGCACAATCCGGTCAACGCGGCCCGATTGCAGCAAAGCCACCCCCTGCGCCACCGCCAGATAGGTCTTGCCTGTCCCCGCCGGCCCAATGCCAAACACCATGTCGTTGCGGGCAAGCATATCAATATAGGCCGCCTGGGCGGCGCTGCGCGGCGCAATCGCGCCCTTGCGCGTGCGGATCGCCGGCAAATCCTGCAAGGGCAGGCGCGGTTCGCCCTGCGCCGCCCCGCCTTCGGCGAGCCTCAAGGCCGCTTCCACTTCCGCCGTGCCGACATGTTCCCCCCGTTCCAGCCGTTTCCACAGCGCGAGCAAAGCCGCTTCGGCCATTTCCGTTCGTTCCGCCCCGCCGGAAATGGCGATGCGATTCCCGCGTGATGCCACGCGCACGCCAAGCACCTGTTCGATCCGCGCCAGATGACGATCATGTTCGCCATGCAGCAGGGGCAGCAGCGCATTGTCGTGGAATTGCAGCGTTATGGAACGCTGATCACTGGATTGGCGCGGTTCCGCAGCGCGGAGGCCAGGGGTTTGGATGTTCAAGCGGCGTCTCTCTCCGATGCTTGGGGTTTAGGCCCAGCGGGAAGCTCCCCGCCGAGGGAATTGGGATTGGTCGCGGTCACGCGGACCGTCACGATCTGGCCGGTGAGATCCCCCGCAGCCGGGAAATGCACCGGCTGCAACCAGGGCGACCGCCCGGCCATTTGGCCCGGATGGCGGCCAGGGCCAGTCACCAAAACCGGGATTTCCATGCCCGCGCGACTTTGGTTGAAACGGTATTGCTGATCGCGCAGCAGCGCCTGGATTTCCTGTAGCCGCGCATCGGCCACGGCTTCATCCACCATGCCCGCCATGCCCGCCGCCGGCGTGCCCGGGCGCGCCGAATAGCGGAAGGAAAAGGCGGAGGCGAAGCCGATATCCTCAATCAGCTTGAGGGTGGCGCGATGATCCGCATCACGCTCACCGGGGTGGCCCGCGATGAAATCGGAAGACAGCGCCAGATCAGGTCGCGCTGCGCGCAGCTTTTCAATCAGGCGCAGATATTCCCCTGCCGTATGGCCGCGATTCATCGCCTTCAGAATGGGGTCTGACCCCGATTGCACCGGCAGATGCAAAAACGGCATCAGCGCCGGAATACCCCGATGCGCGGCGATCAGGTCATCGCCCATGTCGCGCGGGTGGGAAGTGGTATAGCGCAGCCGATCAAGCCCTGGGATTTCCGCCAGCGCCAGCAAAAGCCGCGCGAGCGACCAAGCCCCGCCATCCGGCCCTTCGCCGTGATAGGCATTCACATTCTGCCCGAGCAGCGTGACCTCCCGCGCGCCCAAGGCCACCAAGCGCTTCGCTTCGGCAATCACCGCCGCTGCGGGGCGGGAATATTCCGCGCCGCGCGTATAGGGCACCACGCAGAAGGAGCAGAATTTGTCGCAGCCTTCTTGCACGGTCAGGAAAGCAGTCACGCCCTGCGGTGCCGCCTGTTCCGGCAAATGATCGAATTTCCCATCCACCGGGAATTCGGTTTCAATCACGGCACCAGCGGCGCGGGAGGCACGTGCCACCATCTCCGGCAGGCGATGATAGCTTTGCGGCCCCAGCACGATATCCACCCAAGGCGCGCGGGCGGTGATTTCCGCGCCTTCGGCCTGCGCGACACAACCGGCCACGGCGACAATCATCTCCCCACCGCGTGCGGCCTTGGCTTCGCGCAGCCGGCCCAGATCGGAAAACACCTTCTCGGTCGCTTTTTCGCGGATATGGCAGGTATTGAGGATGACCATATCGGCTTCTTCGGCCAATTCCGTCGGCGCATAGCCAAGAGGTGCGAGCACATCGGCCATGCGCGCGCTGTCATAAACATTCATCTGGCAACCCCAGGTGCGGATCAACAACCGCTTCCTTGCCGGGGTGCCTTGGCGTTCAGTCATGAAATCCGGGCCTCCGTCGCCCCGGCACGGGGCGAAACGGGGGAAATGAGCAGGCCGGCTGCGCTGGTCAAGCGCGTCAAGACCCGAAAGCGCGAATCATGGAGCCAAGGATCATAAAAGGAGCCTGAGGTCTCCCGCCGCGTCGGGTCAAGGGTTTATCGCGGCACATTCAGGAAAAGCGGCGTTGCCGGGCGGTTCTGTCGCAATTGCGCCGCACCTGCGGCGACCACATCGCTCACCGCCGCGGTCAGGACCTTGCGGTCCGGCAAGGTCGCGGGGTCTGCCGGTTCATGCATCAACACCGTCGCCCGCGCCCCGGAACGGCGGGCGATGCGCCAGAAATGGGAAGCGATATCCATATCGCCATACCAGGCGAAAAGCGGCCGATCCCGCCGGCAGGCCGGCAACCCGCCGAGCCGGTCATAGACCAGAGACACCGGCTGCACCGCCTTGGCATCCGCCGCTGCCGCCAGAAAGGCTGAGCGGAAGGGCAGCACCCTTGTGCCATCATTGCTGGTGCCCTCAGCGAAGAGGATAAGGCTGTCGCCGGCTTGCAGCCTTTCGCGCATGGTGTCCGCCTCACGCAGAACGGTTGAGGTGCGGCGGCGGCTGACGAAAACTGTTCGGCCCAGCTTGGCGATAAAGCCCACCACCGGCCATTGCCCGACCTCGGATTTGGAGACGAAGCTTGCCCGCAGCACCGAGCCCAGCACGAGAATATCAAGCCAGGAGGTATGATTGGGCAGGAAAAGCGTGGCCGGCTTGTCAGAGACCTTGCCCACCACCTGCACCTTGAGCCCGATCAGCCAACACAGCACCCGATGATAAAAACAGCCAAAGCTGATCTTGGCCTGGCCCGGCAGCAGCATCAGCAGGCTTTGGATGGGGATCGCTATCAGCGTCCAAATCACGGCGCTGACAATGCGACGAATGGCGCGAAACCGACCACCCAGGGGGCGCGGTTCCATGATATCGCCCCAGGCATCACCTGGCATGAAGGGTTTGAAGCGCAGCGGCTTTATGCGCATCTTCCGACGCGGCTTCAGCGCTTCTTCCGGATTCCTGGCGACAAATTCCATCCTGTCCGGATAGCTGAGCGTGTGTGGCGCGGCAATGACGCTTTGACGACGATTGCGTGAAACCCGGCCATTCTCTGGCGCATGGCTTGGCAGGAACGAATGTTATGTTATATCAAAACCCATGAGTTTCCCGAACCCCCTTGCGCTTTCTGCCGGCATCGCCGCGCGGCTTGGCCTTTCAGCCGTGCTTACCGCGCTGCTTTGGGCCGGGGTTGCCTGGGCGCTTGCGGCATGACCCCCGCCGCTTTGACCCTTGCGGATCTGACGGTCTGCCATGGCCGCCGCCCGGCGGTGCATCACCTCTCGGGCCGGTTTGCGCCAGGTAGCCTGACGGCGATTGTCGGGCCGAATGGTGCGGGGAAATCCACGCTGCTGCGTGCCCTCGCTGGGCTGCATCAGCCGGAATCGGGGCGCATTGCGCAGGACGGGGTGGCGCGGATCGCGCTGCTGCCGCAATTGGCCGCTCTGGATCGCGCCTTTCCTATTGCCTGCCGCGACGTGGTGATGCAGGGGCTTTGGCCACGCATCGGCGCCTTTCGTGCCGTGCCTGCCGATGAACACGCGCGGGTTGATGCGGCGCTGGCGGCGGTGGGGCTTACGGGCCTTGCGAAACGCCCGGTGGGCAGCCTTTCATCTGGGCAATTGCAGCGCCTGCTGTTTGCGCGGCTTTTGGTGCAGGATGCCGATATCCTGTTGCTCGATGAGCCCTTCAATGCCGTGGATGCGAAAACGGCTGCCGATCTGCTGCGCCTGATCCGGCAATGGCATGGCGAAGGCCGCACCGTGATTGCGGTATTGCATGATCTTGATCTGGTCGCGCGGGAATTTCCCGAAACCCTTTTGCTCGCGCGCGATCTGATCGCCTGGGGGCCGACCGAACAGGCGCTCTCGCCCGCCAATCGCCTCAAGGCGCGGCAAATGGCCGAGGGTTGGGCGGATGAGGCTGAGGCTTGTGAGCGCGCGGCTTAAATTAGAGCGATTTCCGTTCACCTTCGTTCACGGCAACCGCTCTAGATTATTGTTTGGTCGCATTTTCCGAGCCGCCAAGTGTGCCACTTGGCTTGAAAATGCTCCGGCCCGCCATGATTGAGGCGCTGTTCGCCCCCTTCATCGAATTTGGTTTCATGCGCCGCGCCTTGGTGGGATCAATCGCCCTTGCCATCGCGGCACCGCCGCTTGGCGTTTTCCTGATGCTGCGGCGCATGAGCCTGACGGCTGATGTGCTCTCCCACGGCGCGCTTCCCGGTGTGGCGGTGGCGTTCCTGGTGGCCGGGCTTTCCGTGCCGGCGCTTTGGTTTGGTGGCTTGGTCGCGGGGCTTTTGGTTGCGGTCGGTGCCGGGGCTTTGGCGCGGGTTACGGGTGGGCGAGAAGATGCGACGCTGGCCGCACTTTACCTGCTGGCGCTTGGGATGGGTGTGGCGCTGATTTCCATGGGCGGCGGTGCCGGCGATTTGAAGCATATCCTGTTTGGCAGCGTACTTGGTGTGGATGATGCGGCGCTATTGCTGATGGCGGGGGTGGCGACGCTGACGCTGATCTTGCTCGCCATCGGGTGGCGGCCCTTGGTGCTGGAATGTTTCGATCCGGCCTTTGCCGCGGCCACCGGCGCGCGCGGCGGGTTTTGGCATTTGGTGTTCATGGGGCTTGTGGTGCTGAACATGCTCTCGGCCTTTTTGGCTTTGGGCACGCTGATGGCGGTGGGTTTGATGATGCTGCCCGCCATTGCCGCGCGGCATTGGGCGGCTGAGATCGGCGGCATGGTCTATGCGGCTTCGGGCATTGCGGTGGTGGCAAGCGTGATTGGCTTGTTGCTGTCCTATCACGCCGATCTGCCAACGGGCCCCGCAATTGTGCTGATGGCGGGGCTGGCCTGGGCGCTATCGGTCCTGTTCGGCCCGCTGGATGGCCTGGCGCAGCGCTTCATCAGGCGGCGGCATTTGGCGGGGTGAGCCGGTTTCGCTTGACCTTGGCCTGATCCGGTTTGCCAGAACATTGCCGACCAGGATGTCATTGCCCGAGCTGCCGGCAAGGGTGATGCCGGATACGCCATCGGCGATGCGCAGCGCCCCCACATGCTCACGCGATGTCATGGACAGCGATGTGATGATGGTGTCTGCGCCGCCGCCCGCACGGAAAGGTAAACCGCTGCCCGGGCCAGGGTTTTGCGAAGGGCCAAAATCACCGCTGGTTAACCCTTCCGACGCAGGCCGTGACGCGCTTCACGCTAATTTAACCTGATCAGGCGAAAATATTTTCGGTTGATCAATCCTGGATCGCCTAACGGTGGACCATGCCTACTCCAAGCTACGCCGATGCGGTGCGCTATGTGCGCCGCCAGTCACGGATCAATGCCAGCACCTTGTCTGATGGTCTTGGCGTTCGCTGGGGCGTTGCGCTTGACTACCTGGAACGAATGGAACGCGCCGGGGTGGTCGGCGCCATTGATGATGATGGCTGGTGGCCGGTCGCGCGCATTGAAGGCCCGCCAGTAGCGCGTAAAAATGGCACATCGGCCAAGAGCAATATGCTGCGCCGTGGCAGGCCGACAGGGGCTCATGATACGGAACCCCCTGCCCTTCCGCCACCAGCCAGCGCCGCCAGCGCCCATGATCAGCAGCAATTACTGGACAAGCTCCGCGAAGCCGCCCGCGTATTGATGGCCGAACGGGAGAATATGCAAAAGCTCCGAGATGCCTGCCGGTTGCTGATCGCCGAACGCGAAGCCTGGAAGCGTCGCGCCCTGGCCGCCGAGGCACGCATGCTGACCGAAGAAGCCGATGAAATGGATCGCCAGCGCTTTGATGCGCTGCGCCGCGTGCTCGCGCGCGAATTGCATCCGGATTACGCGCCGGCGAATCTTGGCGATGTGTCGCTCCGTGAGGCGCTGTTCAAATCCATCTGGCCCAAGGTGGAACAAATCGAACGCAAAGGACGTGCGGTCTGAGATTTTCACGCCAAGTTTTATCACCAGGCTTTCTGCAAAACAGAAGAAAAGATCAGCAATTTAGCGCATGTCCAACGAAGAAGCGCGAAAGGTTGAAGCACCAGGGGCATCGCTTTCACATGAGTTCACGCCACCCACCCCCAGATCGTTGCTTTTCCAGCATCTTCACGCGTTCAGATTATTCTATCTGAACGCAATCTGTTCTAGGTCAAAAACCAAGCCTTCTCCAGATATTCTGCTCCCGCGGCTGCTGGATGGGCGTATCACCCGCAGTACCCTCAACTCCCAGCGCAGCATTTTCGCGAATGCGCTGTCTTTCCAGCGCCGGATCAACAGCAATCCCCGGCGGCGGAGGATCACGCCAGAAAATCAGCCGATCCACCAAATCACGCGGCGGGCGATCCAGCCTTTGGCTTTCCTCATCAACCTGGCGGCGAATATCGCGCGAAGGCGTCGGCCCGGCGGCCTGCAACAGCGCGATCTCCCCAACGCTGCCCCCAGCCGCACGCGGCTGCTGGCGCGGGTCCCTGAGCGCCAAGGATGGCACCAATACCGCCTCCGCCTCATCCCGCGCACTACGTTCCATCGGGCGCGGCGCGCCGGGGCGCGGGGACGGCAAGCCACCCGCCATATCCGGCGGCATGGAAAGCGGCGCCCGCGTGGTCACGCGGAATTCATCGGGCGCATCGCGAATGAAGCCAAGGGTGCGCGCGGTATTCTCCCCACAGCCGACAAGCAGCAGCAGGCCAAAGGCGGGCAATAGGGTCTTGAGACGCCGAGTCATGCGCTATCTTTAGGCGTTCGGCGTGGCGGCAACAAGGCATCCAACAAAAGCGCCCCTACCCCACACACAATGGCGGCATCCGCCACATTGAACACATACCAATGCGAGCCCCAGGCATGGGTATCCACAAAGTCCACCACGGCGCCAAAACGCAAGCGATCCACCACATTGCCAATGGCGCCACCAATCACAGCCCCAAGGGCCAGAGCCACAAACCGGTTTTCCGCCCGCGCCAGCCAACGCAGCAAAAACACGGCAATCGCCAAGGCAAGCCCGGCTAAAATCACGTGATTCCAAGCGCCATCACCGGAAAACAGGCCAAAAGTCACACCGCGATTCCAGACCATGGTGAGATCAAGACCAAAGGGACCGAACGCCAATAACGGGATGTGCTGGACCTTGGAGAGCAACAGGACATCCAACACCAGCCACTTCGACAATTGATCGAAGACAAAAATCACAGCGGCGAATATCAAACCCAGGCGAAAGAGACCGGGGGCGCTGCCCCCGGACCCCCGCCGGGGAGACAGTGTCTCCCCGGACCCCGCCTTCATTAAAGCGCCTCGACCACCGCATCACAGCGGCGGCAAAGCGTGGGATGGGCGGAACAATCGCCGACTTCGGGAAGAACACGCCAGCAGCGGTCACATTTGGCGCCGGGGGCAGGGTGGAAGACGGCGGCGGCATCGGCGACGCCATCGGCGACGAAGGCACCCGAAGGCGCCACATCTGACGAAATCTCAAAGCCCGAGGTAATGCAAAGCTCCGCCCACAAATCAGGGGACAAAAGCGCGGCATCCCCGGCACCCACATGCAAAACAGGCGCGGCCTGCAAGGATGAACCAATCTCCTGCGCCACACGCGCCCGCTCCAACGCACCCGTCACGGCACGACGCAGATCACGCAAGCGCGCCCATTTCGCCGCCAGCGCCGGGTCCTTCCAGCCCTCCGGCACAAAGGGGAAATCGAGCAAATGCACACTGCCATCCCCATCCGGGAAGCGCGCCAACCAGGCTTCCTCCGCCGTGAACACCAGTACGGGGGCGAACCAGGCACAAAGACAGCGATGCAGCACATCAAGCACCGTCCGCGCCGCCCGCCGGCGCGGCGCGTCAGAGGCATCGCAATAAAGCGCATCCTTGCGGATATCGAAGTAAAAGGCCGAAAGATCAGTCGCACAGAATTGATGGATTTCGGGATAAACCCCGGTCCAATCATGGGTTTCCACCGCACGCCTGATCTTCGCGTCCAATTCCGTCAGGCGATGCAGCAACCAACGCTCAAGCTCCGGCAATTCCGCGTAAGGCACGGTTTCATCTTCCGTGAAACCATCCAGATTGCCCAGCAGCCACCGCAGCGTATTGCGAATGCGCCGATACAATTCCGCCTGCTGCTTCAGGATTTCAGGGCCAATGCGCAAATCAAGCGCGGTATCGGAATTCATCACCCAAAGGCGCAGAATATCCGCGCCATATTGCTTCATCACATCCTGCGGCGCGGTGACATTGCCCATGGATTTGGACATTTTCCGCCCCTGCTCATCCAGCACAAAACCATGCGTCAGCACGGCCTTGAAGGGCGCGACACCATTGGTGCCGACGGATTCCAGCAGCGATGAATGAAACCAGCCGCGATGCTGATCCGACCCTTCCAGATAAAGGTCAGCCGGGAAGGGCAAGCCACGCGGCGGCAGCACAAAGGCATGGGTGGAGCCTGATTCAAACCAGACATCCACAATATCCATCACCTGTTCATAGGCCGCCGGATCGCGCCCTTCACCCAGGAAGCGCGCAGCCGCACCGGGCTTATACCAGGCATCCGCGCCTTCTGCCGTGAAGGCGGCGATGATGCGGTCCATGATGGCGGGATCGCGCAAGGGCTCACCCGTGCGGCGATCCACAAAAACCGGGATCGGCACGCCCCAGGCGCGTTGGCGGCTGATGCACCAATCAGGGCGCGCGGCCACCATGGAACCGATGCGGTTCCGCCCCGCCTCCGGCACGAAATGCGTCTTGGCGATGGCATCGAGCGATTTGGCGCGAATGGCATTGGCATCATCCATGGCGATGAACCATTGCGGCGTCGCGCGGAAAATCACCGGCTTCTTGGACCGCCAGCTATGCGGATAGCTATGCGTGAGCTTGCCCGTCGCGGCGAGCGTCCCGGCAGCCTCCATCGCCGCATAAACCGCTGTATGCGCCTTGAAGACATGCAAGCCTTCAAAGCCTGGCGCGTGATGGGTGAAGGTGCCGTCATCATTGACGGTCTCAGGAATGGGCAGGTTATGCGCGCGGCCCAGATTGAAGTCATCCTCACCATGGCCAGGCGCGATATGCACAAAGCCCGTGCCTGCTTCGGTGGTGACGAAATCACCCGGCAGCAGCGGCACATCGAAATCATAGCCATGGCCACGCAGCGGATGCGCAGTAATAGCGCCGTCAAGTTCCGCGCCCTTGATCACGCGCTTGATGCTATGCGCGCCGATGCCCGCATCCTTTTCAAACTGCGGCAGCAAGGGCAGCGCGACCAGCAACCGATCCCCGATTTTCAGGTGGGATTTCTCGGCCAGGCCTTCGACATGCAAAAGCGCGTAATCAATTTCAGCGCCATAGGCCACCGCGCGATTGCCCGGCATGGTCCAGGGCGTGGTGGTCCAGATCACCACATCCGCGCCCACCAAATCCGCCGCCGCTCTCAGGATGCGGAACTTCGCATGCAGCGTCGGGCTGACATGGTCGTGATATTCAATTTCCGCTTCCGCCAGCGCGGTTTTCTCGACCGGGCTCCACATCACGGGGCGCAGCCCGCGATAGAGCGACCCATTCATCAAGAATTTGCCGATCTCCCCCGCAATCGCGGCTTCTGAGGCGAAATCCATCGTTGCATAGCGATCCGCCCAATCGCCGGCGACACCAAGGCGGATGAATTCTTCGCGCTGCACTTCAAGCCAATGTTCGGCATAGGCGCGGCATTCGGCGCGGAAATCCAAAACGGGCACCGCATCCTTGTCGCGGCCCTTATTGCGGTATTCTTCTTCAACCTTCCATTCAATCGGCAGGCCGTGGCAATCCCAGCCGGGGACGTAATTCGCATCAAACCCCGCCATTTGCGCAGCGCGATTGATCACATCCTTCAAAATCTTGTTCAGCGCATGGCCAATATGCAGATTGCCATTGGCATAGGGCGGGCCGTCATGCAGCACGAAAGCCTCACGCCCCTTGGACCCCGCGCGGAGCCTTTCCCACAGTTTCAGGCGTTCCCAGCGCGCCAGCATATCGGGTTCGCGCTTCGGCAAATCGCCGCGCATGGGAAAGCCGGTCTGCGGCAGGAAGACGGTGCCGCGATAATCGCGGGCCTCTTTGGGGCTGTCATTCATGGTTCTTGAGCCTTGCGGGCTGATCTCGGGCCGCCTTGCGGGCGGCAGGGGTGAAATAAGGGCGACGCTTCCCGGCCTTCAGTGGAAGGCCGGGCGGGTAATTCGTATCGAAATCGCCGTAGTTTTCATGCGGCGCTTATGGGCGCGGGCCATGCGGGTGGTCAAGCCAGCGCCGCGCGGGCATTCGCCACATCCGCCTCAATCGCCGCCTTCAGTGTTTCCAGCCCGTCAAACTTCGCATCGGGCCTCAGGAACTGCACCAGCCGCACGCCGATTTCCTGGCCGTAAATATCGCCGGCGAAGTCGAAGATATAAACCTCCAACCGCGTCACCTTATCCCCGCCCAGCGTGGGCCGACGCCCGATATTGGCGACCCCCTTGGCCGTCCCCCCACCAGGCAGCGCCACCGTGACGGCATAAACGCCGCGCGCCGGTTCCAAATGCCGATCGAGCCAGATATTCGCCGTCGGCCAGCCGAGCACACGGCCAAGCTTGTCCCCATGCACCACCGTGCCGCGGATTTCCCAAGGCCGACCCAGCTTTTCCGCCGCGCGGTCCGGGTAGCCATCCTGCAACAAGCGCCGGATGCGGGTGGAGGATATCGCCTCCCCCCCCTGTTCCACCGGCGGCACAATGGAAAGCCCCATGCCGCGCGCCGCGGCTTCGCGGGCCAGGAAGCGCACATCACCGCCGCGCCGGTGACCAAAGGCGAAATCAGGCCCGCTCGCCAAATGCCTCGCGCCCAGCGCCTTATGCAGCACCTGTTCCACAAAGGCTTCCGCCGAAAGCGCCGCGAAGTCATCGTCAAAACGAAGCGCATAGACAAAACACGCCCCGGCATCCGCAAGGCAGGCAGCCTTGGCCGGCAGCAGAGTCAGGCGAAAGGGCGGGTCATCCGGGCGGAAATGCTCGCGCGGATGGGGCTCAAAGGTCAGCACGGCGAGCGGCAGTTCCGGCCGCGCCGCTTGCGCTGCCTTCAGCACCGCGACATGGCCCAGATGCACGCCATCGAAATTGCCAAGCGCGACGGTGGCGCCGCGCGCTTCCTTGGGGATGGCCCGCCAGTCGCTAAAAATCTGCGGCGCCATCAGGTTTCCCCAGGGCTGAGCCAGCGCGGCACATCGGGCGGCGTAAAGCGCGCAAGCGCATCAATCGCGGCGGCACCATCCGGTGCCAGCATGGCCATGGAGCGCATTTCGGCCCGCACAAAGCCTTCCGCCAGCATGTGATCAAAGGCGCCCATCAGCTTCTGCCAATAGCCGAGTGTGTCCACAAAAACGATGCCCTTCCGCTGGATGCCAAGCTGCAACCAGGTGAGGGTTTCCACCGCTTCTTCCAGGCTGCCATAGCCGCCGGGCAGCACGATGAAACCATCGGAAAGCTCGGCCATCAGCGCCTTGCGTTCATGCATGGAAGCCACCACGCGCATATCCTTGAGCTGCTTCGCCCCGGCCTCCCGCGCCACCAGCCCATGGGGGATGATGCCAATCACCTCGGCCCCCGCATCCTGCGCGGCAGCGGAAACCGCGCCCATCAGCCCAACGCCGCCCCCGCCATAAACCAAGCCAAGCCCGCGCGCGGCAATTTCGCGGCCAAGGGCGGCGGCAGCGGCGGCATATTCAGGGCGGGCGCCGGCGGCGGAGCCGGCGAAAACACAAACGCGGCGCATGGGCTTACTCCGCCGCTTTGGTGATGGTGGCGCGGGAGGGGACGGAGACAAACGCCTCCCCCTCCAGCACTGGTTCACCCTTGACCAGACAGACGGTTTTCAGCGTCGCGCGGTGCTTTTCGGGGTGGAGGGCGGCGACCTCCACAATGGCGGTGACGGTCTCCCCAATCTTCACCGGGGCGCGAAACTTCAGCGTCTGAGACATATAAATGGTGCCCGGCCCGGGGAGTTGCGTGCCCAGCACCTTGGTGATCAGCCCCGCCGCCAGCATGCCATGCGCGATGCGTTCCTTGAAGATGGAGGTGGCAGCATATTCCGCATCCAGATGCATGGGGTTGGTATCGCCGGTGACGGCGGCGAACAGCACGATATCGGCTTCCGTGATGGTTTTGGAGAATTTGGCGGTCAGCCCCACCGTCAGGTCTTCGAAGAAATAGATTTCCGCCATGGGTTGAACCTCCGGTGCCGCTGCGAGCGCCGTGGATAAAGCATTTCGCGCAGGCTTGAAATCGGCAGGGTCAAGGTTTGGGGGGAAAAAGGGTTTATGGCCGCTTGGCTTCGCCAGGGTGGCGCTGAGGCCTGACCGGCAAGGCGCCGGCAAGCCCTCCATCCCCTCCAATAGCCCGGAGCAGACCTTGGCGATCATCGGATTGTCACCCATAAACGCTGTGCCGGTGCATGGGGGCTTGCCTGCCCTTTGGCTGGGTTGGAGGGGTTTCAGGATTTAATGGGCGCGCCGCGGTTTCATATTCTCTATCGCATCACCCCGGATGATTCCCGGCCGATAGAAGCCCATGCCAAGGACATCTGCCTTGAAGAAACGGTTGAAATCCCGGGCGATTGCGTGCCGCCGGGCATTTGGGATGCGGGCATTGTCGGCCAGGTGGAAGCCATCACGCCCTGCGCGCCGCCATCCCACGCCTTCGATGTGGAAATCAGCTACCGCGCCGATATCGTCAATAATTCCATTCCCAATCTGCTGAATGTGGTCTTCGGCAATATCTCGATCAGGCGCGGCATCAAGATCATTGATATCCGCCTGACGCCCGATCAGCTGCGCGCCTTTGGCGGGCCGGGCTTTGGGGTGGCGGGCTTGCGCGAAAAACTCGGCGTTTTTGGCCGGCCCTTGGCCGCCACCGCCATCAAGCCGCTTGGGCTTTCCGTGCCGGAATTGGCGCGGCTTGCCGGGGGTTATGCGCTGGGCGGGCTTGATGTGATCAAGGATGATCACGGGCTGATGGACCAGCCCTTCCACCCCTTCAAGGAAAGGGTGGCACGGTTGCAGGAGGCGATCCGCAGCGCCAATGCCAGGACCGGGCGCAAGACGCTCTATTTTCCGATGGTCTCAGGGCGGTTTGACCAGATCGAAGACCAGATGGCCTTCGCAGCTGCCGAGGGCTGTGCCGGCGCGCTGATTGCGCCTTTCCTGATCGGGCCAGATACGGGCTTTCATTTGGCGCGCAAATACGGGCTTGCGGTGATGGCGCATCCCAGCTTCTCCGGCACGCATTTCCACGACCCTGATCATGGGATGACGCCGGCCATGCTGCTGGGGCGGTTGTTTCGTATTTTTGGCGCTGATATCTCGGTCTTTCCCAATGCCGGTGGGCGCTTCACCTTCACGGAACAGGAATGCCGCGATCTGGCCATTGCCATGCGGGAAAAGCTGGGCGATCTGCGGCCTGGTTTCCCTTCCCCGGCGGGTGGCATGACGATTGAACGCATTGACAGCATGGTGACGGCCTTTGGCCATGACGCCGTTTTCCTGATTGGTGGTGCGCTGATGCGCCATTCCCCCGATCCTGAGCTTGGCGCGCGCGCCTTCATCGGTGCGATCGAAAACGCCATTGCCACGGGAAAGGCCGCCGAATGACCGTGCGTCGCTTCAATGCCTTCGGCTGGGAAAACGTCCCCGTCCTGTCCTATAAGGAAGGCGGCCCGTATAAGGATGTCACGCGCCAGGTTCTGTTTGAAGGTGAGGAATCCCTGCCCGCGCAATGGCGCTATTTTGAAGTGGCGCCCGGTGGCCATTCCACACTGGAACGCCATCAGCACATCCATTACGTCATGATCCTGCGTGGCCGCGGTGCCTGCCTTGTTGGCGATGTCATCACGGATATCGCCGAGCATGATTTGGTGGAAATCCGCCCCATGCAATGGCACCAATTCCGTGCGGCTGAAGATGCACCGCTTGGCTTTCTATGCGTGGTGGCAACCGAACGCGACCGGCCGCAATTGCCAGGCGCAGATGATCTGGCGACGCTGCGGCATAATGCGAAGGTTGCTGGCTTCATCAGGGTTTAGGCGTTCCGCACCAATGTGGTCGCAAGCCTTACCGCCGCCGCAGCACCGCTTCGCGCGCCAGCGCCATGACTGCGGCGCGGGCAATCGCCACATCCGGCATGCCCGTTGTCTTGGTGTGGCGTTCCGCTTCCAGGAGCGCATCACCGGCCGCGGCCAGCGCCGGTGCGGGCCAAAGCCTGAGCGCCCTTTCGAAAGCCGGGCGGCTTTTGAAAAACACAGGCGGGCGCAGGGAAGACAGCGCATCACCAGGGCTTGCGCCCTTCGTCATGGCGAGTGCAGCCAGATGCAGGCGTTGCACATGGCGAAGCGCCGCGCGCACCACCTGCACGGCTGCTGCACCCTCGGCAAAGGCCTGATCCAAGGCGCGGTCCGCGAGCGCCGCATCGCCCGCCGTGGCGGCGAGCAGCGCCTGGTCAAGATCGAGCGTTGAACCTTCAGCGATGCAGGCCATCGCGTCTTCTTCCGTCACGCGTTTGGATGGGCCGACATAAAGCGCCAATTTCTCCACTTCCTGGCGGATTTGCAGGCGGTTTTCACCAAGCCGCGCCGCCATCCAGGAAAGCGCCGCGCTATCTGCCGCAACACCGCGTTCCTTCAACATGCGCCCAAGGCTTGCTTCAAGCTCCGCGCCTGTTTCGGGATAGCAGGCAATCACCGCCGCCGTGTCATTGGCGCGTTCCAACGCGGGGCGCAGACCCTTATTGCCGGCCAGGGCGCCGGCTTCGAGCAACACAATCCCAGGTCCAGGACCAGTCAGCGCAGCCTTGGCAGCATTCGCAAGGCCATCTGTGGCATCACGCACCCGCACCAGGCGCCGCCCGCCGGTGAGCGCGGGTTGCGCGGCCTCAGCGGCCAAGAGCCCGGCATCGCGGGTCGCGGTATCACGCGGCACCTCTACCAAGCCGAAGGGATCATCCCCCACCACGGCGCGCGTGAGTTGATCCGCCCTTTCGCGCACCAGCCCCAGATCATCGCCATAAATCAGCACCACGCGCGTCGTGGCAGGCGGATCGCCCAGAAAACCAGTAATGCGCCGCGCATCAATCTTGGCCATGGTCAGGTGGGTGACGGGCCTTGCGCCGCGGATCGGAAATGAATGGCAAGTCGTTCCAGGATCTGCTGCGCCAGTTGTTCGATCAATTGGCGTTCCATGGTGTCGCGCGCAAAATCCGCAGCGAAGAACTGGTTGTCCGGAATGTCGTAAGCGTCGGATGCGCGCTCCGCGCCGCGCGTGATTTCACGCGGCGGCGCGCCAAGATCAAACAGCAACCAATTGGCCGTGGCATTGAAACCTACCCGGCTTGGAAAGCCATCGCGGCGAAAGCCCTGAAGTTCCAAGGCATAGGCAAGCCCGACGCGCAGATCATATTTTGGCGAAACGCCTTCCCGCCCCTTGGGCGCCAAGCCCTGTTCCAGGCGCCGGCGCATCAATTGACCATGCCGTTCGAGCATCAGCCCGACCTTGACGGACGCAAGAGACGCCGCGACGCTTGAATCCTCTGTTCCGCCGCCCCGGCCATACATGGGCCGAAAGCCGCAGCCCGCCCCCAGCAACGGCGCGGCCAGCGCGATCAGGGTGCGCCTAGTGGTGCGATCCATGCTGACCCCTTCCCTTCCCAATATACCCCCGCGCACGACTAGCTACATGTTTGACGGACCGATTCACGCTGCTTTCGGGAACCGACAGCAGCGATCGGGCCACTAGATGACAAAATTCACCACCCGTCCCGGCACATGAATGCGCTTTTTGATCGGCTTGTCGCCAATGGCGCGCTTGACGTTTTCTTCCGCCTCGGCGGCAGCGAAAATCGCTTCCTCGCTGGCGCCCACCGGCACTTCGATGGTGGAACGGAGCTTGCCCAATACCTGCACGGCAAGGGTGATGCTTTCCGCAACCAGCAGCGCGGCTTCGGGCTCGGGCCAGGGCAGTTCCGCGACCAGCGATGAGTCATTGGGTCGCAGCAAGGACCACACTTCTTCGGCCAAATGCGGCATCATCGGCGCAGAAAGCCGCGCGAGCAGTTCCAGCGCTTCCCGCTTTGCCCCACCCGGCGCATCCTTCGCCGCTTCAATGGCATTGGCGAATTCATAAAGCCGCGCAACGGCGACATTGAAGGCGAAGGTCTCCAAAGCCTCGGTCACCGTTGCGATGGCACGATGCGTGGCGCGCCGCAACGCCTTGCCGGTATCCTCGGGCGCCGTGCCTGCGGGCGGCAGGGCGGGCAGTGCGGCTTCCACAATGCGAAACACGCGCTGCGTGAAGCGGTAAGCACCAGCCACACCCGCTTCCGTCCATTCCATATCGCGTTCGGGCGGATTGTCGGAAAGGATGAACCAGCGCGCCGTATCGGCACCGTATTTCGCAATGATCGCGCCCGGGTCCACCGTATTGCGCTTGGATTTGGACATGGCCTCAACCCGGCCAATCGTCACGGCTTCGGTGCTGCCCTTCACGGTGGCGCTGCGCGTGCCATCGGCGCCAATCGCGAAATCAACTTCTTCCGGGTAAAGCCAGCGGCCATCGGCGCCCTTGTAGCTTTCATGCTGGACCATGCCCTGCGTGAACAACCCGGCGAAGGGTTCATCCACCGCAAGATGCCCCGCTTCTTTCATGGCGCGGGAGAAGAAGCGCGAATAGAGCAAATGCAAAATCGCGTGCTCAATCCCGCCGATATATTGATCCACCGGCAACCAGCCATCCACCGCGCCGCGCGTCACGGGCTCCGCCGCGCGGGGCGAACAGAAGCGCGCGTAATACCAAGATGAATCAACGAAAGTATCGCAGGTATCGGTTTCCCGCCGCGCGGGCTTGGCGCAGTTCGGGCAGGCCACATGCTTCCAGCTTGGGTGGTTGTCCAAAGGATTGCCCGGCTTCGCGAAATCCACATCATCGGGAAGGCGCACCGGAAGCTGATCATCCGGCACCGGCACCACGCCGCAATCATCGCAATGGATGAAGGGAATGGGGCAGCCCCAATAGCGCTGGCGCGAAACGCCCCAATCGCGGAGCCGCCAATTCACAATGCCCGTGCCGGCGCCCTGCTTTTCCAATTCATCAATCACGCGCCGCTTCGCCGCCGCCACGCCAAGCCCATCCAGAAAGCCTGAGTTATACGCGACGCCATCTTCCGTATGCGCAACATCACCAACCGAGAAACTTGCAGCATCCGCACCAGGCGGCAGCACCACCGGCGTTACGGAAAGCCCGTATTTGCGCGCGAAATCAAGGTCGCGCTGGTCATGCGCTGGGCAGCCGAAAATCGCCCCCGTGCCATATTCCATCAGCACGAAATTCGCGATCCAGACCGGGTATTCCTGCCCGTTGAAGGGATGCTTCACGCGGAAGCCCGTATCAAAGCCACGCTTTTCCGCCTGTTCGATCGCGGCTTCCGATGTGCCCATGCGGCGGCATTCGGCGATGAACTCAGCCGCCTTGGGATCACGCGCGCCGGCGGCCGCCGCCAAGGGATGCTCTGCTGCAACGGCTAAAAACGACATACCGAACAGCGTATCCGGGCGCGTGGTAAATACTTCAACTTCGTTGATATGCGCCTGCGGCGCGCCGGCCTGATTCAGACCCTCGGGCAAAGCCCTCGGATCATCAGGACGGCTGGCGCTCACCGCTTCCGCCAGCTTGAACCGAACCTTCGCCCCTTCGCTCCGCCCGATCCAATTGGATTGCATCAGCTTCACGCGTTCCGGCCAGCGATCCAGCCCGCCGAGCGCTTTCAGCAAATCAGGCGCGAATTTCGTGATGCTCAGAAACCATTGGCTAAGCTGCTTCTTTTCCACCAGCGCGCCGGAACGCCAGCCGCGGCCATCAATCACCTGTTCATTGGCAAGTACGGTGCCATCCACCGGGTCCCAATTCACCCAGGATTCCTTGCGTTCCACCAAGCCGACGCGCCAGAAATCAAGGAGCAATTTCTGTTGCCGCCCGTAATATTCCACATCGCAGGTCGCGAATTCCCGCGCCCAATCCAAGGAAAGCCCCATGCGCTGCAATTCCGCGCGCATATTGGCGATATTGTCATAGGTCCATTTGGCAGGGTGAATGCCGCGCTCCCGCGCTGCGTTTTCGGCAGGCAGGCCAAAGGCATCCCAGCCCATCGGGTGCATCACCAAATGCCCGCGCGCGCGCTTGTAGCGCGCCACCACATCGCCCAGCGTGTAATTCCGCACATGCCCCATATGGATCTTGCCGCTGGGGTAGGGGAACATTTCCAGCACATAGTATTTCCGGGCGCCTTCCGGCGGCACATCGGGCACCACAAAACAGGCGCGATCCTGCCAGGCCTGCTGCCAGTGCGGTTCGGCGCGGGTGAAATCATAACGCGGCGCGGCTTTTTCGGCCGCTGCTGGGGTAGTGTTCATGTGGAGCGAAAGCCAATGCGTGAATGGGGACTGAGACCTGATTAGAACAGAAACCGCGCCGGGGAAATCGGGCCCGATCTTCCCGCCCGGGTCCGCCCATGGCATGAAGCGCCCATGCCCTACCTTGTCATGTTCCTGGTCCTCAGCTTCCTGACGCTGCTTGCCACCTGTGTCATGCTATGAAGCGGCGCTTCCTGGCGGGTTTGGCGCTTTTGGCGTTGGCGGCCTGCGGCGATCTGCCGCAGCCCTTTCGTGGCAATCCGGGCGGCATGGCCGGTCGGTTGGTGGTGCCGCCGCCCTATCGCCTGGCGATACCAATCCCGGACGCCGCAATGCTCACCGCGACCGAATCCGAAGCCTTCGCCAAGGCCATGGCGGAAGCGCTGCTCAAGCGCGAAGTGCCGGCGGTGGCCGATACGCCCCTGCCGCTTGATTGGCGCCTGGCCGTGGATATGCGCCTTGAAGGCAACCGCGTGGTGCCACGATATGCCCTGTTCGATCCCGATGGCGCCCCGCAAGGGGTGGCCGAGGGCAGTGCCATCCCAGCCCGCGATTGGGCGCGGCCCAGCCCGGCCCTTTTCGCTGACGTGGCCAATGATGCCGCCCGCCGCGCGGCGGATTTGCTGCTGAGGGCGGAAGCGGCGCGGAAATCAACCGCCCCCTCGGCACTGACGGCTGCCGGGCCGCCACGGGTTTACCTGCTGCCGGTGCGCGGCGCGCCGGGCGATGGCAATGAAAGCCTGACGGCACGCATGCGCGATTCATTGGGCGATAATGGCATTCTGGCGCAAGAAGTTGCGGATGGCGCGGGCTTTGCCACTGATGGGCGCGTCAATGTCGTCCCGGTTGGACGGGGCATGCAAAGGGTGGAAATCCTCTGGATTGTCTCTCGCCGAGATGGTCAGGAACTGGGCCGCGTGTTGCAAATGAATGAAATCCCAGCCGGGCTTTTGGACCGGCATTGGGGCGATATCGCCTTCGCCGCAGCGGCTGAGGCAGCGGGCGGCGTGCAGCGCGTGATCGAAAATGCCGGCGGCATGCCGAAACGTGAGGGCGCTACGGGCGAGGCCGCGCAGGCCAGCACGGCACCTGGCGGGCTTGCCCTGCCGCCCCGCGCGGCGGCGCTCCCCCGGCCCGGCGCCGCGCCGTGATACGCCACCGCATTCTGCTTTTGGGGGCGGGTGGGCATGGCAAGGCGATGGCGGATCTGCTGCTGGCGGCTGGCGGGTATGACATTGCCGGATTTGTTGATGCCGCACCCAAGACCGGCCAGGTCCTCGGCCTGCCGGTGCTGGGGGATGAAAGCCTGCTCACCGCGCTGGCCGGGCAGGGCATTGGGTTTGCCCATGCTGCGGTTGGCGATAACGCGCAGCGTCTGGCCGCTGCGGGGCGGCTTCGCGCTGCCGGTTTTGCCCTGCCAAGCCTGATCCACCCGGCGGCCCTGATCGGCCATGGCGCCATGATCGGGGAGGGTGCTGCCATCCTTGCCCGCGCCGTGATCGGGGCCGAGGCGGTGATCAGCCCTTTCGCGCTGATCAATACCGGCGCGATTGTGGAGCATGATTGCGTGGTGGCGGAAGCCGCGCATATCGGCCCCGGCGCGGTTTTGGCGGGAGGTGTCAGGATTGGCGCCGGCGCCCTGATCGGCGCAGGCGCCGTGGTCCGGCCCGGTGTTGTGATTGGCGCCGGCGCGGTGGTAGGCGCCGGGGCGGCGGTGGTGGAAGATGTGGCGCCGGGTGCGACGGTGATGGGCGTGCCCGCGCGCCCTGTCTAATTCCCGCTGATAAAGCGCGCGAAATCCGGCCCCGGCACACCGCGCCTGAGTGGCACACAATCAGGCGGCGGATCGGCGCTAAAGCGCCAGCCCTGATCCAGCACTTGCCCCAGAAACCGGTCCAAATGCCGCATGGCGCCATTGGGCAGATCATGCAGCACCAACATCACCGGCGCCTCAGCCGCGCGCAGCATGGCGTGTGCGGTGGCGGGCCAGCCATCGGCGTCGCGAAAATCGCCAGGCACGGCATTCCACAGCACCATGGTCGCCTGATGTGCCACCAAATGGCGTGCCGCCGCGCCATTCAGCAAATGCGCGCCCAGGGTTCCGCCGCCGCCATTGGGGCGGAAGAACCGCTCGGGCGCAGCAAGATCGCCGATCAGCGCATCGGTTTCCGCGATTTCGCGCAGCGCTTCGGCGCCGCTGCGGCGCCCCAGCGGCGCGCCATGGGTCAGCGTGTGATTGCCGATCCTATGCCCCTCGGCCCGCGCCCTTTCCGTGAGCGCCCGCCCGGCCGGGACGCGCAGCTTTTCGCCAATCACGAAAAACAGCGCGGGGATGCGCCGATGTGCCAGCACATCCAGCACGCCAGGGGTTGCCTCAGGCTCCGGCCCATTGTCGAAGCTGAGGCAGATTTCCTTAGTGGCTGTACGGTTCACAGCCGTTCACCGAACAGACACCAAGCCTTTGTTGGGTCGCATTTCCCGAGCCGCCAAGCGTTTCCGCTTGGCTTGGAAATGCTCCGGGCAGATCAATCACTGATGGTATTGGTCAGCGTGCCAATGCCTTCAATGGTCAGTTCCATCACATCGCCCGCCTTGAGCGTTTGCGGCGGCTGCATGGCATAGCCAACCCCCTCAGGCGTGCCGGTCATGATCACATCGCCCGGCAATAGCGTGAAGCCTGACGAAAGCTGATGAATGATTTCCGGCACGTCGAAGATCATCTTGCTGGTGCGGCTTGCCTGGCGTTGTTCGCCATTCAGCTTCAATCCAATCGCCAGATCGGCAGCGTTCAAATCACTCGCCGGCACAATCACCGGCCCCAGCGGGCAGGAACGATCCAGCGATTTGCCCTTGAACCATTGCCCATGGCGGCGCTGCAAATCGCGCCCCGTCACGTCATTGCCAATGGTCCAGCCAAAGACATGCTCAAGCGCTTTTTCCTTGGGGATGTCACGCCCGGCCGTGCCGATGATGGCCACCAGCTCAACTTCGTAATCGAGCCACTTCGTCACACCTTCATGGGTTGGCACCTTCGCATCTGGGGCGATGACGCAATCGGCGGCCTTGGTGAAGAATTGCGGGTATTTCGGCACCTCGCTTTGGGTGATGCCGCGGGTGCGATCACCTTCCGCCACATGATCCATGTAATTGCGCCCGACGCAGAACACGTTGCGGCGCGGCTTGGGGATGGGGGCTTGCAGCGCAACGCTTTCAAGCGCGACCAGCGCATTGGCGGGCGGGGCGGCGGCAAGCGCGCGGATGGCGGCCAGCATCGGCGCGCCGGCTTCGATGATGGAAATCATGTCACGCGCCGGCGGCATCGCCACGGCCAAGTCAAGCACGCGCCCGCCCGCAAGCAGCACGCCCGCGCGGCTTCCGGCCGCGTCCGCAAAGGTGATCAGGTTCAAGGCAGGCATTTGGTTTTCCCCAAAGTTACACAAGGCCGGCAGGCAAGCGCGGCCTGGGCTTTCGCGCAAGCCCCGGGGGTCTTAAGGCGCTTCAAACCGCGCGAGGCGCACGGCGGTATGCCCGCGCGGCGCCACTGGGGTTGGCATGACCAACAGGCAATCATCATGCGGGGTGCGAATCTCCCGCGCGCCATCCTGGGCAATCACCGTGCCGGCCTTTGGGATGATGTCGCCGCCGCGAAAATCTCGCGCGAAAATGAAGCTATGCGATGTGGCCGTGACGGTTTCGGTCACGCGCGCCAGCAAAGGGGGCTCCGGCCAGGGGGGCGGGGCTGGGCCGGCAATGCCATAAAGCCCAAGCGCACGGCGCGCTGTGGTGGCCATGGCGGTGATGGTCGCTGTTTCCCAATGCTGCCCGGCTTCCACCAGCACGGCGGCGGCGTTCGCCCCAGGGGCAGTAAAGCGTGCATGATCCACCAAGCGCCGCCCGGCAACATGGCCGGGGTCAGCCACTGTCAGGCGCGGCGTGCCGAGCGATTGGCCAAGCCTGATTGCGCGATCCGTATCGGCGGCCAGGGTCAGCGGATCGGATGGCCAGAGCATGGAATGCAAATCCACCAGCACATCCACGCTTTCGATCACAGGCAGCAATTCGCGCACACGGCGCATTTCCCGCGAATCGCGCGAGCTTTGCAGCCGATCCTTACCCCAAAGCCGATTCAAATCCTCATCCAGATAGCGGGTCGCTGTCGGGTTTGACGGATCAAAGGCCAGGAAGGCGTCTATATTGTTGAAGATCAGGCTGAGCCTGCCGCGTTCCGGCCGGATGCCGGCCACGAGCATTTCGGCCAGCACGGCGGCGCCCGCGATTTCATTGCCATGGGTCAGCGCCACCAGCGCCAGATGCGGGCCGGGTGCGGCGGCGGTGAAGGTCCAAACGCCTGGAATGCCGCAATTCCCGCCAAGCCAAGGGCGCAGATCAGGGACGGCAAACTCCACCGCAAAACGCGGCAAAGCCTTCCCCTCAGCCTCGGTAGTGGTGGATTGCGTGCCCAGCAAACTTCCCCTCAATTATCTTTCTGGTGGTCAAGTTTATACAAGTCACGCGACACGTCTATCCTGGAGAATGTTACAGCAATGCTTCCGCCAAAGCCGCGCGCGCCGCGCATCGCCATTCTGGGGCTTCATTTGGAGGCTAATGCCTTCGCGCCAGTCACCGTGAGGGAAGATTTCACCCGGCAATGCCTGGAACGGGGGGAGGCGATCTCGCGCCTGGCACGCCAGCCGGTCAGCCATCTGCCATCGGAGATTCCGGGTTTCTACAAGCGCATGGATGAGACCGGGCCTTGGGAGCCTGTGCCCATTCTGGTCATGGCGGCGCCTCCGGGCGGTCCCATTGATCAAAGCCTTTTGAATGATGCGCTGGATGAGATGCGGGCTGGTCTGGCGGCGGCGCTCCCCTTGGATGGTGTCTATATCGCCAATCATGGCGCGAGCAGCGCGACTGGCGATGAGGATAGCGATGGCACCATGGCGGCGATGATCCGCGCCGTTGTGGGCCCCGCCGTTCCGATCATCTGTACCCATGATCTGCATTGCAATATCAGCGAAAAACTGATCGGCGCGGTGGATGCCTTTATCGGCTATCGCACCAACCCGCATGTGGATATGCGCGAACGCGCCGCGGAGGCTGCCGATTTGCTGCTTGAGGCGCTTGGCGGTCAGCGCTTTGCGCGTGGTTTCGTGCGGCTGCCGATCACGCCGCCCTCGGTCAGCCTGCTGACCGCGCGCGGCCCCTATGCGGATCGCATGGCGGCATGTGAGGCGCTGATGGCGCGCGATCAGCGCATCGCCAATGCCTCCATCTGCGGCGGTTTTGTTTTTTCCGATTTGCCCAAATGCGGCATGACCGTGATTGTGACCGCGCGCGGTGGGGATCAAGCCCTGGCGGATGCGGCAGCGCTTGAGATCGCGCGCGCCACCTGGGCGGATCGGCAGCGCTATGTGGCGAAGCTGATGTCGCTTGCCGATGTTACTGCCCGCGCCAAGGCGGCGGGTGAGGGCGCGGCGCCGGTGCTGATTGCCGATGTCGCCGATAACCCGGGCGGCGGCGGGCGCGGCAATACGGCCTATGTGCTGCGCGCCTTGCATGAAGCGGGTGTGGCGGGCGTGGTGCTGGCCAATTTCGTTGATCCTGACCTGGCCGAGGAAGCGCATAGGCTTGGCGAGGGGGCGCGCTTCACCGCGCAATTCAACCGCAACCCGAGTGAGTTTTCCGAAAGCTTCTCAGCCCCCGCGCGCATCCTGAAGCTGTCGGACGGTAAGGGCGTTGGTCGGCGCGGCACCATGGCCGGGCGCGCCTTTGACCTTGGCCCGGCCGCTTTGCTTGAACTGGAAGGCAGCGGCATCCGCGTGGTGGTGGCAAGCCTGCGCCGCCAATGCCATGAACCGCGCATGATGGAGATGTTCGGCGTGGATATCGCCGCCGCGCGCGTGGTTGTCGTGAAATCTCGCGGGCATTTCCGCGCCGGCTTTGATGAATTCTTCCCCGATGAGCGCATTCTGGAAGTGGATGTGCCGGGCCTCACCAGCCCTGTCCTGGTGAATTTCCCCTGGAAGCGCCTGCCGCGCCCCGTTTTCCCGATTGATCCTGGGGCGGGCTGGTCAGGCGCAGCGTAAGGCCCCACATTGTCAATTATATTTCATTCGGAGACACGCATCATGACCGCAACCATCATCACCACGCGCGACGGCGGCCCGCTGCACTTCAAGGGGGAGCTCACCCTGAAGGGCGAACCGATTGAAGGCGGTGAGGCCTGGCTTTGCCGCTGCGGTGCGACCAAGAACGGCCCCTGGTGCGATGGCAGCCACAAGAGTGCCGGCATTCCGCTGACCGGCGCGCCGGCCAAGCGCGAAGGGCGCGATATCTCCGGCGTGACCGGCCCCGTTAATCTCGACCCGCAACCAAATGGTTCCGTGCGCGCCTCTGGCCCCATGATTGTGCAGAACGCGGCGGGCGAGGAAATTGACCGCACGCCGCAGGCTTCCTTCTGCCGCTGCGGCCAGACCGCCAAGGCGCCCTATTGCGATGGCAGCCACAAGAAGGCCGGCTTTACGGCGCCGTAAAAATTATCTCCGCGCGCGGCGCGCCTCTGCCACCGCGCGTTCCAGATCAGCCAAAGGCACCGCGCCAGGAATGAAGGCATCGCCAATAATCAAGGCGGGCGTGCCTTCAATGCGGAGCGCGCGCGCCAATTCCATGTTGGTATCAATGCGCTGTTGCAAGACAGGGTCCAGCATATCGCGCTGCCAGCGCGCGATATCCATGCCGATCCGCTCGGCCTCTGCGCGCATTGCGGCTTCCGTCGGCTCGCCACGCAAAGCCATCAGCCGATCATAGAATTCATTGTATTTGCCCTGGCGTTGCGCGGCGAGCAGAGCGCGCGCGGCAACCACCGAAGCCGGGCCAAGCACCGGCAAATCCTTCATCACCACGCGGATATTGCGGTCCTTCTTCAGCAATTCGGCCATCTCGCCCGCCAGCCTTTTGCAGAAGGGGCAGCGCGCGTCGAAAAACTCCACAATCGTGACATCGCCGCGCGGATTGCCGCGCACCGGGTCGGCAGGGTTCCTCAATAATGCTGCCTCATGCGCGCGAATGGCATGGGCCTGAGACGCATTGCGTTCAGAATCCTCAGCCGCTTGCAGCGCGGCGAGGCCCTCACGCAGCAGGGTCGGGTCGCGGCGCAGCGCATCACGCAAAATGCCAAGGATTTCGGCGCGCTGCGCATCGGTAAAACCCTGGGCCAAGGCTGGCCCGGCCAAGGTGGCGGCGAAGGCTGTAAGCAGCAGGCGTCTTTGCATTGTGGCGGGTTCCCCGGCGTGGCGATGCCCTTAACCAAGCCCGCCCCGCGCCCTGAGGCAAGCAGCGATTCTGCGCCCCCGCCCTTGGACTCGGGCGCTTCTATGCTAATCCCTATCGGCGACGCGCCTGCCGGCGCGGCCAGTCAGGAAGAATTGCGGCATGATGTATCACGGCAGCAGGTTGAAACTGGGGCGGGGTCTGCTCGGGATTGGGCTCGGCCTGGCCTTGGCGGCTTGCCAGACGGTGGAATCCACCGTGGATCGCACAGTTGATGCCGTGACGGGCCGTTCGAATACCCCCTTTGGTACGCCGGGCCATGTCTCGGGCTTCCTGGGTGGCGTGGCGGCGGATGAGCCCCGCGCGGCGATTGTGGCGCGCGATATCCTCTCAGGCGGCGGTTCCGCCGTGGATGCCGCGGTGGCCGGCGCCTTCACCATGGCGGTGACCCTACCGTCTCGGGCCGGGCTTGGCGGCGGGGGGGCTTGCGTTGCTTTGGACGCGCAGCGCGGCACGGCGCGCGCCATCATTTTCCCAGCCGGCGCGCGGACGGAAATCCCTGCCGGCACTGACCGCCCAGCCGCCTTGCCCGCCATGGCGCGCGGGCTTTTCGCGCTGCACCTGAATGCCGGGCGCTTCAGGATCGAGGATCTGATCCGCCCCGCCGAGGATTTGGCCCGCCTGGGCACGGAAATCAGCCGCACGCTGGCCGATGATCTGGCCGTGGTGGCCGGGCCTTTGTTGCAGGACCCGAGTGCGCGGCAGGTTTTCGCCCGCCCGGGCGGCGGTGTGCTCAGGCTTGATGACCGCATCACCCAGCCGGATTTGAGCGCGACTCTCGCACAGCTTCGCGCCGCGCCGCTTGGGATTGGGGATTTGTATCAGGGCAATCTGGCGGAACGCCTCGTGGAAGGGTCCGCCATATCTGGCGGCGGGCTGACGGAAGCCGAACTCCGCACGACGCGGGTGCGTGTGGCCGGTGCCGCGCGCTCGGGCCTTGGGTCTGATCTGGTGCTGCTCAGCACCGAGGCATCGCCGGGGATGGCTGGCGCGCTGCAAGCCGCGATGGCGGGCCAGGTACCCGCAGACAGTGCGGCTGGGGCGGGGGCAGGGGCTTCGCTGATCACGCTGGATAGGGAAGGCAATGCGGTATCCTGTGCCTTCAGCATGAATAATCTGTTTGGCACGGGGCGTATTGTGCCGGGTACAGGGATTTTGCTGGCTGCCGCGCCGGGGATCGGGCGGGTGGAAGCCGCACCCTTGCCGGTGGCAATCCTTGCGAGGCCCGATTTGCGGCGTTTCCGCGCGGCGGCTTCGGGCAGTGGCGGGCAGGCGGCCTTGGCGGCAACCGCACTTCCCTTGGCGGCGGTCCAGCGCCGGGGCGGGCCGGCTGATCCCTTTACCGGGGTGCCAGCGCCGGGGCGCGGCGTGGTGATTTCCTGCGCCGGGCTGGTGCCCACCAATGGCCCGGCCTGCATTGGCGCTGGCGATCCGCGCGGCGGCGGTGTTGCGCTTGGCAGTTTTGGGCGCTGAGCATGGCGCTCAAGACCGGTCGCGGGGCGGAAGCGCCGCCCTTTTTGGTGATGGATGTAATCTCGGCGGCCAATGCGCGTGCGGCGAGCCTGCCGCCCGGCGCGCCAGGCATTATCCGGATGGAGGTCGGCCAACCCGGCACCGGCGCCCCGCGCGGCGCGGCTGAGGCCGCGATACGCGCGCTCAATGCCGGCGCGCCGCTTGGCTATACGGAAGCCTTTGGGCTGGTGTCGCTCCGTGAACGTATCGCCCGGCATTATCTGGATCATTACGGGCTGGTTGTGCCGGCGCGGCGCATTGCGGTGACCATGGGCGCTTCGGGCGCTTTTCCCTTGGCCTTTCTGGCGGCTTTTGATCCGGGCGATGCCATTGCCATGGCTGCCCCCTTCTACCCGCCTTATGCCAATATCCTGCAGGCTTTGGGCATGCGCCCGCAATTGCTGGAATGTGATGCGACAACACGGTTTCAGCCGACCGTCGCCATGCTGGAAAAGCTCGACCCCCGCCCGGCGGGGCTGATTATCGCAAGCCCCTGCAACCCCGCCGGCACCATGCTGGCGCCGGATGAATTGGCCGCCATTGCGCGCTGGTGCCATGCCGAGGGCGTGCGGCTGATCAGCGATGAAATCTATCACGGGTTGAGTTGGGGCACGGTCGCGGAAAGCAGTGCGGCTGCTTTCAGTGACAGCGCCGTGGTCGTGAACAGCTTTTCCAAATACTGGTCCATGACCGGCTGGCGCATCGGCTGGCTGCTGCTGCCCGAGGATCTGATCCGCCCGGTGGAATGCCTGGCGCAAAACATGTTCATCAGCGCACCCCACATCGCCCAGGTGGCGGCTGAGGCCGCCATGGATTGCCGCGAGGAACTTGAGGGCAATAAGGCCGCCTATGCGCGCAGCCGCGCCTCGCTTTTGGCCGGCCTGCCGAAGGCTGGGTTTGACCGTATCGCCGCGGCCGATGGCGCGTTTTATCTCTGGTGCGATGTCTCCGCACTCACCAATGACAGCGCGGCGTTTTCGGCAGCCATGCTGGAAGGGGCGGGTATTGCCGCCACCACCGGGCTTGATTTTGATCGCGGGCGCGGCGGGCGGTTTTTGCGCTTTTCCTATTGCGGGCGGGAGGCGGATATGGCGGCGGCGCCAGAGCGTCTGGCGCGCTGGTTGGGGAGATAAGGGAGAGGCTGACTGAGGGCTCGCCAGATCAATAGGCGAAACTACACCATAAGCTGATCCCCTATTGCGCTGAACTTTTGTTGCGTCGCTTTTAAGGGCGTCAACCTTCCCTTTTGGCTTGAATCTGCGCCATTCGGCCTGGATTGCGCCCTGTCTGATACCATCTTTGGAGGCATGATCCGTTTGACCCGACGCCAGACCCTTGCCTCTGCCGCTGCGCTGTGCGCGGCAAGCCCAGCACTTGCGCAAAATGCCGCGCCGCCGCCGCAAAGGCCGTTATTCGGTGCGCGGCATTGGCGGTTGGCGAATGGGCTGGAGGTTGCCTTCATCCCCTTCAGCCGCGCGCCGGTGGTGACGCAGTATTTATTCTATGCTGCCGGCGGGGCGGAAGACCCGGCGGGGCGCTCGGGGGTCGCGCATTTCCTGGAACATATGATGTTCAAGGGCAGCCCGAAGGTCGGGGTTGGAGAGTTTTCGCGACTGGTGGCGCGGGAAGGCGGCAATGACAATGCCTTCACGTCGCGCGATGTCACGGCCTATCACCAGGCGGTGGAGGCTTCGCGCCTTGGCATGATCCTGGAGATGGAGGCGGACCGCATGGTGGCGCCGCTGATCCCGCAGGAGTTCATGGAGAGCGAGCGTGGCGTGGTGCTGGAAGAACGCCAGCAAAGAACCGATTCCAACCCCAGGGCACGTTTCCGGGAGGCGTTTACGGCAGCACTTTGGGGCCGCCAGCATTGGGCGGGAAGGCCGATCATCGGCTGGGAGGATGAGATTCGCGCCATTTCCCGCGATGATCTGGCAGGGTTCCATGCGCGGTTTTATGCGCCAGCCAATGCGACGTTGGTGATCAGCGGCGCCGTGCCGGAAGACGAAGTGCGTCGCCTGGTGGACAAGCATTATGGCGGCATTCCCGCGCGGCAGGCCGTGCGGCGGGATCGTGCGCCGGCGCCGACCCAGGCCGCGGAACCCAGGCTGATCCGGCGTGACCCCATGACGCGGGATGCGCTGTTTTTGAAAGCCTGGATGGCGCCTTCGCTCACGTCGGGGGAGCGCGCGCATGCGCTGCCTTTGGAAGTGCTTTCGCATTTGCTGGGCGGCGGCCAGGGCAGCCGGCTGCATAAGGCGCTGGTGGAAAGCGGCCTCGCGGTCTCGGCTGGCACGGGGTATGATGGCGATGCGGCTGGGATGACGGAATTTTTCCTCTCCGCCATGCCGCGCCCTGGTGTGGCGCCGGAACGGCTGGAAGAAGCCGCCAATGGCGTTGTCGAAACCCTGATCCAGCAAGGCCCAACGGAAGCGGAGGTGGCGCGGTCTATCCGGCAACTGACCGCGGGCGCCATGCTGGCACTGGATGGCTTTGGCGCCGCGCCGCGCATGGTGGGGGGCACGCTTTCGATTGGCCTGCCCTTGGATGCGGTGGAATTCTGGCCGGCGCGGATCAGCGCGGTGACGCGGGATCAGGTGGAAGCCGCCGCGCGGGCCGTGCTGCCCAGCGCGCCAAATACCGCCGCCTGGTTGTTGCCCCAAGCATGAGCACGCAATTTCGCCTGCCCATTCAGCGCGTTGTCGCCAATGGTTTTACCGCCTGGCTGGTCGAAGATCATTCCGTGCCCGTGGTTTCGCTGTCCTGGGGTTGGGATGGTGGTGCCAGCCTTGATGCGCCGGGGCGGGAGGGTACCGCCAACCTTGCCGCCGCGCTGTTGACGGAAGGGGCCGGGGATATGCCGGCCATCGCCTTCACTGATGCGCTGCGCGATGCCGGGATCAGCCTTGGCTTTTCCGCCGATGGCGACGGGTTTGAAGGCGGCTTCCGCTGCCTTTTGGATACGCTGCCGGAAGCCGAGCGCCTGGCGAGGCTTGCCATTACAGCGCCGCGGCTGGACACGGCAGCGGTGGAAAGGCTGCGGGCCAGGGCGATTGCAGGCGCGCGCCAGTCGCTTGAAACGCCGCGCGGCCTGGCAGGGCGGGGGTTTTGGGCCTCGGCTTTTCCTGCACATCCGGCGGGGCGCAGCGCGAGCGGCACAGCCGAAAGCCTCGCCGCCATCAGTGTCGAGGAAATGCGCGGGCTTCTCAGCCAGCAGATGCGGCGCGATGGCCTGACCATTGCCGCCGCCGGGGCGATCCGCCCGGCGGAGCTTGCCGCGCTGCTTGAGCGGCTTTTCGCTGACCTGCCTGCGGGCGCGCCAGCTGCGCCGCCCGCCCTGCCGGGCTTTACCCATTTCGGGCAGCAGGTGATTGGGCTGGATAGCCCGCAATCGCAGGCGATTTTCGGGCATGAGGGCATCGGGGCACGTGCCCCCGAATTTGAAGCCGCGCAGATCGTGCTGCGTATTCTGGGTGGTGGCGGGTTTTCCTCGCGCCTGACAGAAGCAGTGCGGGTCAAGCGCGGGCTGACCTATGGCATTGGCATCGGGCTCAATACCGGTTTCGGTGGCGGCGTGCTGTTGGGCAGTGTGGCGAGCGACAATGCCAAAATCGCGGAAGCGCTGACCGTGACGCGAGAGGAATGGGCGCGCATGGCTGCCGATGGGCCGACCGAGGCGGAGATGGCCGAAGCCGTTGCCTTCATGACCGGGTCTTTACCGATGCAATTCACCGATAGCCGGCGCATTGCGAATACGCTGTTCGGCATGCAGAAGAATAATCGCCCGTTGGATTGGCTGGATGGGCGCGCTGATCGGTTGCGCGCCATCACACGCGATGACGCGGCGCGGGTCGCGCGGCGTTTGCTGAAGCCTGAAGCGCTTTCAGTGACGGTGGCGGGCAGACCGGTCGGGTTGTAGTTGCTCCGCACGCCCGGGCTTGCGCCCGGCGCCGGCTTTGCGCAGGCTGCGTCCTTCTTACAGGACTCTAAACAGCACCATGCCCGATATTTCGGAAGAAACCCTGATCCCCGCGCCGCTTGGCGTGGTTTGGCCCTTATTGAGCGACCCGGCCGAGGTCGCTGCCTGCATCCCCGGCGCGCAATTGGCGCCGCCCACTGGCGATGGCCTTTGGCGCGGCGCCATCAAGGTGAAATTCGGCCCGACCACCGCGGCGTTTCGTGGTGAGGCGAAGCTTGATTACGACCATGATGCGCATCGCTGCCGCATTGAAGGGCGCGGCATAGACCAACGCGGCGCATCCCGCGCGCTGGCGAATGGGGATGTGCTGGCGGCGGCGGAAGGCGATGCCACCAGGCTGACCGTGAATGGCAGCTTCACCGTGACCGGGCCATTGGAGACCTTTGCCAATGCCGGCGGCGTGCATGTCGCGCGCGCTCTTTTGGCGGAATTCGCGAATAACATGGCAAACCGCGCCATGGCCGCGGCACCTGCTGCTGCGCCGGCGCCGGAAGCCGCGCCGCAGGCCAGCGCGGATGCGCCAGCGCCGGTGGCGGCACCAACGCCTCCACCGCCCGCCCCGCTACCGCCCGCGCCGGCGGCGGAAATCAACGCTTTCAGCCTGCTCTGGCGGGCATTTCTTTCATGGCTCAGTGGCCTTTTTGGTAAAGGGAACAAATAATCATGGCAGCGCCCAAGCTTTCCGATGTTTTGGCAAATGTCTTCGCGCAAGAAGGCTGCGATACGCTTTTCACCCTGATGGGTGATGCGAATATGTATTGGACCGAGGCGATGCAGCGCCAGCCAGGGATGAACATCATCCATGCGCGGCATGAACACTGCGCCGTTGCCATGGCCGATGCCTATGCACGCGCCACCGGCAAGGTGGGTGTGGCTTCCACCACCTGCGGGCCGGGCTTTACGCAAATCATGACCGGGCTTGCCATTGCCGCGCGTGCCAATACGCCGATGGTGGTTTTTGCCGGCGATTCGCCGATTGCCGCGCCGTATTACATTCAGCAGATTGATATGGCGCCGCTGACGCAAGCAACGGGTGCGCATCATATCTCGGTCAAGACCATGGATCGCGCCTTGGATAATGTGCGCGAAGCCTTCCATTTCGCCGCGCTGGAACGCCGCCCGGTCGTGATCAGCATTCCGATGGACCTGCAAAAGCAGGCCTATCCGCATATGGTGGATTACATCCCATCTGCCGATTATCTGCCGGCGCCGCAGCGCCCGCAGCCGGACCCGACACTGGTGGAAAAACTGGTCGAGATGATCGCGGCTGCCGAAAAGCCCATCATCATCGCGGGCCGAGGTGCCAAGCTTTCCAAGGCGCGCGAAGCGATTGAAGAAATGGCGGAAGCCATGGGCGCGCTGCTGACGACATCGCTGCAAGCCAAGGGGCTCTTTACCGGCAATCGCTTCGCCATGGATATCTCTGGCGCCTATGCCAGTGATTTCGCGCGTGAACGCTTTGCGGAAGCCGATCTGGTGATCGGCATTGGCGTGGGGCTCGGCGCCTATACGACGGAAAGCGGTTACCTCTATCCCGGCGCGCAGACGGTGCAGATTGATATCGGCCCGAGGGGGCTATGGCAGGGGCTGCGCACGGCGGATTTGCATATCCGCGCCGATGCCAAGGCGGCGGCGGAAGCCGTGACCGCTGCCATCAAGCGCCATGGTGCATCGGGCAAGCGCTTCCGCAGTGACGAGCTGGCCGCGCTGATTGCCGCCGATGTGCCGGACCGCAAGGAATTCACCATCGCGCCTGGCACGGTTGATCCGCGCAAGGCGATCATGGAATTGGATGCGGTGGTGCCGAAGGATTGGGATGTGGTGATCGGCGGCGGGCATTACCTTGGCTTTGCCATGACCTATCTGAAGGGCCGCGCTGCCGAGCGTTACCATGTGGTGAGTGATTTCGGCGCCATCGGCAATGGCCTGCCGGCGGCGATTGGTGTTGCTGCCGCGCGCAAGGATGGCAAGGTGCTGCTGATTGAAGGTGACGGAAGCCTTTTGATGCATATCCAGGAATTGGAAACCGCGCGCCGGCATGGCACCAAATTCCTGATGGCGATCATCAATGATGGCGGCTATGGCGCAGAAATCCACAAATTCCGCGCCGGCAATATTGATGCCGGCATTGTCATCCATGGCCGGGGCGATTTGGCGGGTGTCGCCAATGGCTTTGGCGTGCGCGGCCAGACCGTGAGTGCGCTTGGCCAAATGGGCGCGATGTTCGAAGCGCATCAAAGCGGCAATAGCGCCAGCCTTTGGGATGTGCACACCGATGATACGGTGGTGTCCCGCCCCTATCGCCGCATCCATTACGGGGAAGCCTGAATCAAAAAGGGCGCTGCGTTATGGCGCAGCGCCTTGACTTCATCCTGCAAAGGCCTTGCTTTTCGAATGCTTCCCCCGCAGATCAAATCACCGCGTGGCGCACACGCGCCGAGAGCCATTCGGACACCGCCACCGTCAGCAGGATCAGAATGAAGATCATGGTCACTTGCGGCCATGCGAGTGTATTGATGGATGCCTGCAATTGCATCCCGATCCCACCAGCGCCCACCAGGCCCAGCACCGTGGCCTCCCGGATATTGATGTCCCAGCGGAACACGCTGATGCCCGCGAAGGCTGGCATGATCTGCGGCACGATGGACCAGGCGAGTACTTGCGGGTTGGAGGCGCCGGTAGCTGTGACGGCTTCAACCTGGGACCGGTCAATTTCCTCAATCGCCTCATAGGTCAGCTTGGCGATGAACCCCACCGAACGCAGCCCGATCGCAAGAATGCCAGCCAGCATCCCCGGCCCGAAGACGATGACGAGGATCAAGGCCCAGATCAGGGAATTGATGGAACGTGAGGATACGATCAGGAACAGCATGATGGGTCGCACAAAAAGCACGGATGGTGTGGTGTTGTGTGCGGCCAGGAAGGCCATTGGAAAGCCGATCAAAATCGCAAGCAGGGTTCCGATCGTGGCGATGTTGATGGTGTCCCACATCGGTTTCCAAAGCACGGAGGCATAGGTCCAGGCAGGGGGAAACATGCGGTCCACAAGATCCGCCCCTTGGGTTGGCGCATCCCAAAAAAACGCCCAAATCGTCCGCTCGGAAATGAATTGAAAGCAGGCGATGGCCAGGGCAAGGCCAGAAAGCCAACCGAACCAGACCAGCATTTCCCCGCGTGATGTGCGGCGCCGCCAGATGGGCAAGCCTTCGGCTGAATGACTGAGCGGCATGTCACTGCACCTTTCGACGCAGCCAGGAAGAGGAATACTCGGCCACAAGCACAATCGCGATAATGATCAGCAGCACGGCCGCCGCAGTGTCGAATTCATAGCGATCAAAGGACGTATTGAGCGTATCCCCGATACCGCCGGCGCCAACCAGACCAAGCACGGCGCTTTCGCGGAAATTGATATCCAGCCGATAGGCGGAAAGCCCGATCAGGCGGGGCCGCACTTGCGGCAGGATGCCCCAGGCCAAAAGCTGGAACCAGGAAGCGCCGGTCGCGCGGATCGCTTCCGCCTGTTCTTCGGCGATATCCTCAATATCCTCTGCGATCAGCTTTGCCATGAAGCCGATGGTGGCGAAAGCCAGGGTCAGCATGCCGGCAAGCGGGCCGAAGCCGAACATCGCGACAAAGACAATGGCGATGATGATTTCCTGAAAAGTGCGCGACAGGGCGATGATGGCGCGACAGAAAAGATAAATCGGCAAAGGCGCCAGGTTGCGCGCGGCCCCCACGGCCACCGGGATGGACAAGGCCACCCCGATCACGGTCGAGACAACGGTCATGGTCAGGCTCTCAAGCAGGCCTTCCATGATGTCCTGGCGCTTCGAAGTGAAATCAGGCGGGAAGAAGCCCAAGATGAAGCGAAGCCCGCGTTCAAGCCCTTCGGAAGCGCGTGCCCAATTGACGTCTATGCTGCCAATCGCGAGCAAGGCATAGGCCAAAGCGCCCAGGTAAATCGCATATCGCAGGATGGGGGAGGCGATCAGCGGCGGTGGACGCCATCGGCGAGCCGCGGCAGCAGCGTCAAAGGCCGTGGCGCTCATGCAGCGACGGCCTCATCATCATCTTCGCCGACAGCGCGAATAGTGCTCGACCAATCTTCCTCACCATAGATCGTTGTCAGCACATCGGCGGTGAGTTCCGTGGCCGGGCCGTCGAATACGATCTGGCCCGCACGCAAGCCCACAATGCGGCGGGCGAATTGCTGCGCCAGCGCGACATCATGGATATTGATGATCGCGGCCAAGCCCCTTTCTTCGCATAATTCCAGAATCAAGCGCATGATCTGGCGCGAGGTCTTGGGGTCCAGGCTTGCGGTGGGTTCATCCACCAACAGCAATTGCGGCCCCTGCATCAGGGCACGCACAATGCCAACCCGCTGACGCTGCCCGCCTGAAAGCGCGTCAGCGCGCTTGTCCACCATATGTTCAAGACCAACGCGATGCAGCAGGCGAAAGGCTTCTTCCACATCCTTGCGGGGAAAGCGCCGAAACCATGAAGACCAGAAGCCAACATAGCCAAGCCGCCCGGACAGGACATTTTCCATCACGCTCAGCCGTTCGACCAGCGCATATTCCTGAAAGATCATGCCCATGCGCCGCCTTGCGCGGCGCAGCGCCCCGGCGCCAAGCTTGGTGAGTTCGGTTCCATCCAGCATGATGCTGCCGGCGCTGGGTTCGACCAAGCGGTTCACACAACGGATCAGCGTGGATTTGCCGGCACCGGAAGGGCCGATCAGCGCCATGACTTGCCCTTTGGGCACGGCCAGATCAACGCCGCCAAGGGCGAGATCTCCGGTAGGATAGCGCTTGGTAAGGCCTGAGATGGTAAGCAGCATCTATCATTCCCGGATTATGAATTGGCTGGCCCGGGTGCCTTAACCCCGGGCCAGCGCGACGAAACCTGCTTCAGCGGCAGGTGTAACGCACTTCCATGGCCGCATCGATCTGGCGGATCACTTCCCAATGATTCCGATAGGTGATGGGCATGAATTTTTCCTGCGGCGGCTGAGACTTGTTGAATTCCCGCGCTAAGGCGGTGCCATCCCAGTTGAAGTTGAAGAAGGCGTTGCGAATGCGCTCGGCAAGCTGCGGGTTCAGGTTATGCGCATGCCCATAACCGGTCGTCGGGAAGGTCTGGCTACGATAGATGCTGCGGAGCCGCTGGGGGTCAACGGCACGGCGTTCCACCATGCGCACCATGACCGAATTGG
>JBIKXA010000095.1:0-13878 GCA_044356015.1 Roseomonas sp.
CCCCCTCGGACGATGACGCTCCTATAATTGCCTGGGCTTCCCGGCGCAATCTCTGACGTTGACGGGCCGGATGCGCCCGTCTATATGCGCGCTCTTTCCGGCCCGGCGCCCTGCGCCTGGGGCGGCTGGCTTTTGCCTTGGGCGAGGGCCGGGCAGTCACGTTTAGAAAGAGTTTCGGGGCATCCCCATGACCTATGCAGTTATCCGCACCGGCGGCAAGCAATACCGCGTCACGCCAGACGCCGTGCTCACCGTTGAACGGTTGGAGGCCGAACCCGGCGCCACCGTGACGATCCATGACGTTCTGGCCATCGCGACCGAAGCGGGCTTGGCTATTGGCGCGCCGACCGTGCCGGGCGCCAGCGTCACCGCGACCGTGGTGGAACAGAATCGCGGTGACCGCGTGCTGATCTTCAAGAAGCGCCGTCGGCAGAATAGCCGCCGTAAGAATGGCCATCGCCAGCACCAGACCGTGCTGCGCATCGCCTCCATCAACGCAGCCTGATCGGAAAGGAACCCAGCCATGGCACATAAGAAAGCGGGCGGTTCTTCGCGCAACGGTCGCGATTCCGCCGGTAAGCGCCTCGGCGTGAAGCTGTTTGGCGGGCAGTCGGTCAATGCCGGCTCCATCATCGTCACGCAGCGCGGCACCAAGATGATCCCGGGTGACAATGTCTATGCTGGCCGCCAGCATAGCCTGCATGCCGCCGTGGATGGCCGCGTGGTGTTTGAACGCAAATCCGAAGGCCGCGTGCATGTTAATGTGCAGCCACTGCCGCAGGCCGCGGAATAATCCTGGCTTCCAGCGTATCCCTGAAGGCGAGGGTCCCTTGGGGCCCTCGTTTTGTTTTGGGGATCATGATGCCCCGCGGATCAGCCCATGAAATTCCTTGATGAGGCGAAAATCTGGGTCAAGGCCGGCGATGGCGGGGATGGCGTTGTCGCCTTCCGGCGCGAAAAATTCATCGAATTTGGCGGCCCGGATGGTGGCAATGGCGGCAAGGGCGGCAATGTGATCGCCGAAGCCGTGGCCGGGCTGAATACGCTGATTGATTACCGCTACGCCCAGCATTTCAAGGCGCGTAAGGGCGGCAATGGCGCAGGGTCTGACCGTACTGGCGCGGCCAGCGATGATGTGGTGCTGAAACTGCCCGTGGGCACGCAAATCTTCGCCGAAGACCGCGAAACCATGATCGCGGACCTGGATAAGCTCGGCAAACGCGTGGTGCTGGCGCAGGGTGGCGATGGCGGCTTTGGCAATGCGAATTACAAAACCTCGACCAATCGCGCGCCGCGCCGTGCCGATAAGGGCTGGCCGGGGGAAGAACGCTGGCTTTGGCTGCGGCTGAAGCTCATTGCCGATGCCGGGCTGGTGGGCCTGCCCAATGCGGGCAAATCCACCTTCCTGGCCGCGGTTTCAGCCGCGCGCCCCAAGATTGCGGATTACCCTTTCACCACGCTGCACCCGCAGCTTGGCGTGGTGCGCCTGAACGCGACCGAGGAATTTGTGCTGGCCGATCTGCCGGGCCTGATTGAAGGCGCGGCGGAAGGGGCGGGGCTTGGCACGCGCTTCCTTGGCCATGTGGAACGCTGCAAGGTGCTGCTGCATTTGGTGGATGGCTCGGCCGCCGATCCTGCGCGGGCCTATCGCACCATTCGCCGCGAATTGGCTGAATATGGCCATGGGCTGGAAAGCCGACCGGAATTGGTGGCGCTCAATAAGGCCGATGCCATGACGCCGCAGGCGCGCATATCCCGCGTCAAGGCGCTTTCCCGCGCGGCAGGCAAGCCTGTCATGCTGATCAGCGGCGCGAGTGGTGAGGGCGTGCCGGAATTGCTGCGCGCGCTGGCGGATATGATCGCGGCGGCGCGCTGACAGGGCTCGCTTTGCCATGGTAAGCGGCAATTCATGATCAACCCGACCCAGCCCCGCTTCAAGGATGCCAAGCGCATTGTGGTGAAGATCGGCTCCGCGCTGGTGGTGGATAACGCCACCGCCGCGCCGCGCGCCGCCTGGCTTGCTTCCGTCGCCGCCGATATCGCGGCGTTGCGGGCGCGGGGCGCTGAAGTGGTGGTGGTTTCTTCCGGGGCGATTGCTTTGGCGCGGAAGGCGCTTGGGCTGACGCGCAGGCGCTTACGGCTGGAAGAAAAACAGGCCGCCGCCGCGGTTGGGCAAATCCGCCTGGCCGGAGCGTGGCAGGAAGCCCTCGCCGCGCATGGGCTGAACGCAGCGCAATTGCTGCTGACGCTGGAAGATTCCGAAGATCGCCGGCGCTATCTGAATGCGCGCGCCACGCTCGCCACGCTGCTTGGCCTTGGATGCGTGCCGGTCATCAATGAAAATGACACGGTGGCCACGGCGGAAATCCGCTTCGGCGATAATGATCGGCTGGCGGCCCGCGTGGCCGAGATGATCCAGGCCGATGCGCTGCTGCTGCTGTCAGACATTGATGGGCTTTATACCGCCGATCCGCGCAAGGACCCCGAAGCGCAGCATCTGCCCGTGGTGGAACGCCTGACGGATGAGATCATGGCCATGGGTGGCGAACCGCCGCCTGGCTATTCCTCGGGCGGGATGCGGACAAAACTGATCGCCGCGCGCATCGCAACCGGGGCTGGGACGGCGATGGCAATCGCGCTCGGCCAACGCGACCACCCGCTGCGCGCGCTGGAAGAAGGGGCCCGCTGCACCTGGTTCCTGCCGCTGCCGGAAGGCCGCAGCGCGCGCAAGCGCTGGATCGCGGGCAGCCTGGCGCCGCTTGGCACATTGGTGGTGGATGCGGGCGCGGCGCGTGCGCTGAAGCGCGGTTCATCGCTGCTGCCGGCAGGTGTGCGCGCCGTGGAAGGCGATTTTTCGCGCGGCGATCCCGTAAGCGTGCGCGATGCTGAGGGTGTTGAAGTGGCGCGCGGGCTTAGCGCTTATGATGCCGATGCGGCGCGGCAAATTGCCGGGCATCGCAGTGAAGCTTTGGAAGAAATCCTCGGCTGGCGCGGACGCGATGAAATCATCCACCGCGACGATATGGTGCTGCTGTAACACGCCTCGGCGGCGCTATACGCGCGGCCTGCTTCATGGCAGCCTTCACCCAAGGCGCGGCGTATTGCGCGCCAGCAAGGGGTAAGGAACGGCATGAAGGAAATTCGCATTCTCTCCACCAGCGCCATTCTGGGCTACGGCTTTCCGGAAGCGAGCCTTAAAGCCGGCATGGCGCGCAACCCGCATATCATTGGCGTTGATGGCGGCAGCGTTGATCCCGGCCCGCATTACCTGGGCGCGGGTGTGCCGTTCTGTTCCACCATGGCGATCAAGCGCGATTTGCGCCTGATGCTGCGCGCGGCGATTGGCGCCGGCATTCCGCTGATGATCGGCACCTCTGGCGGTGCGGGGGGCGATCCGCATCTTGATCTGACAGCGCAGCTGGTGCGCGATATCGCTGCGGAAGAAGGGCTGCATTTCCGCATGGCCCTGATCCGCGCTGAACCTCCGCGCGCCGAATTGCAGCGCCGGCTGGCGGCGGGGCGCATTCACCCGCTCAGCAATCAGCCAGCGCTGACCGCCGATGTTCTGGATCGCGCCAGCCGCGTTGTTGCCATGATGGGGCCGGAACCCTTCATGGAGGCTTTGGATAACGGCGCGCAAGTGATTCTGGCAGGCCGCGCGAGTGATCCCGCGCCTTGGGCTGCCGCCGCGATCCGCGCGCAATTGCCGCCCGCGCCCGCCTGGTATGCGGGCAAAATGCTGGAATGCGGCGCCACTCCTTCCATCCCGAAAGGCCATGATTGCCTGTTGGTGACGGTGCGCGAAGATGGTGTGGAGTGTGAGGCGATGAACCCCATCCGCCGCTGCACACCGCTTTCGATTGCCAATCATTCCTTGCATGAAAACAGCAGCCCCATTCATCACATTGAACCGGGCGGCATGCTGGATACATCCGATTGCCGCTTTGATGCGCTGAGTGATCGCGCCGTGCGCATTTCCGGCATGCGCTGGACCCCGGCTTCGCAATACACGGTGAAGCTGGAAGGCGTGGAAATGGCGGGCTATCGCAGCATTTCCATCTGCGGCACGCGCGACCCGTTATTGATCGCGCGCCTGCCGCTATTTCTGGAAGAAGTGCGCGGCATTGTGCGTGAGAAAGCGCAGGCTTTCGGCGCCGGGCCGGAAAGCTATACCCTCACCATCCGCACCTATGGGCTGGATGGCGTGATGGGCGCGCGTGAACCGGTGCGTGATGTCGCCGGCCATGAAGTTGGCTTCGTGATTGAAGTGATTGCGGATACGCAGGAAATCGCCGCCGCCGTGCTTGGCATTGCGCGCACCAATATGCTGCACACCGATTTCCCAGGCCGGCTTTGCCGCGAAGGCAATATGGCCTTCCCTTTCTCGCCTTCCGATATTCCTGTCGGCCCGGTCTATCGCTTCAGCATTTATCACGTGCTGGAACTGGATGACCCGCGCGAGATTTTCCCGATTTCCTATGAGGAGGTTTGAGGCAGCAAATGGCTCGCATCCGTGATTTGGCGCGAATCTGCAAAAGCAAGAATGCCGGGCCTTTCGACCTGACCATTGATATCGTCTTTGATGATGCCGCGCTCTATCAAAAGGTGCGCGCTTCCGGCGTGATTACCGAAGCCTTGTTTGCGCGGCTTTATGGCGTGGCACCCAAGGATGTGCTGCTGACGCCTTATGATGCCGCCATGGCGATCAAGGCGACCTTTCCGCGCCTGGTGCCGGCGGGGGGCATTGGCGATACCGATGTCTATGGCTGCCAGCAGCATGCGCCGCTGCTTGATATTGATATTCCTGTCTGATCCTGAGGGGTTTTTCCAATGATAAGCACCAATCGCCAAATGACCATGGTTGCCTTCCTGCAGGCGCAGAATTGTTCAAATCTGCCCGGTTCCTGGCGTCACCCCGCTTCCATGAGCGATTTTCTGACGCCGGATTACTACCAGCGCATCGCGCGCATTCTGGAAGATGGCAAATTCCACATGGCGTTCTTCGATGATCGGCTCGCGATGCCCGATATCTATGCCAATGATTTTCGCAACACCGTGGCGCATGGCGTGCGCGCCGTGAAGCTTGATCCGCTGACCATCGTGATGATGATGGCCGCCGCCACCAAGCGCATTGGCCTCGGCGCCACTTATTCCACCACCTATTACGAACCCTATCATGTGGCGCGGCTTTTCGCGACCGCTGATCTGATGACGCGCGGGCGCGTGGCGTGGAATATCGTGACGTCACTGAACAATAGTGAGGCACTGAATTTCGGCCATAGCGAACATCTTGAACATGATCTGCGCTATGATCGCGCTGATGAGTTCATGGAAGTGGTGATGGGCCATTGGGGTGCTTGGGATGATGATGCGCTGATTGTGGATAAGGAAAGCGGCGCCTTCGCCAAGCCGGATGGCGTGCGGCGATTGGATCATCAGGGCAAGTATTTCAAATCGCGCGGGCCATTCACCGTGCCGCGTTCACCGCAGGGCCATCCTGTTTTGTTGCAGGCAGGCCAAAGCGGCAGGGGCCGCAGCTTCGCGGCGCGCTGGGGTGAGGCGGTGTTCGTGATCTATCCCAATCTGGAAAATGGCAAGAAGCAATATCGCGAATTTCGCGCCGCCGTCGCCGCAGAAGGGCGTGATCCTGATAGCGTGAAAATCCTGCCCGCCTGCTACGCCATTCCCGCCGAAAGCGCCGATATGGCCGCCGAGAAACAGGCGGTGATCGAAAGCACCGCGCGGCCCATTGATGGGCTGACGCTGCTTTCCGAAGTGCTGAACTGGGATTTGGGCAGCAAGCCTTATGATGAACCGCTGACGGATGATGAATTGGCCGGGCTGTCCTGGCATGGTTTTCGTGATCGCGTGATTATGCTCTCCGGCAAGAAGAACCCCAGCGTGCGTGATTTTGTCGAGGTTTCAGGCCGCGGGACGGTGCATGAACACCACGCCTTTGTCGGCACGCCGAAGCAGGTCGCGGATCAGATGGAAGAATGGTTCCATGGCGGCGCTTGTGATGGCTTTGTCATGGCCGCCACGCATATTCCCGGCGCCTATGAGGATTTCGTGCGCCTGGTCGTGCCGGAATTGCAGCGCCGAGGCGTCTTCCACAAGGAATATCCCGGCAGCACGCTGCGCGACATTATGGGGTTGAAGCGCCCCAGCGCCGCCGAATGCCGCGCCGCGGGGCAAAAGCGCTGATGCCGCTTGGCTCGTCTGGCAAAGGCTGCGAAAGATCGTTTTCTAGCTGCGCAGGCCCGGCGCTTCCTGACCTGTGCGCGCCACATATTCGGTGTAGCCACCGGCAAAATCATGGATGCCTTCCGGCGTCAATTCCAAGACGCGGTTGGAAAGGGAGGCCAGAAAATGCCGATCGTGGGAGACGAAAAGCATGGTGCCTTCATAAGGGGCCAGGGCACTGATCAGCATTTCCTTGGTCGCCATATCAAGGTGGTTGGTCGGTTCATCAAGCACCAAAAAATTGGGCGGATCATACAGCATCAGCGCCATGACCAGCCTGGCCTTTTCCCCGCCGGACAGCACGCGGCATTTCTTTTCCACCTCATCGCCGGAAAAGCCGAAGCACCCGGCCAGGGCGCGCAAGGAACCTTGGCCTGCGCGCGGAAAGGCATCTTCCATGGTCTCAAAAATGCTGCGCTCGCCATCCAATAATTCCATGGCATGCTGCGCGAAATAGCCCAGTTTCACACTACCACCCAAAGTGACCGTGCCGGCATCGGGTTGCGTGAAGCCGGTCACGAGCTTCAGCAGGGTTGATTTGCCGGCACCATTGATGCCCATGACACAGCAGCGTTCCTTGCGCCGGATCAGGAAATCCAGGCCATCATAAATCACGCGATCGCCATATTTCTTGTGAATTTTTTTCAGATTGACAACATCATCGCCAGAACGTGGCGCGGGCGGAAACTCGAACAGGATGGTCTGGCGCCGCTTGGGCGGCTCCACACGATCAATCTTTTCCAGCTTCTTGACCCGGCTTTGCACCTGCGCCGCGTGAGAGGCACGGGCCTTAAACCTTTCGATGAATTTGATTTCCTTGGCCAGCATGGCCTGCTGCCGTTCGAATTGCGCCTGCTGCTGCTTTTCATTCAAAGCGCGTTGCTGTTCATAAAATTCGTAATTGCCCGCATAAGTGGTCAATGAACCCGCATCAATTTCAATGATCTTATTGACGATACGGTTCATGAATTCCCGATCATGGGATGTCATCAGCAACGCACCATCATAGGCCAGCAGGAAATTCTCCAGCCAAATGAGGCTTTCCAGATCAAGGTGGTTGCTCGGTTCGTCCAGCAGCATGACATCAGGGGCCATCAACAGAATGCGCGCCAAGGCCACGCGCATTTTCCAACCGCCGGATAAGGCGCCAACATCGCCTTCCATCATCTCCTGGCTGAAACTCAGGCCTGCCAGAACTTCACGCGCGCGGCCTTCCAGCGCATAGCCGCCCAATTCCTCGAACCGCGCCTGCACCTCTCCAAATCGTTCGATCAGTTGGTCCATCTGATCCGCCTGATCCGGATCACCAAGCGCGATTTCCAGCGCCTTCAATTCGGCTGCCACTTCACTGATGGCGCCCGCGCCATCCATCACCTCGGCCACCGCGCTGCGGCCGGACATTTCCCCGACATCCTGGCTGAAAAAGCCGATAGTCAGGCCTTTTTCCGCAATCACCAACCCCTCATCGGGTTGTTCCTGCTGCGTCATCATGCGGAACAGCGTGGTCTTGCCGGCACCATTCGGCCCGACCAGCCCAATTTTCTCGCCCCTTTGCAGCGCGGCAGACGCCTCAATGAACAGGATCTGCCGACCGTTTTGCTTGCTGATGTTATCAAGGCGAATCATGAAGGCGCTGCGTTCCTGAAAGGGGCAGGCGCCTTATAGGGCGATTTCGCGCAAGGGCCAGACCGTCTGGCCTCTGGCAAAACTCAGCTTGGTTCAATCCCCGCCGCGCGGATCAGCGGTTGCCACTTCGCCGCATCAGCCGCCAATTGTGCGGCGAAGGCAGCTTCTGTGGTTGGCCAGGCTTCCAGCCCACGACGCTGAAAATCCGCAATCACGCCGGGGTCAGTCAAGGCAGTGCGGATCACCTCACCAAGCCGCGCGCGGATATGGGCGGGCGTGCCGGCGGGCACGACAAAACCATCCCAATTCAGCACCTCAAAATTCGGCAGCCCGGCTTCGATCATGCTCGGCACACCGGGCAATTCGCGCGCGCGAGTTTTGGTGGCGACACCCAAGGCGCGAATGGTGCCCGCCTGCACATGGGTCAGCACCGTACCCATGGGCGAAAAGCCGAAATCATGCTCACCCGCGACAAGGGCCAGCATTTGCGGCCCACCACCACGATACGGCACCGGCACGGTCCGCGTGCCGGCGATATGGTCAAACAAGATGCCGCACAGATGCCCCGGCGAGCCGACACCGCCGGTGCCATAGCTGATCGTCTCGGGCCGCGCCTTGGCGGCGGTGATGATATCGGCCACCGACCTGAAGGGCCGATTGGCTGGGCAGACCAGCACATTCACCGCATTGAAGATGGTGGAAATAGGCGCCAGATCCGCCATGGGGTCAAAGCCCATATTGCGAACCAAAGCGGGATTGACCGCCAGCGTACCGATATTGGCCGAACCGATGGTATGCCCATCCGGCGCGGCGCGGGCCACGGCTTGCGCGCCGATATTGCCGCCGGCGCCAGCGCGATTGTCTATCACCACCGGCTGACCCAAAGCTGCCTGCAAAACAGGCTGCATGATGCGCATGGCGGCATCTGAGGCGCCGCCTGGCGGGAAGCCCAGAATGATCGTCACGGGCCGGGTGGGCGCCCAGGCCTGGGCCGAAGCGGCGCCGGGCTGGGCCAAAAGACCGGCACCAAGGCCGGCGAGGAGACTGCGTCTGTTCATAAGGGCATAATGCAGCAATTTCTGCGCCACTTCACCACAAAGACGACTATCGCCGCCCCGCCGCCGCCATGATCTCCGCGCGGCGCTGAATGGCCCAGCCATAATTATCGGGCCACATCTTCGCACCCGGATCGCAACCCAGGCTTTCGGCGGCTTTCAGCGTCCAATACGGATCATACATCAATTCGCGCCCGACAGCGATCAGATCGGCGCGGCCTTCCTGCAAAATGGCCTCCGCCTGGTCACCGGCAATGATTACGCCAACCGCCATGGTTTTCACATCCGCATCGCGCCGCACACGTTCCGCATAGGGCACCTGAAAGCCCGGCGGGCGTTCCGCGCGGCTCCGCAAGGGTTGCCCCGAATCATTGGCGCGGAAGGCGGGGCCGCCGGAAATTCCGCCCGCCGAGCAATCCACCACATCCACGCCACGCGCCTTCAATTCCTTGGCGAGCACAACGGAATCATCCAGGCTCCAGCCCTCGGCCGGGCCATCCACGGCGGAGATGCGGAAGAATAGCGGCAAATCAGCGGGCCAGGCAGCGCGCACCGCTTCGGTCACTTCCAAGGCAAAGCGCATGCGCCCGGCAAGGTCTCCGCCGTAGCGATCATTGCGTTTATTGGCGATGGGCGAGAGGAAAGCCTGAATCAAATACCCATGCGCGCCGTGAATTTCGAGCACGCGAAACCCTGCCTTGGCCGCGCGCACCGCAGCAGCGGCGAAGGCCTGCACGGTTTCCTGGATTTTCGCTTCCGTCATGGCGGTTGGCGCGTGCCAGCCCGGGCCCACCGGTTCCGCGGTTGGCCCAAAGCATTCCCAAGGCGGCGAACCCTCAGCGGCATCTTCGGCACGCAGCGGCGTGCTGCCCTTCCAGGGCGGCTGCACCGAAGCCTTGCGCCCGGCATGGGCGATTTGAATGGCGGGCACAGACCCAAAACCGATGATGGCATCAACGATGGGGCGATAGGCTTCGATTTGCGCATCATTCCAAAGCCCGCAGCAGCCATGGGTGATGCGCCCTTCCGGCGCCACCGCAGTTGCTTCGGTGAAGATCAGCCCTGCCCTGCCCCGCGCCACCGCGGTCAGATGCGAAAAATGGAAGCCATTCGCCAAACCATCCTTGGCCGAATACATGCACAGCGGCGAAAGTGCCACGCGATTGGGAAGCGTCACGGACCGCAAGGTGATTGGCGTAAAAAGTAAAGGCATGGACATGCTGGGCTTCCTTGAGAAGGACTTCAAAGCTAGTCTGGCCCTTCAATTCCGGGCGTCAAGCCTTGCCGGATCGCCCGCGCCAGGGCTGCACGCCCAAAGAGGGATCCTTTCATGACAACAAGACGCGCAGCCCTTGCCGGGCTTCTTGCCTTTCCCGCCTTGGCTTCCGCGCAGGAAGCCTGGCCCGCGCGCAGCCTTCGGCTGATTTCGCCCTTCCCGCCGGGGGGCGCGGCCGATGTGCTGGCGCGCAATATGGCCGAGGAACTGACACCAGTGCTCAGACAATCCGTGGTGGTGGAAAACCGGACCGGGGCGGGTGGCTCTGTCGGCACGGAAGCGGTGGTGCGTAGTGCGCCTGATGGCTATACGCTGCTGATGGGTTCTACCGGGCCGCTCGCGATCAATCCTGCCTTGCTGCGGCTTGCCTATGATCCGGCGCGTGATCTGGTGCCGATTGCCATGATCTCAACAGTGGCTTCTGTTCTGGTCGTGCATCCTTCCGTGCCGGCGCGCAATTTGGGCGAATTGCTGGCCATGGCGCGGGCCAAGCCGGGCGAATTGAATTACGGGTCAAGCGGCACGGGCAGCGCGCAGCATTTGTTCATGGAATTGCTGAAGCAGATGGCCGGGGTGGACATCACCCATGTGCCTTATCGTGGCACTGGTCCTGCCATGGTGGATACGATCGGCGGGCGGCTTGCCATGATGTTTGATACCATGCCCACCGCGCTGCCGCATATCCAGGGCGGGCGCGTGCGCGCCATTGCGGTGACAACTGCGCGGCGAGACCCCGCCTTGCCCGATGTGCCCTCCATCGCCGAGGCGGGTGTCGCCGGCTATGAAGGCATTGGCTTTTACGGGCTGATGGCACCTGCCGGCACGCCAGCAGCCATTGTTGATCGGCTGCATCGGGAAGTGAATGCAGCACTCGCCCGCGAAGCCTTCCGTGCGCGGCTGGTGGCGCAGGGCACTGAACCAGCCCCCATGACGCCGGAAGCCTTTCGGGATTTCATCGCAACCGATCGCGAAAGATGGGCGCGTGTGATCCGCGATGGGAATATTCGGGTGGATTGAGCGCCCCTACCCTTCCCCCGCCGGCCGGCCTGTCACGTAGCGCCAGTGATGCCACAGCAGCCGCGCCGCCATGGACCGCCAGGGCTGCCAGGCGCCCGCAACTGCGCCCAATTCCTTGGGGCTTGGCCGCGCCGGCAAACCGCGCAGCGCCGCGAGCGATGCCGCCAGCGCCAAATCGCCTGAAGGAAAAATATCCGGACGATCCAGACCGAACAGCAAATGCACCTCTGCCGTCCAGGGGCCGAAGCCGGGAATGGCAGCAATGGCCGCCACCGCAGCCTCATCAGGCAAGGCCGCCAAGCCTTCGGCTGAAAGCTGGCCCTGCGCAAAAGCCTCGGCCAAGGCGCGTGCATGGCGAAGCTTGGGTCGCGACAGCCCAGCCTGCCGCAAAGCCTCATCATTCAACGCCAGCAAACCTTCGGGCGTGGTCGCCCCGGGCAAGGCAGCAAGCCGGTTCCAGATCGCGGTGGCGGCCTGGTTGGAGATCATTTGCCCGCAGAGGCTCCGCAGCAGGCCAGGAAAACCCGCCTCGCGCCGCCGCCAAGGCAATACCCCGGCGCGTTCAGGGATGGAGGCGATCATCGGATCGCGTTCTGCCAAGTCCGTCAGCGCCTCAGCCGCCCAGCCAGGCGCATCGGCTGCAAACATCGCAGCGGTGGCGCTAGGCTTTGCCGCCACGCAGCGCCGCCAGCTTGGCGAAGGGATTGCGCGGCGCTTCCTCGGGCGCATCGTCCAGCCCCGCCGGCAAATGTGCGCCGGCGGCGCGGGGATAGGGGTTGAGCGACAGCGACAATTCCTCGGCCAAAGCCTCACCCAAATCGAAATGGCCGGTCGCGTCGGTCTCGATTTCATCGGGCCCATCCGGGTCTTCGGAGGGGGCGGCCTCGGGCGGCAGCACAATCAGGGTGAAGGGCTTGTCCAAATGCTCGGTCACCGGCTCAAGGCTCACCACACAAAGCTGCACCGTTTCTGCCTTGATCCGCCCGGTCAGCAACAAGCCCCCGCCCGGATAGGGTTTGCGCGTGAAGCGCGCGCTGAAGTGGCGCAAGGCTTCAATCCCGAAACGTGCGGCAAGGGCGGCACATTCCAGCGGGGTGGCTTCCAGCACCTCCTCCACCCCTGCCTGGGGAGGCTCGGTCAGAAGCTGGCGGCGGGAAAATTCAGGCAGCATCGCCAATGGCTTCCGGCGCCAGAAACTGCGCCTGCCCGCTGATAAGCTTGGCAAAATCCTGGGTTTGCAGGTAATCCGCCTGGGCGAAGGCAATGCGCGCAAGCCGCGCTGCGCCGGGGCTGGCTTCTTCGGTGCGCCAGACATTGCGCGCGAGCGCCGCAGCCATGGCGGCTTGGTCAGCCTCATCAAGCGCGGCTTCATAGGCGCTGGCACGCCCGTGAAACGCCTCCCACAGCCCACGCACGCGCTTGCCGACCACCAGGTCGCTCACGCCCATTTCGCGCAAATTGACATCCATATCGGAAAACATGGCGTCAAACACGGCCTGAGCCAAAGCGGGGCCGCGTGTATCGGCATCGCGCCTGACGCGCCGGACCAGCAGCGCGGCATGCAGATGGATGAGGTCCAGCCGGCCTTCCACCGAATCGCGCACACCCAGATCGGCGTAGAAATAGGGCGCGCGGGCGGCGGCAACGGCCGCGCCGTAAAGGGTGAAACCCGCTCTTTCATGCGGCGGGCGGCGAAAGGCGCTCAGCAGACCCATGATTCCCGTTCCCAAGCCAAAAGGCAGTGGTTGACCCCGAAGGCTCAGGGTGTCTATCGAAGAAGCGGGACATGGGTCCGGAGCGGTGAATGGTCAATCTCGAACTGGGTGGCTTGGGCTGGAATCCGCATGATGACTGACGGTTTTTGGACCAAACGCCACATCAGCGCCTTTGTGATGCTGGCGGCTCTGGCGCTTGGCGCCTGCGAAAAACTGGCCCCGCCGCCGGTTCCGCGCGGCAATCGGGTGGATGCGGAGAGGCTTTCTCAGGTCACCAAGGGGGTTCAGACCCGTGCCGATGTGCTGGCATTGCTCGGCCCGCCCACGGCGCGCGGCACCTTTGATGAAGAAAATTGGTATTATATCAGCGGCAATACCCAGCTGATGCCTGGCCGATACCTGGAACTGCGTGACCGAGTTGTGGTGGCGATCAATTTCGACCGTCGTGGCGTGGTTCAGGATATTCGCGAATTGAAGCCCGAAGATGGCCGCGATGTCGGGATGGTCTCCCGCGAAACCCCCGTACCTGGGACGGAACGGAACATCCTCCAGGCGCTGTTTGGCAATATTGGGCGGCCGGGCCTGGGTGGGGCTGATGCCGCTTCCAGCACAATGAATAACCCGGCGCGGGTGGGGCGCTAAGTGGCCCGGGCCTAAAGAGGCCCAGGCTGGAAAGTATCGCAGGCAGAAAGCTGGCCTGTTTCCAGCCCGCGGCGAAACCAGCGCAGCCTTTGTTCGGAACTGCCATGGGTGAAGGTCTCGGGCTGCACATAGCCCTGGGATTTCCGCTGCAAGGTATCATCCCCAACGGCGGCGGCGGCGCGGAAGCCTTCTTCGATATCGCCCGCTTCCAGAATGCGCCGCGCATCATGGGCGCGCTTGGCCCATAGCCCGGCCAGGCAATCCGCCTGCAATTCAACGCGCACCTGCAATTCATTGGCGGTGC
>JBIKXA010000246.1:0-4026 GCA_044356015.1 Roseomonas sp.
TAATGAAATCACAGGCGGCGGCGATTTCGACGCCTGATCCAATGGCAGGCCCCTCAACCACGGCAATGGCGGGCATTGGCAAGCGTTCCAAAGCATCATAGGCCGCAAAAGCCTTCAGGCGTCGCGCACGCACCGCGTCATCGCCCATGCCCTGACGTTCCTTAAGGTCCGCCCCAGCGCAAAACACGCTGCCAATAGCCTGCACCAGCACGCAGCGCGCGCCATCTTCCCGCGCGCGGCGCGTAGCCGCCACCAGCGCTTCGCACATGGCGATATTCAGCGCATTTCGCGCCTCAGGCCGGTTCAGTGTGATCCGCGCCAAGCCATCCTTGCAGTCATAGACGATAGCTTCGGTCATATCGCCGCTTCCGCGCGCAGGGCCTTGATGCGCAACGCGGGGCGCTAGCGCACGTATCGCCAGCGGAAACGATCGCCATTCGATTCCACGCGCCCAACAGAAGGATTGGGGAAATGGATCGGCAGCAGCTTGGTATCCGTATCCGCAACCTTGCCCAGGAAGCGCGTGCGGCTATCAGCGGCGGCATTTGGGTCCCAGCAGAACATGGTGGACCAGGAAGGGCGGTGGATTTGCAGCGCGTGATGCATCAGATCGCCCGTGATTACCGCATGCTGGCCGCGGCTTTTGATATGCACGCAGCAATGGCAAGGCGTGTGGCCCGGCGTGGGTTCGATGGTGATGCAATCATCCAGGCTGAAATCATCATCCACCAGCATGGCCTGCCCCGCCGCCACCACGGGTTCGCAATTCATGGTGAAAACAGAACCGCCGCCGCCCGGGCGCGTTTCGCCGGCCTTGGTCGAAGCCTCCCACGCGGCATATTCGCGCTTGTGGAATACATATTTGGCGCGCGGGAAGGTCGGCACCCAGCGGCCATCGCGCAGCACGGTATTCCAGCCGGAATGGTCAATATGCAGATGCGTGCACATCACATAATCAATATCGTCGAAGGAAAGCCCTTCCGCCTTCAGCCCATCCAGCCAGGGCTGCTTCGGGAAATCCATCGGCGCGGGATAGCCCTTGTCCTCGCCGGTGCAGGTATCCACCAGAATCGTATGGCGCGGCGTGCGCACGACATAGGTTTGATAGGTGATCACCATCTTACCGGAAGCGACATCATAAGTTTCGGGTTCAAGTTCCTTCAGCGTCGCTTCGATCTGATCTGCGGGCGCATCGGGGAACATCTGCCCCGGCGCGCGCCAGGGGCCATCGCGTTCGATGATGCTGGTGATGGTGACATCGCCAATGGTGAGTTTGCGCATGGGTTTCCTGCCTGAAGGGTTTGTGGGGGAAGGCTAGAACAGGAAGCGGGGCTTGGGAAATGCCCCCTGGCCAATATCGCCCGGCCCGCCCATCATGCGGGTCAAATCAAGGAGGAACGCCATGGCCGTTGTTGAAACCGAAACACATGGGCAGATTCTGGTGGTGCGGATGAACCGCCCGGAACGGCTCAATGCGCTGAACCATGAAATGCGGCTGGAATTGGCGCGCATCTGGACCGCGTTTCGCACCGATCCGGCGCTTGAAGTCGCCATCCTGACCGGCACCGGGCGCGGCTTTTGTGCTGGCGAGGATATGAAGGAATCGCTCGCCGATAAAAGCCCGGGCGGGCGGCGGATTGACATGGAAGACCCCTTCAATGCCGGCACCTTGGAAAAGCCGGTGATCGCCGCCGTGAATGGTTTTGCGATGGGTGGCGGCTTCATGCTGGTGGAACGCACCGATTTGCGCGTTGCCGCCAATACGGCGATTTTCGAAGTGTCTGAGGCAAAACGCTGGCTGCTTGGCGGTTACAATCACGGGCATCTCGCCAATCTTGCCTATCCGGTCGCGATGGAAATGGCGCTCGGCTTTCGCTTCACGGCGGAACGCTTTTACCAGCTTGGCTTCGTCAATCGTCTGGTGGAACCGGAAGCGTTGATGGAAACCGCGCTGGAGATGGCGCGCCACATGCTGACCCTGCCGCCCGCGGCCCGCGTCAATACCATCCACATGATGCGCCGGATGCGCCCCGCGCCAACGCCAGCGCAACAAGCCCTGGCCGCGAAGTTGCACGAACATGGCGACAAGAGTGATCTGCTGGAAAGCCGCGCCGCCTTCGCTGAAAAACGCGCGCCGCATTTCAAGGGCTGGCTTGATCCGGCGGATCGCTACCGCATGCCGGAGATTGAGCAGGATTAGGCAAGGAACTCCCGCACATCGCGCACCGCATCGGCCAGCCCCATGCGGCGCAGCAGCACGCCGGGGGGCAGCCCGGCCAAAAGCCGCGATGGGCAGGACCGATCCAGCATCACGAAAACGCCCTTGTCATCAGCGCGGCGGATCAGGCGGCCGAAAGCCTGACGCAGCCGATGGCGCGTGATGCGATCATCATACTCCTTCGGCCTGCCCTCGGATAAATGCAATCGGCGTTCGCGATGGAGGATGCTCGGGCGCGGCCAGGGTACGCGGTCAAACACCAGCAAGCGTAGGGAACGGCCGGGCACATCCACGCCATCACGCATGGCGTCCGTGCCGAGCAAGCAGGAATTTTCCTCGGCGCGGAATACATCCACCAAAGTCGCGTTATCCATCGCATCAATATGCTGCGCGTAAAGCGGCAGGCCGGCTGCTTCCAAGGCGGGGGCGATGCGGCCATGCACATCGCGCAAGCGACGAATGGCGGTGAAAAGCCCAAGCGCGCCGCCGCCGGATGCAAGAAACAAATCGCGCATCGCACCCGCAATTTGCGCGGTGTTTTCGCGCGCCACATCGGTCACCACAATGCAGCGCGTGCGCGCGGCGTAATCGAAGGGGGATGCCACCGCGGCGCGGATCGCGGGCAGCGGCAGATGCGCCGCACCAGTGCGCGCCTCAGCCTCTCGCCACGCCGCTTCGGGGTCGTCTTCCTCGGCCTCCGGCGCATCGCGCAAGGTGGCGGAGGTGATCAGCACGCCATGCGCGGGGGCGGCGACCTGCATGGCGAAGGGGATGGTTGGGTCCAGCCAATGCCGATGCATCCCCGCATCCAAATCCTGCCCGCCGCGCCGTTCAATCGAAAGCCAATCCACCATATCGGGCCGCGCGCCGGGTGTGGGTTCTTCGCCACCAATCCGCCCAAGCATGGCGCGCCAGGCAGCAAGCGGCATCAGCACGCGGCGTTCCAGCGAACCGCAAATCGCCTCGATCCGCAGGCGGTCAGCGCTTTCAATCTCGGCGGCTTCATCTTCCAGCCGCGCCAGCAGCTTTTCGCGCAAATGGCGGATGGGCGCTTCCAGGCGTTGCAGGGCGCGTTCAAGCGCACTGGCGACTTCCGCCATATCTGGGTTCAGCGGGAAAAGATCACATTCCGCATCGTAAAGCCCGGCTTCTTCCGCTTCTGCATTGCGCGCGCGCACCTGGCGGCGCACGGCGCGCAGAAAACCCTCAGCCGGATTGGCGGGTTCCGCGACAAGGGCTGGCGCGGCTTCTTCGCCCAAGCGGCCGGACCAACCGCCCGCCGGCAATGCGCGCGCGGCTTGCAAGGCGGCTTCCAGCGGCGCCTGCAATTCCGGCTTTTCGCCCACCAATTCCTCCAACCGGCGCTTGAGGCCGCGCGCGCGGGAACGCCCGCCCTCGGCGCCCAAAATCCAGCGGCGCAGCTCCGCCATTTCGGCGCCGGTCAGATCGGCGGAAAAGGCGCTATCGGCGGCGTCGAACAAATGGTGCCCTTCATCGAATACCAGGCGCAAAGCGCGGCCATCTTCGCCGCCACCGAGTGCTGCCTGGATCATCACCAGCGCGTGATTGGCAATGACGATGGAAGCGCCTTCCGCGCGGCGGATGGAATGTTCCACAAAGCATTTGCGATAATGCGGGCAAGCGGCATGGATACACTCACCGCGCCGATCCGCGAGTGGCATGATAGTCGCCGCGCCGAATAATTCCGTGATCCAGCCTGGGAAATCGCCGCCCAGAATATCGCCATCACGGGTCGCCACCGCCCAGCGTGCCACCAGGCCCAAAGCCACCCCCTGCCCCGGCATGGC